>NZ_JBBEFX010000006.1:0-150626 GCF_048058635.1 Sphingomonas sp. MJ1 (PH-R8)
ACAGCAGGCTCACCGGCATCGTCCTCGGACGCAGCCGTTGAAGCGACACTCGACGTTCCATGGGATTCAGAACAACCCCGCGCATCAGTCGATCTCAAACCCGGCACGCATCCTGTAAGCGGCACCACCCTCCTAGAGGGTCTTCCAGCAGGATAACGGCGGCGACTGAGGCGGAAGCGTCTTGGTGTGAGCGGTGTATGGGGTCTGCCTGGGACACTTGCCGTCGGAAGACGGACTCATCCCACGCTGTTCCTCTTTCAGCAGCTGGCATTGGGTTTCTCGTAGTGAGAGCCGCTAGCGGTCATGCGTCGGACCGGCTCAGGTCGAGCGCTTTTTGCGACTGGCGGACTGGCGCTGCGGGTTCCGGGCGGAGCGCTGCTGCCGTGCGATCGAGGCGAGAGGGGGCGCCGTGCGGCGGGGTGCGCAGTCTTGGGCGAGCGCCCCCCGGAAGCCATCTTCCGGGGGGCGGCCGTCGTCTGGGTTACATCCGCACGGACACACCGGCGACGAGCTGGCGACCGAGCAGGTCGTAGCCCATGATCGTGTTGCCGCGCAGCAGGCCGATCCGCGAGCGGCTGTCGGGGACGATCGGCGGATCCTTGTCGAAGATGTTGTTGGCCGCGAGGCGGAGCGTCATCTGCTTGCTGATGTCGAAGCTGAACGCCAGGTCGAACCAGTTGTAGGCATCGATGCCCGGATACTGGTCGCGACGCGCGCTCGCCGGCTGCTCCGGAATGCCGGTATCGGCGGGCGCATAGACGTCGAGCGGCATGGCGCCGCGATGACGCCAGTTCAGCGAGACGCTGGCGGTGCGATCCGGCGAGGTCCAGGTGGTGCGGAACTGGTGCGCCCACTTCGGCATGCTCTCACCGCACAGGTTGCCCCAATAGCCGGTGCAATCGCGCGGTTCGACGGTCGGCGACGACTGCGAGCCGACGAGCGTCATCAGCGTGCCGTTGAAGCTCAGGTCCAGCCGCCCGGCATTCCCCAGGCTCAGGTCATACTGCCCCTGGAAATCCCAGCCATGCGACTGCGACCGGTAGCCGTTCGCCGCACCGCGCGCGACCCAGCCGGTCGACGGGCTGGTGGCCGGCGAGCTCGACAGCGTGCCGTCCGGATTGCGCACGACGCCGCGGCAGAAATAGTCGTTGCCGGTGGTGAGGCACTCGGCGAGCAGGTTCTGCGGCTGCAGGAAGTCGAGCTGATCCTTGAGGTCGATCAGCCAGCGATCGATCGACACCGTGAGGCCCGGCAGGAAGCGCGGGCGCAGCACCACGCCGAAGGTCGTGGTGTAGGCGGTCTCCGGGGTGAGGTTGAAGCCACCCTCCCGCACGGTGCAGCGATCGTCCGGGCAGATCAGCGTCGCGCTGCCGTAGAGATTGTCGGCCAGGCCGGTGTTGCGGCACTGCTCGATCGTCGCGGAGGGAGCCAGGCGCGGGCCGTTCGGGTTCGCCGGATTGACGCGCGGCGCGCACGGATCGGCGTAGAAGCCCTGGTTCCAGAAGACGTTGGCCGCACCCGCTGCCGCGCCGACGCCCGGTGCTGCCTGCGACTTGTTGTAGGACGCGCGCAGCGTGATGTCGCTGATCGGCGACCAGATGCCTTCGACCTTCCACGTGCCGAAGCTGCCGTCGAGGCGGTTGTACTTCGACTGGCGATAGCCGGCGTTGAGCTGGAGCAGCTCGGTCCAGGACTGGTGCTCGACCAGCGGCGCCTGGATTTCGACGTTGCCCTCCAGGATGTTCTGGGTGACGCGCTGGTTCTCGCCGTAGCCGTTGTTCTGCTGGAAGATCTCGTTGACGGTCGTGCGTTCCATCTCCTCGCGGTATTCGGCGCCGATCGCGATCGCGATACCCTGTTCGGCAAACGGCGAGGTGACGCCGTACTTGCCGAGGTCGCCGGTGACGGTGCCGACGAACTGCAGCAGGCGCGGGACGCGCGTCAGGATGCCGCCGGTCGCGCCGCCGAAGAGATACTCGTTGGTCGCCATGTCGGTGTTGAACGGCGCGAACGCGTTGAAGGGGACGCAGTTCGGGTCCGTGCCGTCCACCACCGAGCGGCAGGTCGGCGTGCCGTTCACGTTCACGACGTCGAGCGAGCGGTTGATGTTCGCATATTGCGCGAACGGCACGTCGATCGTCTTGAGCTTCGCGCGCGAGATCATGCCGGCCACGTCATAGGACCAGACGTCGTCGAACACGCGACCGCGCAAGCCGGCGACGATGCGATAGCCTTCGTTGGTGAACTCCTGCTCCACCAGCGGCAGCCCGTCGAAGCGATAGCGCACGTCGATCGGCGCGTACTGGCCCGCGACGCCAGCGTTCTCGCCGCACAGCACCTGTGCCTGCGAGCCCGACAGGAAGGGATTGTCACAGTTCACCCGGAACGGATCGGTGCCATAGGCACCGAAGTTGAAGGTGCGGTTGAGCTGCGTGTTGTACGACTTGTCCCGATAGTAGAGCACGGTGCTGTAGAGCTCGACGTGGTCGGTGATCTGCGCCGTGAGGAAGCCGCCGGCATTGATGCGGTCAAACGGACGCTGGAAGGCCCAGTCGTCATAGGGGTTGGCCGAGCTGCCGGCCGGACCGCTGTTGATCGGGATGAAGGTGCCGTTGCCGTTCGGGTTGTTGACCAGGATCTGGCCGGCGTTCGGACCCGCCTGCGGGATGATGGTGCCGGCGGGGGTGAAGCTGGCGCGCGAGCAGGAGAGCTGCGCGTCATTGGTCGGCATCACCACTTCGCACTGACTGAACGAGCGGTCGCGCAGCCGTACCAGTTCCGACTGGCGATAATCGACGAAGCCGGTGATGTTGACGCGGTTGTCGAACAGGTTGGCGCCGGCCGAAAGGTTGATCTCGGCGCGGCCGCCATCGTTGGTCATGCCGGTCACGCCGTTGAAGCCGGCGCGCTCGGCCGCGTCCGTCACGGCATTTGCGCGGTTGTGGTGGTTGAAGAAGCTGTAGTTCGCGTCGAGCCGGACGCCTTCGAAGTTCTTCTTGAGGATGAAGTTGACGACGCCCGACACCGCGTCCGAGCCGTAGACCGACGAGGCGCCGCCGGTGAGCACGTCGATGCGCTCGACCAGCGCGGTCGGGATGATGCCGACGTCGATCGTGTTGGCGAGGCCGACACGCATGCCGTCGATCAGGGTCAGGGTGCGCTCATAGCCGAGGCTGCGCAGCTTGATGCGCTGGCGCCCTTCGGAGTCGCTGAAGTTCTGCTCGGAGTTCACCTGCACCTGCGGCAGGCGGTTGAGCACTTCCTCGATCGTGGTCGCACCCTGGGCCGCAATTTCTGCCGCAGTGGTGGTGACGATCGGTGCCGCCGAACGGTTGTTCGGGCGCTGGATGCGCGTGCCGGTGACGATCACGTTGCCGCTCTCGTCACTGCTGGCAGTGTCGTCGCGGGCACTGTCCGCGGCCAGCTTGGCGGAGGCGACCGGGTCGCCGATCGAAACCGGCGCGTCCTGCGTCGCGGCGTCGGTGGTGTCGGCAAGGACCTGCGCGGAAGCAGGCATGGAAACCAGCGCGGCCACGCAGCAACTTGTGGCCAGCAATCCCTTGAACAGCATTGTCTTCCCCCGTTTCAGTCCTGGTCGTCGGCCGCACGTGCATGCTGCACGTGCGATCAGTTCCCCGGCACGCGTTTCGCGCACCGCGTCCTGCCGGCTGTGAATCGTGCCCCCGAGCACCAGTGTTACGATGCTGTCACAAAGGTTTCATCTAGACAATACCGGTCGTGACGATTGGTATTATTGTACTAGGTAGTTCTTTTACAGGCCTGGTGCTTGAAAAACGGGAGGACTCCTCGGGCCGGGGCGGAGGTGGATGACGGGAGGGCGAGAACCATGGGCCCTTGCGGGCGCAAGAAGCCGAAGCGGTCCTACAGGTACCGAGCAAGATTTCCGGCGAAACGAGAACCGCGGCTAGACCAAAGGGGGCTGGTTCTGAAGCTGTGGTCCGACTTTGCGGCAGACGGAGCGCAGCGCTGTAATACCAGCGGCATGAACTTCCACGGCGAAGCCGCGCGCCATCTGCCGAAAACGAGATGGCGACGCTTCGACGCCAAGAACAGGCGTCGACGGGACTGGGGCTGGCTGTCAGCAGGCCTTTGTGCGGCGGACGGAAGTCGGCCTTTCGCCAGACGCGGAATCTTAGTCCTCTTCGGCTTCCTGGTCGACCGCGTCCATGAAGTCGCGCGCGGCTTCGCGGTCCGCCTCATCCTCGAAGGCGTCGAGGTCGGGCGCGATTCCCAGCATGTACATCAGGCACCACAAAGCGAAGCGGCGGCCGCTGTCTTTTTCCAGCCCGAACTCGAGCCGCAGCCGATCGGCGCCGTCGGCGATCTGACCCGGGGAGAGGGCGGGGATGTCGGCCGAGCCGAAGAAGCGGATGAGGAGCTGGTCGAAATCCATGGTCGAGCCTTAGCCGAAGCTTCGCTCCGGCCCAAGTCGCAGCGGGCAACAAGGGGGGAGCGCGAGCGGCTTCTCTTCGAACAAGGGGCATGATAGCGATACCAAATGCGGATACGACGCCGGTGAGAAGGTCGTGCCGTGGCTTGAGGGAGAAGATGCTGTGGTGCGTGCAGGGATGATGGTGACTCGGCGAAGCCTGATGGGGGGCGCCGCCTGCGTCGGGGCCTTGGCATTGGGCTCGCTGCCCGGAGCGGAGCAGGCCGAGGCGCAGAGCGCCCCCGCGGGCAGGGGCGCGTTTCCGCTGATCGCGGGCGGGGTGCCGGCCGCCGTGGTGATCGATGCCCAGGCGGACTCCGCCGTCGGCCACGCCGCCCGGAGCCTCGCCGCCGACCTGGAACGGGTGAGCGGCAACCGCGCGCGACTGATCGAAGGCGAGACGGCCGGCCTGCGCGGCCCGGCGGTGCTGATCGGGGTGCTCGGCCAGAGCCCGATGCTGGACGCGCTCGCGGCCGCGGGCAAGATCAACGCGGCGGACCTGCGCGGCGAGTGGGAGGCGTTTCGCCAGATCGTGGTCGACGATCCGCTGCCGGGTGTGCCGCGCGCGCTGGTCGTCGTTGGTTCCGACCGGCGCGGGGCGGCGTTCGGGACCTATGACCTGTGCGAGCGGATCGGCGTGTCGCCCTGGCACTGGTTCGCCGACGTGCCGGTGCAGCGGCGGCGCGAGGTTTCGATCCCGGCAGGCTCGCGGCGCGACCAGCCCAAGGTGCGCTATCGCGGCTTCTTCATCAACGACGAGGCACCGGCACTCAGCGGCTGGGCGGCCAAGAAGTTCGGCGGCGTCAATTCGAAGATGTACGCGCACGTGTTCGAGCTGCTGCTGCGCATGAAGGGCAATTACCTGTGGCCCGCCATGTGGGCGCCGCGGGCGTTTGCGGCGGATGATCCCCAGAACATGGTGCTGGCCGATGCGATGGGCGTGGTGATGGGCAATTCCCACCACGAGCCGATGCTGCGCGCCCATGACGAATGGCACCGCAACAAGGAAGAAGGCGTCACCGGCGGCGCCTGGGACTATACCAAGAATACCGAGAACCTGCGTCGCTTCTGGCGGGGCGGCATCGAGCGGATGATGTCGAAGGGAGGCGGCCGCGGCTATGAATCGGTCGTGACGGTCGGCATGCGCGGCGACGGCGACGAGGCGATGGGCGAGGGGACGGCCATCCCGCTGCTGGAGCGGGTCGTGACGGACCAGCGTGTGATCATCGCCGAGGTGACGGGCAAGCCCGCCAGTGAGACGCCGCAGGTGTGGGCGCTCTACAAGGAAGTGCAGGACTATTACGACCACGGCATGAAGGTGCCGGACGACGTCACCCTGCTGTTCTCCGACGACAATTGGGGGCAGATCCGCCGGCTCCCCGATGCGGGCGCAGCGCCGCGGCGCGGCGGCTACGGCATCTATTACCATTATGACTATGTGGGCGGTCCGCGGAACTACAAGTGGATCAACACCAGCCAGATCGAAAAGGTCTGGCAGCAGATGGACCTCGCCTATCGGCGCGACGTGCGGACGATGTGGATCGTCAACGTCGGCGACATCAAGCCGATGGAATATCCGCTGAGCTTCTTCCTGGACATGGCGTGGGACCCGGAGGCGATGACGCCCGCGGCGCTCGCTGCCTATCCCGAGGACTGGGCGACGGCGACGTTCGGGGCCACGCATGGGCCGGCGATCGGCGACCTGCTCACCCGCTACAGCAAATATGCCGCGCGTCGGAAGCCCGAGCTGATCGATCCGGACAGCTTCCCGCTGGGAGGCATCACCCCGCAAGGGCTGGACGGCGGCGAGTTCGGCACGATCGTCGCGGAGTGGGATGCGCTGGAAGCGCGCATGCTCGACACGCGATCGCGACTGGGCGCGGAGCAGCTGGACGCCTATTACCAGATCGTCGAATTCCCGATCGCGGCGATGGCGAACCTCTATCGCCTCTATTACGCCGCGGCGTGGAACAAGCTGCTGGCGTCCAAGAACGACGCGCGCGCCAATTACTTCGCCGATCAGGTCGAGGCGACCTTCCGCCGCGACGGTGCTCTCACCCAGCGCTATCACAGCATCAACGGCGGCAAGTGGGACGGCATGATGGCCCAGATCCACATGAGCTATGTGATCTGGAACGACCCCACGCAGCAGACCATGCCGAGCATCACGCGGGTCGCTGCCGATACACCCAACGACCGGCGCCGCCCGCAGCCGCGGTTCGTGGCACCGGGCGGCGCGCCGGAAGGTGTGATCGGGATCGAGGCGCCGGCGTTCAGCCGCGCGCGGGACGGCAAGGGGTTGCGCTGGACGGTGATCCCGAATCTGGGCCGCACGGCCGGTGCCGTGATCGCGCTTCCCCAGGGCCTGCCGGCGACCACGCCCGGCGATGGCATCAGCCTGGAATATGACGTGACGGTGGAGAAGGGCGGGCCGGCGCAGGTGACGCTCTATCTTGCGCCCACGCTCGACACGAGCGGGGGGAGTGGCGTGCGCATCGGCGTGTCGCTCGACGGCGGGGCGGTGCAGGTGCTGCAGGCGCAGCTGGAGGCGACTGGCGGTCCCGAGGATACGCCGGGCAAGGAGCGCTGGGCGCAGGCGGTGCGCGACAATGCGGTCCGGCTGTCCGCGGACCTGGGGACGATCGCTCCGGGGCGGCATGTCGTGCGGGTCTGGCGGATCGACGACAACGTCGTGCTCCAGAAGCTGGTGCTGAGCACCGTGCCGGTGCCGCCGAGCTATCTGGGACCTGTGCCGGTGCGGGCGCATGGCGGTGGCGGAAACGGCAGCCTGCCGGCACCCGGCGCGTCGAGAGGGCGGCGGCGCCGCCCGGCGTAGGCGCGGGTGGGGCGGGCGGTGGGGAGCCGCCCGCCGTCAGGCGATCTCCCGCAGGGTCGCGAGCGCGTGGGCGGTGGCGTCGTCCAGCGTCTCGCAGACGGCAACGCCGGGAAGGTCGCCGGTCCATAGCTCGGCGAAGCCGCGAACCTTGCCATAGCTGTTGTCGAGGACCGCGTGAGGGATGCCCATCAGCACGCTGAGGATATGCCCGTGCAGCCGATCGGTGACGACCGCGTCGCCCGAGCCGAGCAGCGTGCGGCCGCGCTCCAGCTCCGAGCGCGCGCGGGCGCGGAAGCGGCGATAGTCGGGCTCCCCACCGGCAAGCATCCGTGCGGTACGGCCGAGCCGCGCGACGGCACGATCCCAGCGGCTGGGTGCGCGCGTGCCGTGGATCCAGTCGACGAGCAGCGTGTCGCGCGGCAGTTCCGGCACGCCGCGCCCGGCGCTGCGCTCCTGGTCGGTACGCAGCAGGTAGACGATGTCGTGGACCGGAAGCGCCGGGCGCGAGAGGCTGCCCAGGCAAAAGGCCATGTCCGGGCAGAGCTCGGCAGGGCAGCCGAGTTCCGCTTCCGCAAAGGCAAGGCTGGCGCGATCGCGTACCAGGAGGGTGAAGTTGCCGTGGGCGGCAATCGCCTCCCGCGTGAGGCGTACCTGTTCGGGGTCGGCGAAGTGGATCGTCTGAGGCAGCTGGACGATGGGCCGGCCGGGCAGGGCCGCCAGAAGCATCCGGCGGAACTGCTGGAAGCGCGGCCAAAGGTCCCCGAAGTTGCCGCCGCCGCTCAGGAACACGGGCCCTTCCGGAACGCGGCGGAGCAGCGCGTCGAGATCGAAGCCGTGGATGGTGCTCACATAACCCGGCGGCTGCGCGGCCGCGCGATCGAAGAAGGCGAGTTCGCCCAGCCAGATCAGGCTGTCCCCCACGTTGGAATAATCCGGAAAGTCCAGCAGCGCGTAGCCACCCGACAGGTCGGCGAGCGGGGTGACGGTGTGCCGCACCCGCTCTGCCAATTCCTCCACCCGCTCGAACATCGCATCCATGGCGGCAGGTGGTCGCAGGCTGGCCGGAACAGGCAAGATGGCCGCACCGTTATGGTCCGGTCCCTGCGCGGGCCCTCCGTGAGGGCGTGCGGAATGCTTCCATCCCGGAGGCGCTTGCCTCGCCCACCGCTCCCGTGGATAGGCGGAGCGGCCGCGCCGGCGCCCTCAGGAAGACGCTGCCCATCATGCCTCCCGACCTGCCACAGCCGATCCCCGCCGCGACGCTGATCGTGATGCGCGACGCACCGGGCGCGCCCGAGCTGCTGATGGTGGAGCGGGCCGCGCAGATGGCGTTCGCGGGCGGTGCGCTGGTCTTCCCCGGTGGCCGTATCGACCCCGGCGACGTGGCGCTGGCGAGCGAGCTTGGCGAGCCGGCGCTGGCGGCGAAGGCGGCGGCGATCCGCGAGACGATCGAGGAGGTCGGGCTGGCGGTGGGGCTGGAGCCACAGCCGAGCGCGGGCGACCTCCAGGCGATGCGTGCGCGGCTGCATGCGGGCGAGCCGCTGTCGGCGGTGCTGGGGCGCCATCGCATCGCGCCGGAGCGGCTGGTGCCCTTTGCGCGCTGGCAGCCGGAGCGGCTGGTCGCGCGGCTGTTCGACACGCACTTCTTCCTGGCAGCGGCGCCCGAGGATGCGCCGACACCCGTGGAAGACGGGACCGAGACGGCGCGCGCCTTCTGGGCGAGCGCTGCGCAGGTCCTGACGGATGCGGAGGCAGGCCGTGCGCACCTGATCTTCCCGACGCGGCGGGTGCTCGAGCGGCTGGCGACGCTGGGGAGCTTCGCGGCGGCGGCGGCGCATGCGGCGGCCTATCCGGTGCGCACCATCACGCCCTGGATCGAGCGGCGCGACGGCGTCGACCAGCTCTGCATCCCCGACGATCTCGGCTATCCGGTCACCGCCGAGCCGCTGGCCAAAGCGCAGCGCCGATGAACCGCGTGCGGCAGGCGACGCGGGCGATCCTCTGGGGGCTGGTGCTGCTCGCGGTCGGCTTTGCGCTTTACGCGCTCGTCCGCAACCGTCCGCAGGACCTGCCGTGGCGGCCGCTCGACCTGAGCGAGCCGGTGGGGATGTTCACCGGGCGCAAGCTGGCCGGGCTTGCGGACGATTTCCCCAAGTGCCGACAGCTGCTGGAGCAGGCGGGCGTGCACTATCTGCCGCTCGCGCCACTGGTGTCGGGCCAGTGCGGCTATGCCGATGGCGTTCGACTGACCGCGGGAGGCGCGCGCGCGATCCGCTTTGCGCCTCGCGACGTCGGCACGTCCTGCCCGGTCGCGGCCGCGCTTGCGATGTGGGAGTGGCAGGTGGTGCAGCCGGCCGCGCGTCGCCATTTCGACAGCTCGGTCGTGCGCATCGAGCATTTCGGAAGCTACAACTGCCGGCGCATGTACGGCCGATCGAGCGGGGACTGGAGCGAGCATGCCGCGGCCAATGCGCTGGACGTCGCCGGCTTCGTGCTCGCGAACGGCAAGCGGATTACGGTGATCGGTGACTGGAAGGGCGAGGGGGAGCGCGCCGCCTTTCTGCGCGAGGTGCGGGATGGCGCCTGCGGCCTGTTCTCGACCGTGCTGTCACCCGACTATAACGCCGCGCATCGCGATCATCTCCACCTGGACCAGGCGCGGCGGGGGGCGATGGGGTGGCGGGCGTGCCGGTGAAGCCTAGCCCCATGACGAAGGCGGGAGGACGGTTCTGACGGTGGAGCTCTCGGTCGCAGAAGCGCGGCGGATCGCGCTCACCGCGCAGGGGTTCAACGCGCGCGAACGGGACGGCGACGTCGGCGCGGCACAGGTGCGCCGGACGATCGCGAAGCTCGGCTTGCTTCAGATCGACAGCGTCAACGTCCTGGCCCGCGCGCACTATCTGCCCCTGTTCTCGCGGCTGGGCGCCTATGATCGGGCGCTGATCGACGGGATCATGGCGGAGCGCCCCAAGCGCTTCTTCGAATATTGGGGACACGAGGCATCGCTGCTGCCGATCGACTGCCACCCGCTGCTGCGCTGGCGGATGGCGCGGGCGCGTGCCGGCAGGGGCATCTGGCGCCAGCTGGAGCCGTTCGCCGGCCCGCGGCGGGCCGAGGCCGAGGCGCTGCTCGCCCGCATCGGCAGCGAAGGGCCGCTCGCGGCCTCCGACCTGGCCGGCAAGGCGCGGGCCAAGGGCATGTGGGTGTGGAGCGAGGGCAAGCACGTCCTTGAATGGCTGTTCTGGGCGGGCCTGGTCGCGGCAACCCATCGGCGCGGCAATTTCGAGCGCGTCTACGATCTGCCGGAGCGCGTGCTGCCGCGTGCGATCCTCGACCAGCCCACGCCGACCGGAGCGGAGGCCCGACGCGAACTGCTGGCGCGATCGGCACGGGCGCTCGGTATCGCGACCGCAGGGGATCTGCGCGAGTACTACCGGATCCCCGCTGCGGACGCCCCGCAGCCGATCGCCGAACTCGTCGAGGAGGGGACGATCGTACCGGTGCGGGTGCGCGGCTGGCGCCAGCAGGCCTATCTCGATCGCGACGCCAGGGCCGGCCGCCGGGCGAACGGTCCGGCGCTGCTGTCTCCGTTCGATCCGCTCGTGTGGAACCGCGACCGGACCGAGCGCCTGTTCGACTTTCGATACCGCCTCGAAATCTACACGCCGGCGCACAAGCGCGAGCATGGCTATTATGTTCTGCCTTTCCTGCTCGACGGTGCGCTGGTCGCGCGCGTCGACCTGAAGGCGGACCGCAGAAGCGGGACGCTGATCGTGCAGCAGGCGAGCATCGAGCCGAACGCACCGGCCGCCACGCCGAAGGCGTTGGGCGGCGAACTGGAGCGGCTGGCGGGATGGTTGGGCCTCAGGGTCTCCGACCCTCCCGTGCTGTGAGCCGGTCGCTCAGTTCGGCAGCGAGCGCTGATCGACCTTTTCCACCCAGGCCGGAAAGAAGGCTGGCTGGCGCAGCGACCAGCCGGAGGCGGTGGCGGCGGCTTCGCTGATCGACTGGAGCAGCTTGCGGCGCAGCTCGGGGTGGAGATGGGGAAGGGCGGCCGACGCGCAGAAGGCGGACGGGAGCCACGGCCGCGCCTCTGCACCCAGCAGGCGCTCATAGAGGAAGCGATAGGCGGAGAAGGAGGTGAGACGGCCCTGGCCGAGATCGAACGCGGTTACGACCAGGAGCGGGGCCATGAAGGGTTCGACGGCTTCCAGGCCGCTGTCGTCGGGCACCAGCGCGCGGATTTCGGGCAGGCGATCGTAGAGCCGGGCCTGGGCGCGTATGCTGGCCGCCTCGACCACGTCGCGCGACCAGCGCTCCATCGCGTCCTGACGGTCAAGGCCGATATCGAGCGAGCGGCGGATGTAGCGCTGGGTCGCGGCGCTGAAGCCTGCGAACTCTTTCATTTCGGCCAGGGTCATCGCGCCTTCGGCCGGCTTCATCCTTGCGCCCATCGATCTCGCTCCCGAACGTGCTCCATCACCCGTCATTCTGCCGGGCGGCGGTTAACAGCATGCTGAACCGATCCGGCGCGTGCCAACGAACGGACCATGAAATCTGTTGCAGCGCAACAAAGGTTGCGACGAACCGAGGGGAGGGGGCTCAGCGGGCGCGGGCGCGAACTGCGGCGGCAGGAACCCAGCCGGAGAGGCAGGCGCCTTCATAGGGGCGGCGGCCGCCGACAGGACGGGTGACGCCGCACCCTTCCTGGGGTGTCGCGGCCGGCGGCACGACTACGCCCAGCCAGCGCTGGTCGATCGAGCGGGTGCAGACGAACAGCGGCCGGCCCTTCTCCAGTGCGTCGGTCACCGATGCCTCCTCGAACGGCGCTGCGCGGACCGGGATGGAGGGCGCGATCACGTCGCCGCCGATGCCGCAGGCGGCGAAGCTCGGCCCCTGTTCGCCGATCCGGACGGGCGTGGTGCCAGGTGAGAGCGGAGCGGTCGTCTCCTCGTCTGCGGGGCGGAGGTCCTCCTCGGGAAGGGGGCTGTTGTTGCAGCCGGCGAGCAGCAGCGCGGCGAAGAACCAGGATCGCATCGGCCTCTTCTAGACGGAATCGGCGCAGGGGGAACGACGGCGATTCGCCGCGCCGAAAGGACCTGCGCCGACGATGCCAGTGCGGCGGGCACGCAGAAAAAGGCCGCGAAATCAGCCATCCCGCAGGACAGTCGGGGCCGCGACGGACCTTCCGCCGGGCAACCACCGACGCCTAAACACGCTTCGTCGGAAAAGGTTCCGTCGACGAGCCGCATGATCTTTCGCCCGTGAAAAAATCCTGCTTCACACGCTGACACGAGCTTCAACGACCTTTGGGGGGTCCATGAATTTCCGGGCTTTTGCAGCGCGTTGCGCGCTGGCGGTATCGTTTTGCCTGCTGACCACGGTTCCGGCACAGGCACGCTTCTGGCAGTGCGCCCCCTATGCCCGCGAGATTTCCGGCATCGACATCCACGGCAATGCCAACACCTGGTGGAACCAGGCCGCCGGCAAGTACGAGCGCGGCAACACCCCCAAGGAGGGCGCGGTCCTGTCGTTCGAAGCCAGCCGCCGCATGCGGATGGGGCATGTCGCGATGGTCTCCAAGGTGGTGAGCGACCGCGAGGTCCTGCTGACCCACGCCAACTGGTCGCGCCGCGGCGGCATCGAGCGCGACGTGCGCGCCGTGGATGTTTCGCCCGCCGGCGACTGGAGCGAAGTGCGGGTGTGGTTCGGCCCGGTCGGCGGTCTCGGCACCTCGTCCTACGTGACCAACGGCTTCATCTATTCGGGCCGGGCGCCGCAGACCGAAACGCTCGGCACCGTCGAGATCGCCAGCGGCGGCAACAACATCGGCAAGGGCATCACTGCACTGGTCGATTGATCGCCTGCCTACCCCCAAACAGAAGCGGCCCGTTTCCTTCGCTGGAAACGGGCCGCTTCTGATTCCAGCCTAGCGCGGCGGCGTCACGCCTTCGGGCGGAACACCATGGCGACGCCGTTCATGCAGTAGCGCTTGCCCGTCGGCTTGGGGCCGTCGTCGAACACATGGCCGAGGTGACCGGCGCAGCGGGCGCAGCGCACCTCGGTGCGTGCCATCCAAAGCGACCGGTCCGACCGCGTCATCACCGCGCCCCGTATCGGCGCCCAGAAGCTGGGCCAGCCGGTGCCGCTCTCGAACTTGGTGGCGGAGGTGAAGAGCGGCTGGCCGCAGCCGGCGCAGGCGAAGACGCCGGGGCGCTTCTCCTTGTTGAGCGGGCTCGTGTAGGCGCGCTCGGTGCCTTCCTCGCGCAGCACATGGTATTGCGCGGGGGTGAGGCGGGCGCGCCACTGAGCGTCGCTGAGCTTGAAGGGCGCAGGCGGCGCTGCCTCAGCGGAAACGCCGACCGCGAGCGCGGTGCCGCCGAGGCCGACCAGACCGAGCAGGCGGCGGCGATCGAGGAGGGGCTGTGTCATCAGCCGGGAAGATGGGGCGGCGCGTACCCGGTTTCCAGCCGCCCCAATCCACTTAACGGCGGAGGAGCGTGGCCCAGCGGAACTTGGGACCGGCGGATTGCAGCACGCCGCGGCGGAACAGCCGTGCGCCGATGGTGATCGTCAGCGCCACCCAGAGGACCTGCCAGCCGATCGCGAGCAGATGGGGCCAGAGCTCCGGGCGGTTCGCCGCGCGCGCGGCCATGGCGAAGGGGGAGCTGAAGGGGAAGACTTCTGCAAAGGTGGCGATCCAGCTGTGCGGCTTGCCGGCGGCGGTGAGCGACAGCGCGAACATGCCCATCTGGAACAGCGTCAGCGGCAGCGACAGCATCTGGATTTCGCGCGGGGTGGACGCTTGCGCGCCGATACCGAGGAACACCGCGCCGAGCAGCAGAAAGGCGGCGGCGAAATAGACGGCGAACAGCAGCGCGAACGTCGGCAGCCCGACCGCCGGCGCAAGGCCCGCAAGCGTCGCCGCCTCGCTGCTCGGCAGGAGGGCGCCGACATTGCCGATCAGCGTGCCCCAGAACAGCACGAATAACACCGCGACCCCGAACATGCCGATCAGCTTGCCGAGGAACACCGCCTCCAGCGGCACGGCGGCGGCGAGCACCTCGATCACCTTGTTGGAGCGTTCCTCCGCCATGGTGCCGACCGCCTGGCTGGCGAGGATCAGCGTGACGGCGAACAGCGCGATCACCGCAAAGCCGGCCGCGGTGTTCTTGCCGCCGATGGTGCTGGTCTCGCGCGCCACCTGCTCGAAACGCGGCTGGCTGATCGGGCCGGTGAGGCCTGCGCGGCCGTCGCGTGCGACCTGTTCGGACAGCATGGCGAGATATTTGGAACCGCGCGAGACGGCATTGCCGTGGACGATATGCGGTTGCTCCGGCGCGCCATAGAGCACCGCCGGCACGTCGCGGTCCTGCTGGGCGAGGAGCTTGCGCGCCTGCGCCGCAGGGTCGGCATCCGGGGTCACCACCTCCAGCACGGGCGGCAGCGTCTCCTGCGAGAGGAAACCGCGGGCGAGGCGATCGGCGGCCAGGAAGCGGGCGCCGTCGGCCGGGGCGGCGATGGCATAGAGCCGCTCGCGATCCTCGCCGCTCTCGCCGACCGCGCGTGCGCCGAGGCTGCCGAGCGCGCCGAAGCTGGCGAACAGCATGGGGGCGAGCAGGAAGATCAGGAAGGTGGGGGTCAGCACGGTCGCGATGAAGTCGCGGCGGGCGACCGTCAGCGTCTGGCGCAGCATGCGGCCAAGATTGCTCATGCGGGAGTTCCTTCGGCCGCAGCCTTGCCGACGATGCGCACGAACGCGTCGTGGAGCCCGGGGCGTTCGATCGAGAGGCCGGCGATGCCGAAGCCGCCGGCGATGAGGCGGCTGAGCGTCTGCTCCACGCCCTCGTCGGGGACCGAGAAGGTCCAGCCGTCGCCCTGGCGATCGCGCTGGGCATCGGACGGCAGCAGCGCGGCGATGCCGTCGCCGGGCCGATGGGGCACATAATGGGCGCGCATCGGCAGGGTGCCGCGGGCCTCCGCCACGGTGCCTTCGAACCGGCGCTTGCCGCCGGCGATGATCGCCAGGCGGTCGCACAGCCGCTCGGCATGCGCCATGACGTGGGTGGAAAAGAGGATGGTGGCGCCGCGGTCGCGCTCGGCCATGACGAGCCCCTCGAGCCGCTCCTGGTTGACCGGGTCGAGGCCGGAAAAGGGTTCGTCGAGGACCAGGAACTCGGGCTCGTGCACGACGGAGCCGAGCAGCTGCACGAACTGGGCCATGCCCTTGGAGAGCTTGCGGATCTTGGTGTCGATCGAATCGCCCAGGCCTGCGCGCTCCATCATCACGCCCGCACGCTTGCGCCCCGTCGCCCAGTCGAGGCCGCGCAGCGCCCCCATGAAGGCGATCGCCTCGCGCGCCTTCATGCCCGGATACAGCCCCCGCTCCTCGGGCAGATAGCCGACCCGGTCGGAGGCATCGCGCGGCGCGTCGTGCCCAAGCAGGCTGCGGTGGCCCGCGTCGGGCTCGATGATGCCGAGCAGCATGCGCAGCGTCGTCGTCTTGCCAGCACCGTTGGGGCCGAGCACGCCATAGACGGCGCCGGTCGGGACCTGAAGATCGATGCCGTCGACGACGCGGCGTCCGCCGAAGCGCTTGACCAATCCACTCGCAGTCAGCGCCAGGCCCGTGGCAGCAGCGTTCGACTCCATCCAACCTCCGTACGGCCGGGCGAGGTCGTTCCCCCCCCACGCGCTGCCCTTGTTGCACACTGACGTAACGCGTGGCGCACGCAAGGGGTGCTGCGCGCCGCGTCATCGTGGTAGCGGGGCGGCGTGGACCAGCACAAGTCCCTGGAATCGCGCATCCAAGAGAAGGCGGCGGAGCTCGGTTTCGCGGCCTGCGGCTTTGCGCGCGCGGATGCCACGCCGCAGACGGCCGCCCGGCTGCGGGAGTGGCTGGAGGCGGGCCGGCACGGCAGCATGATCTGGATGGAGGAGCGCGCCCACCACCGCGGATCGCCCCAGGGGCTGTGGCCGGAGGTGCGATCGGTGATCGCGCTCGGCATGAGCTATGCGCCGGCGCGGGACCCGCTGGCGCTGGCGGAGGTGGGAGATCGCGGGCGGATCTCGGTCTATGCGCAGGGCGCCGACTATCACGACGTGGTGAAAAAGGCGCTGAAGGCGCTCGGCCGCTGGCTCGCGAACGAAGCGGGATGCGACCTCAAGGTGTTCGTCGATACCGCGCCTGTGATGGAGAAGCCGCTCGCCGAGGCGGCGGGGCTCGGCTGGCAGGGCAAGCACACCAACCTCCTGAGCCGGGAGCATGGCAGCTGGCTGTTCCTGGGGGCGATCTATACCACGCTGGAGCTGGCACCCGACGCACGTCCGGGGGGAAGCTGCGGATCGTGTGACGCCTGCCAGCGGGCGTGCCCGACCGACGCCTTTCCCGCACCGTACCAGCTCGATGCACGGCGGTGCGTGAGTTACCTGACGATCGAGCATGCGGGGCCGATCCCGGCGGCACTGCGGCCCGGCATCGGCAACCGCATCTATGGCTGCGACGATTGCCTGGCGGTGTGCCCGTGGAACAAGTTCGCGGCGACGGCGGCGGCCAACAAGGCGTTCGTGCCGCGCGCGGAGCTGGCGGCGCCGCGGCTCGCGGAACTGTTGGCGCTCGACGATCCGAGCTTCCGGCAGGTGTTCGCGGGATCGCCGATCAAGCGGATCGGGCGCGACCGGATGGTGCGCAACGTGCTGGTGGCGGCGGGGAACAGCGGCGACCCGGGATTGGCGGCGCCGGTCACGCGGCTGCTGGACGATCCGGCGCCGGTGGTGCGGGGGGCTGCGGTCTGGGCGCTGGGGCGGCTGGATGCGGAGCGCTTTGCCGGCGAGCGTGGTGCGCGGCTGTCGGGGGAAGCGGACGCGGAGGTTCGGGCGGAGTGGGGCGCCTGAGGGACGGTTCGTACTTGGCAGGCCCGTATTCCTGCGCAGGCAGGAATCCAGGGCCAAGCAGACCAGCGGCTTGCGGTGCTTGGAACCCTGGGCTCCTGCCTTCGCAGGAGCACTGTTAAAGTTTCGCAGAGGTCCCGCCTGCGCGGGGATACGAGGTGGGCGTCGTGGCAGGGGCCCTACCGCCCGCCTTCGCGGCGGACGAGGGCTGCGACGCAGCTGGCGCGGTCGATCGGTGCGCCGTTGCGCTGGCGGGCGTCGACATAGGTGACGACGGGCGTGCCGCCGCCCTTTGGGGCGTAGAGATAGGCGTCGAGCACGCAGATGTCGGAGCCGAACTGCATCTTGCGGCCGGCGCCCTCCGTCAGCTCGGCATCGGGCTTTCCGAACAGCTTGGTGAGCGCGTTGGCAGGCTGGCCCAGGATCCGCTCCAGTCCCACGGCGCTGTAGCTGGCGCTCGGCGGGGGCGGGGGGAGGTTGCCGGGGCCGACGCTGGGCCCCGTTGCGCAGCCCCCAAGCCCCATGCCCAGCATTGCCAATCCTGCCCAACGCTTCATTTGCCTCGCCTTTCGTGGAACCAGTGGGTCGCCATGGCCGCGCCGAGCACCGGCGCGACGAAGTTGACGAACGGAATCAGGAGCAGCCCGGTGCCGGCGAACCCCAGCAGCAGGCGTCCGCCAGCCGTGGTGCGCCGCCATTGCGGCATCGACGGCGCAGGGAGGTGCCGTGCCGCCACCATGTCCCCCAGGTCGCGGCCGAGCAGCCAGCTGTTGACCAGGAAGAAGGCGACGGCCGTGCCCACGCCGGTCGCCAGCAGCAGGAGGTAGAGCGGCGCGAGCAGGAGGTTGACGCCGATCACCCGGCCGGCCGAGCCGATCCCCATCGCGGCACCGCGCGCGAACGGCACCGGCCGGGCGCTGGCGAGGGCGGCGGGATAGTGGCGCGCCTCGACGGCCGCGACCACGTCGTCCGCAAAGATGCCGGTCACGGCGATGGCGACGGCGCGGAACAGCAGCCAGCCGAGGCCGATGGTCGCGATCGCCGCCGCCGCGGCCGCGAGATCGCCGACGCCGGCTCCCCAGTCGAGGCCGTCGCGCACCAGCGCGCGGGCGCCGAACGCGAACAGCGCCGCCACGATCAGGAACAGCAGCAGCGTCACGGCGAGCGACTTCGCCAGCACCGCCAGGATGCGCCGGTCGCCGAGCTGGGCGACAGAGAGGAGAAGGGCGCGGATCATGGCGCCGGAATGAGGGGCGCGTGCCCCGGCGTCAACGCGGTTGCACGCACGCACGCCGCTCTTTACCGCGAGGGCGTTTGCGGATCCCGCATTGGAGACTCACTTGACCGAACCCACCTACGACGTTGTCGCGATCGGCAACGCGATCGTCGACATTCTCGCCCAGGCCGAAGATTCCTTCCTGGAAGCAGAAGGCATGAACAAGGGCTCGATGCAGCTGGTGTTCTCGCCGGCCGAGGCCGACGCGCTCTATGCCAAGATGGGGCCGGGCCGCGAGGTTTCGGGCGGTTCCGCAGCCAACACCGTCGCCGGTATCGCGGCGCTGGGCGGCAAGTGCGGCTTCATCGGCCAGGTTGCCGACGACCAGCTCGGCAAGGTCTTCGCGCATGACGTGCAGGCGGTCGGCATCCGCTTCGACACCGCCGCGCGGGCGGGCGACCCGACCACGGCACGCTGCCTGATCTTCGTGACGCCGGACGGCCAGCGCACGATGAACACCTTCCTGGGTGCCTCGCAGTTCCTGCCGGAGGCGGCGCTCGACCGTCAGATGATCGCGGACGCGGCGATCCTGTACCTGGAGGGTTATCTCTGGGATCCGGAGGAACCGCGCCAGGCGATGCGCGCCGCGATCGAGGTTGCGCGTGGGGCCGGCCGCAAGGTCGCCTTCACCCTGTCGGACGTGTTCTGCATCTCGCGCCACGGCGACGATTTCCGCACGCTGCTGGCCGAGGGCATGATCGACATCCTGTTCGCGAACGAGAACGAACTGCTGGCGCTTGCCCAGGGCGACGACTTCGAGAATGCCGTCGCCAAGGTCGCGCCGCAGGTGCCGACCCTGGTGGTGACGCGCAGCGAGCGCGGCGCGATCGCGATCGTAGACGGCGAGCGGGTCGCGGTCCCGGCCGAGCCGGTCGCGGCGGTGGTCGACACGACCGGTGCGGGCGACCTGTTCGCCGCGGGCTTCCTCCATGGCCAGGCACAGGGCCGCAGCGTCACGGACTCGCTCCGCATGGGCGCGATCTGCGCGGCGGAGATCATCTCCCACTATGGCGCGCGCCCGAACGTCGACCTCAAGAAGCTGATCGCCGACAAGCTCGGCTGAGGCCGCAGCGGGCACGACCGCGCACGCAAAAGAAAAGGGCCGGAGGAGCGATCCTCCGGCCCTTCTTGTTGGTGGCCTCAGCGGGTGCCGGGGACGGGAGGGTCGACCTCCTCATAGGCGGTGTGCTCGGGCACATCGACGAGTCCACGGCCCAGGTGGCTCTTGCGGAAGCCATAGGCGAAGTAGAGCACCAGGCCGATCGCGCCCCAGCCCGGCAGCACCAGCTTCGCATCCGGCGGCAGGAACCAGTAGAGCACCACGCAGCCGATCATGGTGAGCGGCGCCACCACGAAGAGCAGCGGTGCGCGGAACGGGCGACGGCGGGTCGGCTCGGTCTTGCGCAGGCGCATCACCGCGATCGCCACCATGAAGAAGGCGAACAGCGTGCCGGCATTGGCGATGTCGGCGAGCTTGCCGACCGGCAGGAAGGCGGCTGCGAAGGTGACGCCCAGGCCGGTGATGATGGTGATGACGTGCGGCGTCTTCCACTTCGGATGGATGGTCGACAGCTTCTCCGGCAGCAGGCCGTCGCGCGCCATCACGAAGAACATGCGCGTCTGGCCATAGATCATGACCAGGATCACCGACGGCAGCGCCAGAAAGGCGGCGAGGCCGATCAGGTTACCGACGTTGAGGTAGCCGATCTGGCGCAGGACGTGGGCGAGCGCTTCCTTGGAGCAGGACAGCGGCTCGGCAGCAGCCGCGCTGATCGCGGCGCAACGCTGGGCGAGCTCGGTCGAGCCCGGGGCGAGCCAGCTGCCGTCGGCGGCGGTCACGGGCTGCGAGCCGATCGGCGAGCCGATCGCGCCGGCGGCCACCAGCATGTAGAAGACGGTGCAGATCGCAAGGCTGCCGATCAGGCCGATCGGCACGTTGCGCTGCGGGTTCTTGGTCTCCTCGGCCGCGGTGGAAACCGCGTCGAAGCCCACATAGGCGAAGAAGATCGAGGCGGCGGCGCCGATCACGCCTGCGCCCGAGCCATCGCCCCAGCCCTGCGGCATGAAGGGTTCGAAATTCTCCATCTGCATGACGGGCAGCGAGAGGATGATGAAGGCGGTGAGCGCCGTCACCTTGATCGCGACCAGCACCGCATTGACCTTTGCGCTCTCGCTGGTGCCGACGACCAGGAGGCCGGTGATCAGCAGCGCGATCACGACCGCGGGCAGGTTGATGATGCCGCCGGCGTAGGGGCCGGCGATGATCTCTTGCGGTAGGGTGATGCCGAACCAGCCCCCCAGCTGGCCGACGAAATAGCCGGACCAGCCGACCGACACGGCCGAGGCCGCCACCGCATATTCGAGGATCAGCGCCCAGCCGACCATCCAGGCGAGCAATTCGCCCATCACGGCATAGGTGTAGGTGTAGGCGGAGCCGGAGACCGGCACCATCGAGGCGAGTTCGGAATAGCAGAGTGCGGCAACGGCACAGACGGCGCCTGCGATGACGAAGGAGATCATCATGCCCGGGCCGGCCTTTTGCGCGGCCTCTGCGGTGAGCACGAAGATACCCGTGCCGATGATGGCGCCGACGCCGAGCAGGGTGAGCTGCAGCGCGCCGAGCGAGCGATGGAGCGACTTTTTCTCGGCAGTCGCTAGAATGGCGTCGAGTGGTTTGACGCGCCCGAAGATCATGCGGTTTTCCCCTGAACCGGTTCGTTTCGCAGCCGCGAAAGTGTGGAGCGTAAAGCTAAATCAAGCGCGCGCAAAGCGAATCCCTGCGGCGGCGCGGTGCCTCGCTCAGCGCGCCAGCATCGGCCCCAGCGGCTGGCCGCCGAACAGATGGACGTGCAGGTGCGGCACTTCCTGTCCGCCATGGCCGCCGACATTGGCGAGCAGGCGGTAGCCGGGTGCGACCAGCCCGTGCTCGCGCGCGACATGGCCGACCGCGCGGACGAAGCCCGCGATCTCGGCATCGGGTGCGCGGGCGCTGAAATCGTCCCAGGAGACGTAGGCGCCCTTGGGGATCACCAGCACATGAGTAGGCGCCTGCGGGGAAATGTCGTGGAAGGCGAGGGCGAAATCGTCCTCATAGACGCGCTTGGCCGGGATCTCGCCGCGCAGGATCCGCGCGAAGATGTTGCTGTCGTCGTAGGGAAGCGTGGCGTCGATCGGCATGGGAGCGGTCCTTTGCGCGTCAGCGGGGGCGGGCGGCCTTTTCGGCGATCCCCGACAGGCCTTCGCGCCGGTGGAGTTCGGCGCGCACGTCGTCGAGCGACAGGCCGGCGTCGGCGAGCAGCACCAGCAGGTGGAAGAGGAGGTCGGCGGACTCGGACACCAGTCCCTCGCGATCGTCGGCGATCGCCGCGATCACCGTCTCCACCGCTTCCTCGCCGACCTTCTGGGCGATCTTGGCGCGGCCGCGGCTGTGGAGCTTGGCGACATAGGAGGTCGCGGGATCGCCGCCCAGACGGGTGCGGATCACGGCCTGGAGCTGGTCGAGCGGGTCGGTGTCTGCCATCGCGCCCGCTTTCCCGTGCGCCGCGCCCAAGTCAATCCCGCGGCGGCCTGCGACGCGCGCGCAGAGCGCGGCGGGCAATCCAGAGGCCGGCGGCGGCGACCAGGAACAGCGCCACGTCGGACGGAGCGAAGCCGGTGCGCTCTGCCGCGGCGCCGGTGTGGGCGGCGAGGGCAGGCAGGGGCATGAGGAGGAGCGGGGCGAAGCGCATGGTCGCGTTCTAGAGGAGGGTGGGGCGGAGCTGAAGGGCCTCCGACTTCTTTCCCGTACCCCGGCGAAGGCCGGGGTCCAGTTGGGTGTCGGTCGGAAGGGACGCGACACTCGGAAGTCCTCGCAACTGGGCCCCGGCCTTCGCCGGGGTACGGGTGTCGCTTGAGGAAACTCTTGCGTGCTCCTTCCGGGCGGCGAGCGCGGTGATGCGACCCGCCGCTCGCGGCGCTAGTCTCGCCTGCGCCTCAGTGCACACCGCGCACGGCAACGCCGGCGGCGGCCAGGGCCGCCCGCGCGTCGGCGATGCTGGCTTCGCCGAAGTGGAAGATCGAGGCGGCAAGCACGGCGCTGGCGTGACCCTCGACCACGCCGGCCACCAGGTCGTCCAGCTTACCGACGCCGCCGGACGCCACCACCGGCACGTCGCTCGCGTCCGCGATCGCGCGAGTGAGCGCGAGGTCGTAGCCGTCGCGGGTGCCGTCGCGGTCCATCGAGGTCACGAGCAGCTCGCCCGCGCCTAAGCCGGCCAAGCGGGCGGCGTGCTCCAGCGCGTCGATGCCGGTGGCGCGGCGGCCGCCGTGGGTGAACACTTCCCAGCGGCCGGGCTCGACCTGGCGCGCGTCGATCGAGGCGGTGACGCACTGGCTGCCGAACCGGTCGGCGATCTCGGCCACCACTTCCGGCCGGGCGACGGCGGCGGAATTGACCGCGACCTTGTCCGCGCCGGCGAGCAGCAGCGCGCGGGCGTCGGCGGCCGAGCGAACGCCGCCGCCGACCGTCAGCGGCATGAAGCACACCTCGGCGGTGCGGCGGACCACGTCGACGATCGTGTCGCGCCCTTCGTGGCTGGCGCCGATGTCGAGGAAGCAGAGTTCGTCGGCGCCGGCGAGGTCATAGGCGCGTGCCTGCTCGACCGGGTCGCCCGCGTCGCGCAGGTCGACGAAGTTGACGCCCTTCACCACCCGCCCGGCGTGGACGTCGAGGCAGGGGATGATGCGGACGCGGACGCTCATGCGGCGACCCGCAGCGCCTCGGCGAGGTCGAGGCGACCGTCGTAGAGCGCGCGGCCGGTGATGACGCCCTCGATGCCGGGCTTGCCGCGCAATGCATGGATGTCGTCGATGCCGGCAACGCCGCCGCTGGCGATCACGGGGATGCCGGCCTCGGCCGCGAGGGCGGCAGTGGCGGCGACGTTGCAGCCCTTGAGCAGCCCGTCGCGGCCGACGTCGGTGAACAGCAGCGCGGCGACGCCGGCGTCCTCGAAGCGGCGGGCGAGGTCGGCAACGGTGACGGTCGACACGTCGGCCCATCCGCGCGTGGCGACCAATCCGTCCCGCGCATCCACTGCCACGACAATGCGGCCGGGCAGCGCGCGGGCGGCGTCGCGGACCAGGTCCGGGTTCTCCAGCGCGGCGGTGCCGATCACGACCCGGGCGACACCCAGCTCCAGCCAGCCGTCGATCGCCGCGCGGGTGCGGATGCCGCCGCCCAGCTGCACGCGGCCGGGAAAGGCGCGCACGACGCTCGCGACGGCATCGCCGTTGACCGAGTCGCCCGCAAAGGCGCCGTCGAGGTCGACGACGTGGAGATGGTCGGCGCCCGCTTCGGCAAAGGCGCGGGCCTGCGCGGCGGGATCGTCGCCGTAGACGGTGGCGCGGTCCATGTCGCCTTCGGCCAGCCGGACGACCTGGCCGCGCTTGAGATCGATCGCGGGGAAGACGATCAGCCGGTCGGTCACGGTTGCCATGCGAGGAATCTCTCCAGCAGCGCGATGCCATAGCGCTGGCTCTTTTCGGGGTGGAACTGGACGCCGAGCAGATTGTCGCGGCCGATCGCCGCGGTCACCGGCTGCCCGTGGGTGGTGGTGGCGACGACGTCGTCGCCCTCGAAGGCATAGCTGTGCAGGAAATAGGCCTCGCCCGGCAGCACGATCGGGTGCTCGTCCAGCGGCACCACGTCGTTCCAGCCCATGTGCGGCACGCGCGCTTGCGGCGAAGCCTCCAGCTTGCGGACGGTGCCGGGGAGCCAGCCGAGGCCGGCGTGGGTGCCGAACTCCTCGCCCTCGCTCGCCATCAGCTGCATGCCGACGCACACGCCCAGGAACGGCACGCCGCCGCGCAGCGCACGCTCCTCCATCGCCTCGATCATGCCCGGCACGGCGGCGAGACCGTCGATGCAGGCGCGGAAGGCGCCGACCCCTGGTAGGACGATGCGGTCGGCGCGGCGCACGACTTCGGCATCGGCGGTGATCGCCATGTCGGCGACGCCGGCCGCCTTCAGCGCATTGGCGACCGAGTGGAGGTTGCCTGCGCCATAGTCGATCAGCGCCAGCGTCATGCGAGCAGCGCGCCGATCTCGGCGCTGGCGATGGCGGCGGTGAAGCCCACCACCTCAAGCGTGGCCGCGCCCTCGATGATGTAGGGATCGGTGCGGGCGATTGCCTCGATGGCCTCTGCCTCGCCGCGGTACAGCATCACGCCGCCGGTGGCCGATGCGCGGCGGCCGGCGAGCAGGACCTCGCCCGCTTCGATGCGCGCGCTGATCCATTCCAGGTGGCGCGGACGCAGCGCGTCGATCTCGGCGATCGGCTTCTGATAGGTGAGTAGCGCGAGGCTCAGCGGCTGGTTCGGGCGGGCGACGCTCACAGGACACCCTTGGTCGACGGCACGGCGTCGGCCTTGCGCGGGTCGATCTCGGTCGCGGTGCGAAGCGCACGCGCCAGCCCCTTGAAGATGCTTTCGGCGATGTGGTGGTTGTTGGTGCCGTAGAGCGTCTCGACGTGGAGCGTGATGCCGGCCGCCTGCGCGAAGCTGTGGCAGAAATGCTCGAACATCTCGGTGTCCATGGTGCCAAGCTGCGCCTGGGTGAAGCGCGACTTCCACACCAGCCAGGGGCGGCCGGAGATGTCGAGCGCGACTCGGGTCAGCGTCTCGTCCATCGGCGACAGCGCCTCGCCGTAGCGGCGGATGCCGCGCTTGTCGCCGAGTGCCTGGGCGAACGCCTGGCCGATGGCGATGCCGGTGTCCTCGACGGTATGGTGCGCATCGATGTGCAGATCGCCCTTCGTGCGGACGGTCAGGTCGATCAGCGAATGCCGCGAGAGCTGCTCGAGCATGTGGTCGAAGAAGCCGACCCCGGTCCGGACGTCATAGACGCCGGTGCCGTCCAGGTTGACGGTCACCTCGATCGAGGTTTCGCTGGTCGAGCGGGTGATGGTGCCAGTGCGCATGATCGTCCCCATAGCGCCGCCCGTCGCGCAAGCAACGCAACGAATCTTGACCGCACCCGAAACCCCGCTACCCAAGGCGCATGAACGCTCAAGTGCCCGACAGCCTGATCCCCTATGACGAGATCGTGCAGGATGCCCTGCGCGCCGTCGTCGGCCGCGTGCTGGGGCAAGTCGCCTCCAACGGCGGCCTGCCGGGCGACCATCATTTCTACATCACCTTCAAGACGCAGGCAGCCGGGGTCGACATCCCCAAGCGGTTGGTCGAGCGCTTCCCGGACGAGATGACGATCGTCATCCAGCACCGCTTCTGGGACCTGACGGTGGATGCGTCGCGCTTCTCGGTGGGGCTGAGCTTCAACCAGATCCCGTCGACGCTGATCATCCCCTTCTCGGCGATCACCGGCTTCCACGACCCGGCGGTCAATTTCGAGCTGCGCTTCCAGGCGGCGGAAGGCCCGGACGGCGGACCCGAGCCGCACGACCCGGCCGAGAACGACGGCCCGCAGGCGAAGCCGGTCGAGGACGGGTCGAACGTCGTCGCCGTGGACTTCAAGCGCAAGAAGTAAGCCGTCGGTGCGCGGCCGGTGCAACAAGCCGGCCGCTCCCAGCGTTGTCGGGCCATGAGCACCGACAGCACGCGCACCGAAACCGACTCGATCGGCGCGATCGAGGTCCCCGCAACCGCCTATTGGGGCGCCCAGACCCAGCGATCGATCGAGAACTTCCCGTTCGGATCGACCGAGCGCATGCCGATCGGCATCGTCCATGCCCAGGCGATCGTGAAGCAGGCGGCGGCGCGGGTGAACCGCAAGCACGGCCTGGACGCGAAGATCGTCGACGCGATCGAGGCGGCGGCGCAGGAGATCGTCGCGGGCAAGCTCGACGACCAGTTCCCGCTGGTGATCTGGCAGACCGGCAGCGGCACCCAGACCAACATGAACGTCAACGAGGTGATCGCCGGTCGCGCCAATGAGGTGCTGAGCGGCGCCCGCGGCGGCAAGTCGCCGGTCCACCCGAACGATCACGTCAACATGAGCCAGTCGTCCAACGACAGCTTCCCGACCGCGCTGCACGTTGCCACCGCGATTGCGACGCGCGACGCGCTGCTGCCCGCGCTCGACCAGCTGACCGCGTCGCTTACCGCCAAGGCTGAGGCGTGGGATCATATCGTCAAGATTGGCCGCACCCACACCCAGGACGCGACCCCGCTGACCCTGGGCCAGGAGTTTTCGGGCTATGCGGCGCAGCTGGTGAGCTGCAAGGCGCGGATCGAGGGCGCGCTGAACGGCAACATCCGCAAGCTCGCGATCGGCGGTACTGCCGTGGGCACCGGATTGAACGCGCCGGAGGGCTGGGCCGAGGACATGACCGCGGCGATCAGCGATATCGCCGGCTGGGAGTTCGAAAGCGCGCCCAACAAGTTCGAGCAACTGGCTGCCAAGGACGGGCTGGTGTTCTTCTCCGGAGCGCTCAACACGCTGGCGGTGGCGCTCAACAAGATCGCCAACGATATCCGCTTCCTGGGCTCTGGCCCGCGCTCGGGCCTGGGCGAACTGTCGCTGCCGGCCAACGAGCCGGGCAGCTCGATCATGCCGGGCAAGGTGAACCCGACCCAGGCCGAGTCGCTGACGATGGTGGCGGCGCAGGTGATCGGCAATCACCAGGCGGTGACCGTCGGCGGCATGCAGGGGCATTTCGAGCTGAACGTGTTCATGCCGCTGATCGGCGCGAACGTGCTGCGTTCGATCCACCTGCTCGCCACCGGCATGACGAGCTTCGCCGAGCGCTGCGTCGACGGGACGGTGGCGAACGAGCAGCAGATCGCCGACCTAGTCGGCCGCTCGCTGATGCTGGTGACCGCGCTGGCACCGGTGATCGGGTACGACAACGCGGCCAAGATCGCCAAGAACGCGCACGAGAAGGGGCTGACGCTCAAGGAAAGCGGGCTGGCGCTGGGATTGGTCGATGAGGCGACGTTCGACCAGTATGTGAAGCCGGAGACGATGGTCGGGCGGTAAGGGCCGGGCAGGACCTGCTTTTTCTCAACCCCATTTGCCTCGAGTAGCCGTCGAGCTTGTCGAGACGGCATATCGAGAGGGCAGCGCGCGCGGCTCTCTCGATACGGGCTCTCGACAAGCTCGATCCCTGCTCGAGACGAACGGGGAGGGGGGCGAGCAGTAGGCCGCCTCCGGAACCCTCGCGCCGTTCCCGCGCTTACCTCCCGACACGAAAGCGAGGTTTGCATGGGTACGACAACGGTAGGCGCGCTGATCGGCGGCGCGATCGACAGCATGAGCGGCGACGATGGTGCCGCGGACGGCGCGATCATCGGTGCGGTGACGGCGAATGTGCTGAAGCTGGTGGTGCCGGTGGTGGTCACCTACGCGGTCGGCTGGGCGGTGCTGCGTGGCGCCGAGCAGCTTCGCGAACAACTGTTCCAGCGGGAGAAGACGGCATGATCGGCCGGATCGTAGGGGCGCTGGTGGGCCGCGGACTCGACCGGCGCGACGGCAGCGGCGGCGTCAAGGGCGCGGCGTTCGGCTATATGGTCGGCGGCGCGCTGCGGCGGATGGGGCCGCTCGGGCTGGTGCTCGGCGGCGGCTACGCCGCGAAAAAGGCGTACGACCGGCGCAAGGCGCGTCGGGGCTACTAAGAGGCCGCGGCGGGGGTTCAGGCCCCCGCCTGCCAGCTGCGGACCGCGTCGTTGGGCGTGAGCAGCATCCAGACGTTGAGCGTCAGGTTGTCGCGGATCGCGGCGAGGGCGACGAGCTCCAGCGCGATCCCCAGAGCAATGGTCGCCCAGGGCGGCAGCCGACGCGCAACGGCGAATCCCACCACCATCCAGCCGATGTCGGCGACCGAATTGACGACGCTGTCGCCTTCATAGCCGAGCGCGATCGTCACCGCGCGATAGCGATCGATGATGATCGGTGAGTTCTCCAATATTTCCCACGCCGCCTCGACAAGGGTCGCGAACGCCAGGCGCAGCTGCCACGGCTGGCGGCGCAGGACCAGCCAGCCGAGACCATAGAAGATCAGCCCGTGCACGACGTGGCTGAGGCTGTACCAGTCGGCAAGGTGCTGGCTGTTTTCCGCCGATTGGACGGTGCCGTGCCAGAGCTTCACCGTACCGCAGGTGCAGATCGGGGTGCGACCCATCGCCAGCAGCACCAGCGCTGCGAGCGAAACGATGGCCAGCGTCGCCCACCACCAGCGGGCAGAATGGGACGGAGTACGGGTAGGGAAGGTGGTCGCCATGCCTTGACGTATCGCTCCTCCTCGCGCCACTAGCGCGCATGGAACTGCCGCCAGAGTCCGATCCGCACGGCTTCAAGCGCCGTGGCGTGTTGTTTGTCCTCTCCTCGCCCTCCGGGGCGGGAAAGTCCACCATCGCGCGCAAGCTGCTCGCCGACGAGCCGGGATTGTCGATGTCGGTGTCGGCCACAACCCGCGCGCCGCGGCCGGGCGAGGTCGAGGGCAAGGACTATCACTTCGTCGACCTGGAAGAATTCCGGCGCATGGCGACCGAGCATGAGTTCCTGGAATGGGCGCATGTGTTCGGCCAGCGCTATGGCACGCCACGCGCGCCGGTCGAGGCGATGCTTGCGGCCGGCAAGGACGTGCTGTTCGACATCGACTGGCAGGGCGCACAGCAGCTGTTCCAGATTGCCGGCGGCGACGTGGTGCGCGTGTTCATCCTGCCCCCGTCGATGGCCGAGCTGCGCCAGCGCCTGCTCAACCGCAACACCGACGCGATCGAGATCATCGACGCCCGCATGGCACGCGCCGCGGCCGAGGTGAGCCACTGGGACGGCTATGACTATGTCCTGGTCAACGACGACGTCGAGGCCTGCTTCCGCAAGGTGCAGACGATCCTGGCGGCCGAGCGCCTGAAGCGTTCCCGCCAGACGGGCGTGATCGGGTTCATCCGCAAGCTGATGGCCTGAGCGGAACGTCCGCTTCGGTGCCGGCGTTCTGGTGGCGTCCTCGCGGACGATGCCTGCCATCAGACCACGGAAGCCACAGCCTATGTCCTCCGCAAGCTCGCCTGCGCCGGCCTCCGCCGGCTCCGGTGTCGGATCGCGCCTCAAGTCGATCATCGGCGGATCGACCGGCAACATGGTCGAGTGGTTCGACTGGTACGTCTATTCGGCCTTCACCCTCTATTTCGCGCCGCACTTCTTCCCGAGCGAGGACCAGACGGCGCAGCTGCTGAGCGCGGCGGCGGTGTTCGCGGTCGGCTTCGTGATGCGGCCGATCGGCGCCTGGGTGATGGGCATCTATGCCGACCGGCAGGGGCGCAAGGCGGGGCTGACACTGTCGGTCACGCTGATGTGCCTGGGCTCCCTCATCATCGCCTGCACGCCCGGATATGAGACGATCGGGATCGCGGCGCCGGCGCTGCTGGTGCTGGCCCGGCTGATGCAGGGCCTGTCGGTGGGCGGCGAATATGGCGCGAGCGCCACCTATCTCTCGGAAATGGCCGGGCAGGACCGGCGCGGGTTCTTCTCCAGCTTCCAATATGTCACGCTGATCTCGGGCCAGCTGCTCGCGATCCTGGTGCTGCTGGTCCTCCAGGCGGTGATGGATACGCGCGACCTGGAGCAATGGGGATGGCGCATCCCGTTCGTGATCGGGGCGATGCTGGCGCTGGTGGTGTTCCGCCTGCGCCGGGGCCTGGCCGAGACGGAGAGCTACAAGAACGCCAAGGCGACCGGCGCGCCCAAGTCCGGCTTCCTCCAGCTGGTGCGCCATCACCCGCGTGAGACGGCGCTGGTGATGCTGCTGACCGCCGGCGGTACGCTCGCCTTCTACGCCTATTCGATCTACATGCAGAAGTTCCTGGTGAACACGTCCGGCTTCTCGAAGGAGGCGGCGAGCCAGATCAACGGCGTCACATTGTTCGTGTTCATGTGCCTGCAGCCGATCGCCGGCGCGCTTTCGGACCGGATCGGGCGCAAGCCGCTGATGGTCGCGTTCGGCGTGGCGGGTGTGTTGTTCACCTACCCGATTTTCAGCGCGCTGGAGCAGACCAAGGACGTGTTCACTGCGGGGCTGCTGGTGATGGCGGCGCTGATCATCGTCACCGGCTACACCTCGATCAACGCGGTGGTGAAGGCGGAGCTGTTTCCCTCGCACATCCGCGCGCTGGGCGTGGCGCTGCCCTATGCGCTCGCCAACACGCTGTTCGGCGGGACGGCGGAATATGTCGCGCTGAGCTTCAAGGATGCCGGGTGGGAGCGCGGCTTCTACTGGTATGTGACGGCGATGATCGGGGTGTCGCTGATCGTGTACCTGCGCATGCGGGACACGCGCCACCGGAGCCTGATCCAGGAGGATTGAGGGGCCTTCCGTGCTCCCGCGCATGCGGGAGCTCAGGGTTCCGGGAGCTGCCGACCGTTGTTCTGATGCACCCCGGATCCCCGCCTGCGCGGGGATACGGCGGGGCGGTGGTCCTACCGAAGCGCGTCCAGGAACTGAACGGCGGCGTCATAGTCGCGGCGGCGGATCAGGCGCGCTTCGGTCGCGAGCGGATCCTCGCCCCAGCGTTCGACCTGCCAGTCCTCGTCCACATGGGCAGCGTTCCACACCGTCTCGGCATCGAAGGCGCGTTCGGCAAGCGCCAGTGCCAGCACCAGCGAGCCGGTGATGGTGACGATCGGCGAGAGGCCGGCGAGCGCGAAGGCGTCGCGGGCGGCCGTGGCCTCGCCAAGTCGCGCGATGGTGGCGGGGGGCTGGGCGACGTGCATCACGCCGGCGGTGATCGCGAAGGTCACGTCGTAGCGCTTGCGGGCCCAGGCGAGCACGGGGTCCCAGGCGGCTTGCTGGCGCGCGACCAGCGGCTCGGGATCCTCGGCGCGGTAGCAGAGCACGTCGCTCTCGCCATACGCCGCTAAGCCGGCCGCAAAGGCGGCGGGATCGGGGGCGATCCGGTCGATCGCGGCGTTGGCGAGGCCGGTGAGGGGCATGGCGCGGGGATCGAGCCGATCCTCGACTGCGCTCCACTCGTCCGCCACCGCCCGGGCAAGCGCGGGCGTCGGGAGCGCCAGCGGCACGCGACCGGGAGTGCGGACGGGGCGGCCGTCGAGGGCGATGCCGAGGCCGGCGTCGGTGGGCTCGACCGTGACGGTTTTCCAGAAGCGCTTCATGGCTTGGGCTGGGTCCTCCAGCGGTGTGCCAGGGCGCGCGGCACCACCGCCATCACGTACAGCGCGCACAGCACGATCGCGACACCGAGCAGCTTGGGCGGCCATTCGGTCGCGCGCGTCAGCAGCATGAGCCCCAGGACCGCGCCCGCCGAGGCAAGGATGCGGACCAGCACGAGCACCAGCCAGCGATTGCGGGCGGGATCGGCGCTCATGCGCGCATCGCGACGGGCAGGGGGCACAGCGTGTCGGCCAGCGCCGGAAGTGCCGAGGCATGGTCGAGGACGTGGCGCGCGCCGGCGGCGGTGAGCTCGGCGACCGTGTGATAGCCCCAGGCGACGCCGATCGGGTGCACCCCGGCGGCGGCGGCCATGGCGATGTCGAAGCTGGTGTCGCCGATCATCACGGTGTTCTCCGGATCGGCACCCGCCTCCGTCATCGCCAGCTCCAGCATGGAAGGATGCGGCTTGGACGGGTGGCGGTCGGCCGTCTGGAGCGTGACGAAATGGTCGGAAAAGCCATGATGCTCGAGGATCAGTGCGAGCCCGCGATCGGACTTTCCGGTGGCGACGCCCAGCAGCCAGCCGTCTGCGAGGAGCCGTTCGATCGCCACACGGACGCCGTCGAACAGCGGCTCGTCGGCGAGGCCGCCGCCGGTCCGCATCGCGCGGAAATGGCGCTTATAGTCCTCCGCGACGGACGCGTGCAGCGCCGGTTCCACGTCTGGGGCGAGCCGGGCGACGGCTTCGACCAGGCTCAGGCCGACGATGCGGCGGATCGCGGCGCGGTCCGGCAGCGGCAGCTGGGCGGAGTCGAACGCCAGCTCCATCGCGCGGCAGATGTTGGCCTGGCTGTCGACCAGCGTGCCGTCGCAGTCGAATACCGCGAGTCGGGTCATCCGCGTCCCCGGCTGCGCCGTTCGCCGCGGCGTTCCTTGCGCACGGTCTTGGCATGCGCCTTAGCCTTGGCCTTCTCCACCGCGCGGCTGGGGGGCGGGGGCGTGTCCTCCGCCAGCGCATTGCCGAGCGCCATGTCGAAGCCCAGCAGCTCGATGCTCTCGGCGAAGTGCTGCGGCAGTTCGGCCGTCACGTCGATCTTGCCGCCATCGGGATGATCGATGCGGATGCGGCGGGCGTGGAGGTGCATCTTGCGGCTGACGCCCCCGGTCAGGAACGCCGCTGCGCCGCCGTACTTGCCGTCGCCGACGATCGGGTGGCCGATCGCGCTCATGTGGACGCGCAACTGGTGGGTACGGCCGGTATAGGGCTGCAGCTCCACCCAGGCGGCGCGATTGCCGACGCGCTCGATCACGCGGTAGCGCGAGCGGGCGGGCTGGCCCGCTTCCTCGTCCACGTGCATCTTCTCGCCGCCGCTGCCGGGCTGCTTGGCAAGCGGCAGGTCGATCATGCCGTCGTCGATGTCGGGCACGCCGATCACCAGCGCCCAATAGGTCTTGCGCGCCGAGCGGCCGGAGAAATGCTTCGAGAAGAAGGCGGCGGCACGCGACGTGCGGGCAAGCAGCAGCGCGCCCGACGTGTCCTTGTCGAGGCGGTGGACGAGCTTGGGCCGGCCTTCCGCGTCGAACTGGAGCGCGTCGAGCAGGCCGTCGACATGGTCGTGAGTCTTGGTGCCGCCTTGCGTCGCGAGGCCGGGCGGCTTGTTGAGCACGATCGCCTGGGCGTCGCGGTGGATGACCATCGACTGGGCGAGCTCGACCTGCTCGGGCGCGAGCGGCGGGCGCTGTGCCTTCGGCCGCGGGGCCTTCTCCGGCTCGGGCGGGGGGACGCGGATCTGCTGGCCTTCGGTCACGCGGTCGCCCGGCGTCGCGCGGGCGCCATCGACGCGCAGCTGGCCGGTGCGCGCCCAGCGCGACACGGTGTTGAAGCTCACGTCCGGCAGGTGCCGCTTGAACCAGCGATCGAGGCGGACGCCGTCGTCGTCGGCACCGACGGTGAACTGGCGGACGGCGTTGGGCGTGTCGCTCATGCGGCGATCCTTCCAAGCGAGAGGCCGGCGAACAGCGCGAGAATCGCGCCGGCGACCGAAGCCGCGACATAGGCGAGCGCCGAGGCGAGCTCGCCGCGCTCGATCATCAGCGCCGCATCGAGCGAAAAGGCCGAAAAGGTGGTGAAGCCGCCGAGCACGCCGACGCCGAGCAGAAGCCGTCCGGCCTCACCGCCCAGTGCGCCGCGCGCGAGCACCGCGACCAGCAGGCCCATGGCGAAACCGCCGAGCAGGTTGACGCCGAGCGTCCCCCAGGGCCAGTCGGGGCCGAAGAGGACGAGCGCGGCGCGCCCGAACAGATGGCGCAGCCCGGCGCCGACTGCGCCGCCGAGCATGACGATTAAAAGATTGCCCATGATCGGCTGCGCCTAGCGCATCGGCGCGCGGCTGAACAGGCGCGTGGTGCTGGGAACGCTTCAAACGCCCTTGTTCAGCACCATGTCGATGTTGGTGCGGGGGCCATCGGGAGCGAGGAACAGCACATAGACGCCGCCGTCGCGCCCGCGGCTGCCGGCAAGCACATGCTCGTTGCCGTCGAGCTGGTGGCCGCTCGCATAGCCGGCGCGGGTCGCGCGGGTGTAGTACCAGTCGACGAGCTGCCCGAGCGGCGCATCGACGGTGAAGCTCACCACGCGGAACTGGCAGCCGGGAACCTGGCTACCGGCGGCTTCGGTAAGCTTTGCCTGCGGGTGGAGCGGCAAGTCGGCCGGCAGTCGCTTTGCCCAGTCGGTGGCGTAGGTCAGGTTGCGCGTGCAGTCGACCGGTGCCGTCCCTGCGCTCTGCGGCGTGCTGGCGAGGGTGACCGCGCGGCGCGCGGCGTCGCATTCCGGGCAGGCGCCGGCCCGCTTGGCCGGCGGCGCCGCGAGCAAGCGGGCCGTGGCGTCGGCGGGGTTCGCGGCAGTGCCGGGGCGGGGCGGTGTCGTCGGGTTCGCGCGTCGCTCGTTCGCGCCAGCGAGACGCTTGGGATCCACCAGGATGCGGTTGCCGAGTTTGGCTGCCTCCTGGTCGTCCCCAGTCAGTTCCGCATCCAGCGCAGCGACGTTGTCGGCACCTGGATCGGCTCGGTCACAGCCTGCGAGCGCAAGCAGCGAAAGGGTGGCGGCGAGGCACGGCAGTCGGCGCATGGGGCTCTCCCACACGAGGGGCAATGGCGAGAGGGTCAGACAAGACAAAGCCCGTGTAAACCATGTTGTGCGGTCGATCGGGCGAGGAGTCCCGATGCGGTGCAGGTATGGAGGCTAGGCAGAGCGGAATAGAGAAAGGGCCGGGCCGCTTGTGCGGACCCGGCCCTTCAGAATCAGCGGCGGCGGGTGCCGTTCGCTTCGGTAGTGAGGCGCTTGATCAGGTCGACCTCGGCCTTGCGATACGGGGTGCCGTCCGCGCGCAGCACCTCGTGGAACCATATCGTCGGTTCCTCATAGGTGTAGGGCTTTTTCCAGCTGTCCCACGGCATGCGGGTCTGGGTCTTGCCGTCCACGAAGCCCCAGTTGAACATCGCGATGTTGTACTTCTTGCCGAGCGGCAGCGACCCGTCGAAGGTCGATCCGTTCCCGCGCGCCATATATTCGGTGCAGAAGACGGGGCGGCCATAGCTCAACACCTGCTTGGCGCGGGTTTCCCACTGTTCCGGCCAGTTATAGTCGTGGAAGCTGTTGATGTCCGACTGGCTGAGCTGAATGCGCTCGACCGCGTCCAGCGTCTCCGCCTTGTCCCAATGCTCGCCGATCCACACGCCGCTGGTGAGCGGCTGGACCGGATCGACGCTGCGCGCCCAGTCGAACACGCGGCCCAGCAGCCCCGCGACCAGCGCGGTCTTGTTCGGGGTAGGCTTGTAGGAGCCGCCGCCGCCGCCTTCGTTGTTGGGCTCGTTCCACACGTCCCAGCCGAGCACGCGCTTGTCGTTGGCGAAGGTGCCGACGACGTCCTTCACATAGCCTTCTAGCTTGTCGTACTGGCTGGCGTCCGCGAGCCGCGCGGCGCCCGGCGCCTGCATCCAGCCGGAGTTGTGGACCCCGGGGATCGGCGGGCGCTGCGGCCCTGCCACCGGGTTCGGATCCCAGCAGCTGTCGAACAGCACGAACAGGACGCGGATCTTGTGCTTGTCGGCGATTTGGAGGAACTGGTCCATCCGCTGCTTGAGGCCCGCCGCGTCATTTTCCCACAGCATGTTGTGGAGGTAGACGCGCATGACGTTCATGCCCATGTCCTGGGCCCAGCCGAGTTCCTCGTCGATCTGCTGCGGGTTGAAGGTCTCCGGCTGCCACATCTCGAACTGGTTGATCGCGCCGCGGTTGGTGTAGTTGGCGCCCACCATCCACGGCTGCTTGCCGTACCAGCTCTTGGCCTGGGTCGGGGTCCACAGGTCGCGTGCGTCGGCCGGAAGCGAGGTGGTGATCGTGGCAAAGGCGGCGCCGGCGAGCAGCAGGAAACGAGTCATGTTCGGGGCTCCTGGGATTAGCGCTGCTGGGGAGGGGTGACCTGCCCCGTGGAGAAGCGATAGGTCATGGTGTTGCGATAGGTCTGGCCGGGATCGAGCCGCGCAGACCCGAAGGCGGGCTGGTTCACCGTGTCCGGGAACAGCTGCGGCTCCAGCACGAGCGCGTCGCCGCCGCGGTAGATGCGCTGCGCCTTGCCCGTGACGGTGCCGTTGATGAAGTTGCCGGAATAGAATTGCAGGCCGGGCTGGTTGGACCAGAGCTCGAACCCGCGACCCGACAGGGGATCGTGGACGCGCGCCATCAGGTGCTGGTCCGGGGTGACGCGATCGCCGATCACCCAATTATGATCGTAGCCGCGGCCGTAGACCATCTGGATGTCGCGGGCGTCGCGCACCCGCTCGCCGATCTGGTGCGGCGTGCGGAAGTCGAACACGGTGCCTGCGACCGGGCGCAGCTCGCCGGTCGGGATCAGCGTCTCGTCCACCGGCGTGAAGCGCTGGGCAGGGATCTCCAGGATGTGGTTCATCGCCCCCGCGCTCGAACCCTCGCCCGAGAGGTTCCAATAGGCGTGGTTGGAGAGGTTCACGACGGTCGGCCGATCCGTGGTGGCGCGATAGTCGATGGTGAGGGCGTTGTTCTCGTCGAGCGAATAGGTCGCGTCGATGGTGAGGGTGCCGGGATAGCCTTGGTCGCCGTCGCGGCTGACGTAGCGCAGCGTGACCGAAGGCGTGCTGCCCGACTTCACCGAGACCACGTCCCACACGACCTTGTCGAACCCGCGCGTGCCGCCGTGCAGTGCATTGGGGCCGTCGTTGACGGGCGTCTGATAGGTCTTTCCATCGAGCGTGAAGCGGCCCTGCGCGATGCGATTGGCGACGCGGCCGACCGTGGCACCGAAGAACTCGGGTTGCTTGAGATAGCCGGCCATGTCCGGATAGCCGAGCGTGACGTCCTCGATGCGGCCGTCGCGGTCGGGCATCTTGAGCGACTGGAGGCTGGCGCCCCAGGCGATCACCGTCGCCGAGACGCCATGGCTGTTGGTGAGTGTGACCGCCGGGACCGGCTTGCCGTCGCTGGTGCGGCCGAAGGTCGAGCGCTTGGCCTCGCCCGCCTGGGCTGTATGGGCCGTCAAGCCTGCCACGGCCACCGCCGCAAGCAACATCCACGCATGGCGCATCGCTCTCTCCTCATCTTGCGGCCACCTTCTCCGAATGGCATCCCCACATGTGTAGCGCCTGAGGGAGGCACTGCAAGCCAATTGTACGATAATTGGCTTGAAGGGTTCGAGGGGCAGGCGTACGCAACAAGCAAGCAGGCGGAAAACGCCTGCAAACACCGGAGGGGTGTGCCGACGTGCAGCAGGAGTTAGGGCGTAATCTTACCTATGGTCTTCAGGAGGTGCTGGGACGGGCGATCGTCGTCGGCTACTACAACGACCGGCCGTTTCCGAATGAAGCGGATATCGTCAGGGAGCATGGCGTCAGCCGCTCGGTGACACGTGAGGCGGTGAAGATGCTGGCGGCCAAGGGGCTGCTGGGCGCCCGCCCCAAGCAGGGCACGTTCGTGCTGCCGCAGGAATCCTGGAACCTGTTCGACACGGACGTGCTGCGCTGGCTGCTGGAGCGCAAGCTCTCGATCAACCTCCTGCGCCACTTCAACGAACTGCGCGTCGCGGTCGAGCCGGCAGCGGCGGCGCTGGCGGCCCGGCGCGCGGGGCCGGAACAGCATGCCGCGATTCTCGCGGGGCTCGACCGGATGCGCGCTGCCGAACAGGGACGCGACGAGACGCTGGACGCCGACATCGCCTTCCACGTGGCGGTGCTGCGGGCTTCCGAGAATCCCTTCTACATCCAGTTCCGCGACGTGGTGGCGACGGCGCTGCGGACGTCGATCCGCTTCACCAACCGGATCGCGGGCCGTTCCGCCAGCATCGCGGACCATGCCGCAGTCTATGAAGCGATCGTCGCGGGGGAAGCAGACCGGGCGCGGCTCGCCATGGCCAAGCTGATCGATGACGTGCTGGTGCTGATCGAAGGGGTCGGGGAAGAGGCCGCCGCCGCCTGAACCATCCGCTGGCTGCATTGCGGCCGGCGGCGGAACTTCCCGGGCGCCGTCGCGCTGAACCGCCGACGAGCCGGGAGACAGGCAGATGAACGCTGAACGCACTACCCATGCCGCCGCCGATGCGAGCGGGGCCGCTGCGCCCCACCGATCCGGACGCGCCTGGAAGATCGGGGCGGGCGTCGCTTTGGGTGCTGCCGCCGTCGGGTTCGCCTATCGCCGCCTCTCGGCGCACGAGCATGGGGATCGCGAAGTCGCCTATCCGCCGCTCGACACGCCCAAGCCGCTCGCCGAGGACATCTGGATCGTCGACGGCGCGCCGATCGCGCCGATGGGCATCACCCTGCCGGTGCGCATGACGGTGGTGCGGCTGCGGAACGGCGAGCTTTGGCTCCACTCGCCGATCCGCTACACGCCGGCGCTCGCCAAGGCGCTGGAGGCGATCGGGCCGATCCGGCACTTGGTCGCGCCGAACATCGCGCACTGGACGTTCCTCAAGCCGTGGCAGGATGCCTATCCGGACGCGACCACCTGGGGCGTGCCGGGGCTTCGGGATCGGCGCCAGGTCCGCAGTTCGGGGGTGCGCATCGACCGCGACCTGCAGGACGCGGCGGAGGAGCCGTGGTCCGCCGAGCTGGAGCAGGGGATCGTTCCCGGCGCAGCGGGTTTTCGCGAGGCCTACTTCTTCCACAAGGCCAGCCGCACGCTGTTGCTGGTCGACCTGATCGAGAACCTCCAGCCGGAGAAGCTGCCGCCCTTCACCCGCGCGGCGATGGCGGCAGCGGGTGCGACCGACGGGACCACCGCACGCTATCTGCGCGTGCTGATCCGCTGGAACGGGGAGGAGGCGGCGACAAAGATACGCGGGCTCATCGACCTCGATCCGGAGCGGGTGGTCGTTGCCCATGGCGCGGTGTTCGCGGGGCATGGCGCCCGGCACCTCCGCCATGCCTTCGCCTGGCTTCTGGGGGATCAGGCCCGATAGCCCCGCAGGCCTGGCTGAAGCACCCGCAAGCAGGGGCGCAGGTCGGCGGGCGTGGCAGCGGAGCCGTGCGGTTCCGCAACTCCCAAGACGAATAACATAGATGAGTTACCGCTTCACGGACCGCCGGTAAGCCGCTTCCCCGTAGCAAGGGGAGCATGGGTGCACGACGGACATCAAAGCGGTGGAATGATGTTGATCCGCCGCCTCGGCAACTATGCACGCCTGACGCCCGAAGACGAAGCGGCACTCCAGCAGATGCTCGCGCTGCCGATCCGACTGGCACACGCCCGCCGGGACATCATCGCCGAGGGGGCAGTGCCGCGGGCGGTGTTCCTGATCGTCTCGGGCTGGGCGTGCCAGTTCAAGACGCTGGAGGACGGGCGCCGACAGATCGTGGGCTTCCTGCTTCCGGGTGACAGTTGCGATCTCAACAACCTGGTGCTGAGGCGGATGGATCACTCCATCGGCGCGCTGACCGACGTCCGCTATGTGGAGATCCCGGGCGAGGCGATCCAACGCCTGACGCGCGACCATCCCCGCATCGGCAAGGCCCTGTGGTGGCAGATGCTAGTCCATCTTTCGGTGCAGCGCGAATGGACCACCAAGTTGGGCCAGCGCAATGCCATGGAACGCCTGGGCAGCCTGTTGTGCGAGCTGGCGCTGCGGCTGCGCGACGTCGGCCTGTCGAACGGCGAATGCTATGATCTGCCGCTGACGCAGACCGATCTCGCCGATGCGACCGGATTGACCTCGGTCCACATCAACCGGACGCTCCAGCAGTTGCGTGCATCGGGGCTGATCAGCCTGTCGGGCCGCGTGCTGCGCATCCCCAACTTCGCCGCGCTTCAGGAAGCGTCGCTGTTCGCGCCGGGCTATCTGCACCGCGCACAGCGCGAGGCGCGGCAGGGCCATGGCATGGCTGGTGCGGGCGCTGCGGATCACGCGGAGCAGTGAGCGCGGGGGGAGAGAGCACTCCCCTGTAACCCGATCATGCGTCATCGACGAAATCGATCAACTCCATAGGATTTCATCACTTCCCTCGTGCGCCGTGGCTCCCTATTTCATTCGCATCCGCAGCATGGAGTTTTTGGAATGGGAATCATTGGTAGCTCGCTGAAGCCGTTCACGACGCAGGCCTACAAGCAGGGCAAGTTCCTGGAGGTCAGCGACCGCGACGTAGCGGGCAAGTGGGCGGTGTTCTTCTTCTATCCGGCCGACTTCACCTTTGTGTGCCCGACCGAGCTGGAAGACCTGGCCGACAACTATGCCGAGTTCCAGAAGCTGGGCGTCGAGATCTACAGCGTCTCGACCGACACGCACTTCAGCCACAAGGCATGGCACGACACCTCGCCGGCGATCGGCAAGATCGACTTCACCATGCTGGGTGACCCGGCCGGCGTGATCACCAACAACTTCGGCGTGATGCGCGACGGTGCAGGCCTGGCCGACCGTGCGACCTTCGTGGTCGATCCGGAGGGTGTGATCCAGTTCGTCGAGATCACCTCGGAAGGCGTCGGCCGCAACGCTGTCGAGCTTCTGCGCAAGATCAAGGCCGCGCAGTATGTCGCAGCGCACCCGGGCGAAGTCTGCCCGGCGAAGTGGGAAGAGGGTGAAACCACGCTCGCCCCGTCGCTCGACCTGGTCGGCAAGATCTAAATCACCCAGCCCCCTTGGGTAACCAGGCGGCCCGGGGTGAATCCGTTCGCCCCGGGCCGTTTTGTATCAAGTTTCCGGAGTTTCCCCATGCTCGACGCCAATCTGACGCAGCAGCTCAAGGCCTATCTGGTCAACATTCGCGAGCCGATCGAGCTCGTCGCTTCGCTCGGCACCGACGCAAAGTCGCGCGAGCTGGGTGAGCTGCTGAACGAAATCGCTGCCCTTTCCGACAAGATCGCCGTCGTCGACGGTGACGATGCGCGCAAGCCCAGCTTCCAGATCCGCCGCACCGGCACCGACATCGGCGTCCGCTTCGCCGGCATTCCGATGGGCCATGAGTTCACCTCGCTAGTGCTGGCGCTGCTCCAGGTCGGCGGCCACCCGTCCAAGGCCGCGCAGGACCTGATCGAGCAGGTCCAGAACCTGGACGGCGACTTCGCCTTCGAAACCTATTTCTCGCTGTCGTGCCAGAACTGCCCGGACGTGGTGCAGGCGCTGAACCTGATGAGCGTGCTCAACCCGCGCATCAGCAACGTCTCGATCGACGGATCGCTGTTCAAGGAAGAGGTCGAGGCGCGCAAGGTGATGGCGGTGCCAACCGTCTACCTGAACGGCGAAGTGTTCGGCCAGGGCCGCATGGAGCTGGAGCAGATCGTCGCCAAGATCGACAGCGGCGCCTCCGCGCGCGCGGCCGAGAAGATCAAGGCGAAGGATGCGTTCGACGTTCTGGTGGTGGGCGGTGGCCCGGCCGGTGCGGCGGCGGCCATCTACGCCGCGCGCAAGGGCATCCGCACCGGCGTGCTGGCCGAGCGCTTCGGTGGCCAGGTGCTCGACACCATGGCGATCGAGAACTTCATCTCGGTGCCGCATACCGAGGGGCCGAAGCTCGCCGCGCACCTGGAGCAGCACGTCAAGGAATATGACGTCGACGTCATGAACCTGCAGCGTGCCGACAAGCTGATCCCGGCAGCCCAGCCGGGCGGCCTGCACGAGGTGCGGCTGGAGAATGGCGCGTCGCTGAAGGCGCGTACCGTGATCCTGTCGACCGGTGCCCGCTGGCGCCAGATGAACGTGCCCGGCGAGGACGCGTACAAGAACAAGGGCGTGGCCTATTGCCCGCACTGCGACGGCCCGCTGTTCAAGGGCAAGCGCGTGGCGGTGATCGGCGGCGGCAACTCCGGCGTCGAGGCGGCGATCGACCTCGCCGGCATCGTCGCGCACGTGACCCTGATCGAATATGACTCGGACCTTCGCGCCGACGCGGTGCTGCAGCGCAAGCTCGCCAGCCTGCCGAACGTGAAGATCATCACCTCGGCCCTGACGACCGAAGTGAAGGGTGACGGCGAGAAGGTCGTCGGCCTGACGTACAAGGACCGCAACCACGGCACGACCCACGAGATCGCGCTGGAAGGCATCTTCGTGCAGATCGGTCTGGTGCCGAACACCGAGTGGCTGAAGGGTGCGGTGGGGCTGACCCCGCGCGGCGAGATCGAGATCGACCATCGCGGCGAAACCACGCAGGCAGGCATCTTCGCGGCGGGCGATGCGACCACGGTGCCCTACAAGCAGATCGTGATCGCGATGGGCGAGGGGTCGAAGGCGGCGCTGTCGGCGTTCGACTATCTCATCCGCCTGAACCCGGCGGATCTCGCCGAGGCGGCGTAACGGCTGGGCGGCGCGGCCGGTGGGCCGCGCCGTCTGTTTTTCTGAATCCGTATTCCTGCGCAGGCAGGAATCCAGGGCCAAGCAGAACAACAAGCGTCGGCGTGCGGAACCCTGGGCTCCTGCTTTCGCAGGAGCACTGTGGAGGCCTGGGCGTCAGTCCGTCTGCCGCGCCACGCCGTGCTCGAGATACGCGGCGAGCGGCTCGATCATCTCCTTGGGGATGCGGCGCGCGATCACCGGCATCGTCGCCTGCGATTGGCGGGCGTCGACCTCGACTTCCTCTCCCTGCCAGTGGCGCAGGCGGTCGGCGATATATCCCGCCTTCTGGCCCTCGATCACCGGCGCGCGTCCTCCTGGCTTGTGACAGGAACGGCAGGCCGGAAGCTCCTCTTCAGGGAGCCCGTGGGCAACCAGGCGGGCCGCCGCGGCGGTGCCTTCGCCGGCGGATAGGGGACGCAGCCCCGGCATGGCGGCGAAGTGGCGTGCCAGCGTCTGCATCTCCGCGTCGGAGAGCATCACTGCGACCTCCCGCATCACCGCACTCTGGCGGTCTCCGCTCGCATAGCCCCGCAGGGCCGCGAGCAGATAGCCGGGCTGCTGGCCGCCGAGGACCGGAACGTCGTCGGCGCCGCGCCCGCGCCCGTCGGCGCCGTGGCAGCCGGTGCAGGTGCGGAGCGTCGCATCGGAGACGCCGGCCAGCGGCGCGGCGGGCGCTTCGTCCGTCAGCGACCGGTATTGTGCCGGCGTCATCCGCGGCAGGCGGCGGACGAAGGCGACCATGCGGCGGATCTCGTCCGGGCGCTCCTTGGCGGCCCAGGCCGGCATGCCCGTGAACTTCACGCCGTGCTGAATGATCCAGAACAGCTGGCGATCGTCCCACTCGCGCGCGTTGATCGAGAGGTCGGGCGCATGGGGGGTGGCCGCTCGCATCACCGGCGACGGCGGCACGCCGGGTGCCCCGTGGCAGACGGCGCAGCTGTTTTTGAAGTGCCCTGCGGCGCTGACGAGGCCGAGGTCGTCCCGGGGCTCCTCTTCGGCGGCGAACGCGGCGTGGGTGCGCACCGAGTTGCGCATGGTCCAGTGCAGGAACCAGTCGGTGATCGCCCAATGGCCGCTGGAGGCGGCGACGTTGAACGCGCCGGACCAGGCGAAGAGCAGGCCGGCCGCCGCCAGGGCGACGAGCGCCGCGAGCGCACGGCGCCAGGTGATGCGAAGGGTCATGCCCGTGCCTCCTGCCGAATCAGTCCGCCGAGCATCGCCAGCGCGCCCAGCAGATAGCTGGCGCCGCCAATCACCAGCATCACGACGCCGCCGAGCTGCTGGTCCTCGACCGGGCCGAGACCGGCAAAGCCGCCATGCATCGCCATCATCGGGTAGAGCGGGCGGGGCGCCAGGCCGATCAATGCGCCCAGCAGCGTCATGTGCATCGAGGTGAGCAGCAGCGCCCCGATGCCGCCGACGCGCCGATCGCCGCCGGCGCCGAGCACCGCGGCCCATAGCAGGACGCCGGCGGCGAGGAAGCTCAGCTGCTCGATCGCCAGCCACGCCAGCTGCGTGTCCGCGAGCGCCCGCATCGCCGGCAGGTGCCAGCCCCATACGACGGCCAGCTCGATCAGCGACATGGCGAGCGGATGGACCAGCCGCGGCGCGCGAAGGGCGAGATCATAGCGCGTGTCGACCATGCCCCAGGCAAGCAGGGGCGCGGCGATCGCGACGGCGATCATGTGTCCGGCCATGTGCCCGACCATGCCGAGCCCGAGCGCCGACACCAGCCAGCCGAGCGCCAGCAGCGCGACACCGGCGAGGAGGCTGCCGCGCTTCACCGGCAATCCTGAAGAAAGAGCACGGGCATGGCGGTGAACACCACGCCGGCAAAGCTCAGGCCGGAAAGCAGCAGGGTCGCCTTGGCAAGGAAGCGGATGCGATCGACGTCGGTCCCCGATTCATGCGGCGGCGGGTCTCCGGGGATCCGGGACTGGATGTGGGCGAGGATGCCGGCCAGTGCGATCAGCACCAGCGCGAGGATGGTGCCGATCGCAAAGGCGGCGGGCGAGTCGGCGAAGCTGCCGAGCTTGGCGCAGCGCACCGCCGCCCAGAGATAGGAGAAAAGGAAGTGCGCCGCCCACAGGGTCGGCGGGATGATCAGCGTCCACAGCGTGACCCGCAGCGCCCGGACGCGATCGCGCAGACCCCGCTTCATGCGACCTCCGGGAACCAGCCGATCGTCAGATAGGTGACGATCGCGGTGAGCGCGAGAAAGTGCTGGAAGACGGTGATGTTGCGCAGGTCCGCATTATGGGTGGGCGTCATCCTGCCCGCGAGGCTGCGCGCCAGCGTGTAGACCTGCATGATCGCGCCGATGCCGTTGTGGGCCGTGGTCCAGATGGTCAGCGTCCAGACGATCGCCGGGTAGACGTGGAGCGTCGGATCGAGGCCGGTAACCCAAGGACCGGCTAGCCCTGCGGCCAGCCCGCCGAGCGAGGCGAGCGGTGCGGTGACCAGCAACCATCGGGCGAGGACGACCCGGCCGCGGGCATGGACCTCGCGCGCGGCGACGGTCGCGGCCCAGCTGGCGAGCGTCAGCCCCAGCGCCACCATCGGCCAGGCGATGCCGGGGCCGTCGAGGCCGGCGCCGGACGGCGGGAACTCCGGATGCACGGTCCAGTAGAAGTAGTAGCCGAACACCAGCCCCGAGAAGGCAGTCGCATCGGCCATCATGGTGATGAACATGGCCCACCAGCCGGAGGAGGAGGGCCCGGAGATGTAGAGCGGCAGCTCGAGACCGTGGCCGATGGGCTTGCACGGCTTCTCCGGGATCTCCGCGGTGCCGGTCCACAGCCAGGCGAGCACCAGCGCCAGGGCCGCGAGGCCGGAGAGGAGCGCCAGCCAGTAGAGATGGTAGGTGGTGAGGATGAACACGCCACCGAGCGCCACTGCCGTGAGCATCGGCTTGACGCTGGGGGTGCCGAGGCGGACGACCTGGAGCGGGCGCGCGTCGAGAACGGTGGTGACGATCGTCTCCCGCCGGCCTTCCTCCGCATCGGGTAGGAAGTAGCGGCCTTCGTCGACCTTCTGGACGAAGCCCGGCTGGTCCCAGATGGGGTAGCGGCTTTCGATCAGCGGGATCGAGCGCACACCCCAGTTCTCGCTGTCGGGCAGCGTCAGCCATTCGAGCGTGCCGGCGTCCCACGGATTGCGGCGTGCCTTGGGCCGGGTGGGGGAGAGGGCAAGGTCGATCACCACCAGGCCCACCCCCGCGGCGAACAGATAGGCGCCCGCGGTGGAGGCGAGGTTGAGGCCGCCGATACCGAGCTCGGCGGGATAGGTGAACACGCGGCGCGGCATGCCCATCAGGCCGGAGAAATGCATCGGGAAGAAGGTGAGGTTGGCGCCGACGAACATGATCCAGAAGGCGGTGCGCCCGAGCCGGTCCGACAGCTTCTTTCCGGTCACCAGCGGCCAGTAATAGTAGAGCCCGGCGAACAGCGGCAGCAGCGTGCCCCCGATCAGCACGTAGTGGAGGTGGGCGACCACGAAATAGGTGTCGTGCGCCTGCCAGTCGAACGGCACCACGGCGACCATGACACCCGTCAGGCCGCCGATCACGAAGATGGCGAGGCTGCCGGTGGCGTAGAGCAGGGGCGTCGACCACACGACGCGGCCGGCCCACAGCGTTGCCAGGAAGCAGAAGATCTGGACGCCGGTCGGGATCACCACGGCCTGCGAGGCGGCGGAGAAGAAGGCGAGGCTGATCTTGGGCAGCCCGGTCGCGAACATGTGGTGCACCCACAGGCCGAAGCTCAGGAACGCGGTGCCCACCGCTGCCAGCACGATCCACGGATAGCCGAGCAGGTGCCGGCGCGCGAAGGTCGGCACCAGCATCGCGAACAGCGCAATCGACGGCAGGAAGATGATGTAGACCTCCGGATGGCCGAAGATCCAGAACAGGTGCTGCCAGAGCAGCGGATCGCCGCCGCGGGCCGCATCGAAGAACGGCCAGTCGAGCAGCCGCTCCATCTCGAACAGCACGTCGCCCGCGATGAGCGGCGGGAAGGCGAACAGGATCATCACCGCCACGACCAGGATGTACCAGGCGTAGAGCGGCATCAGGTTGAGCCGCATGCCGGGCGGGCGGCATTTCAGCACGCCGACGATCAGCTCGACGGCGGCGGCGACGGACGACACCTCGATGAACGAGAGGCCCAGCATCCAGATGTCGGCGCCGAGGCCGGACAGGTCCTTGCGGGTGGTGAGCGGCGGGTACATGAACCAGCCGCCGTCGGGTGCCGCGTTGAAGAAGATCGAGCCGCTGACGAACACGCCGCCGATCAGGAAGCTCCAATAGCCGAATGCCGAAAGCCGTGGGAACGGCAGGTCGCGTGCGCCGAGCAGGCTGGGCAAGAGGATGATCGAGACCGCCTCGAACATCGGCACGGCGAACAGGAACATCATCATCGACCCGTGCAGCGTGAACAGCTGGTTGAAGGTCGAGGCGGAGACCAGGTCGTTCTCGGGCGCCGCCAGCTGCGTGCGCATGATGAGCGCCAGCACGCCCGCGAACAGCATGAAGGCGAAGGCGGTGAGCACGTACCAGTTGCCGACGCGATTGTTGTTGCAGTCGGTCCAGCGGAAGAACCAGCCCTTGGGCGCCTCCCAGACGGCGCGCAGCCGTTCCTCCTGGGCGCGGCGGACCGCGGGATCGTTCTGTGCGTCGGCGGTCATTGCAGGCCCTGCAGATAGGTGGCGATCTGCCGGGCGTCGTCGGGCGGCAGGTGGGGAAAGGCGGGCATGCGCGCGCCGGGTTTTGCCTCGTCGGGCTTGCGGATGAAGCGGGCGATCGCCTCGGTCTCCATCGGCAGCGTGCCGGCCGCGACGCGCAGGCGGCTGCCGAAGTGGGTGAGATCGGGACCGATCGTGCCGAGGGCACCGGTACCGCGGATGGCGTGGCAGCCTGCGCAGCCATTGTCGGCGAACAGCGCCTGGCCGCGTGTGTCCGCAGGAGGAGTGGCGGGCCTGCGCTGGAGGGCGAGCCAGCGATCGAAGGCTGCCGGCTCCATCGCGACGACGTCGAACGCCATGCGGGCGTGGGAGAGGCCGCAGAATTCGGTACAGGCGCCGCGGTAGCGGCCCGGCGCATCGGCGCGTACCACCAGTTCGTTAGTGCGGCCGGGGATCATGTCCATCTTGCCGGCGAGGCCGGGGATCCAGAAGCTGTGGATCACGTCGGACGCCTTCAGCTGGAAGGCGACCGTGCGGCCGACCGGGATGCGCACCTCGTTGGCGGCGGTCACCGGTGGAGTCCCTGAAGGCTGGTAGGCGACCCGCCACCAGAACTGCTCCCCGGTGACGGTGATGCGGAGGTCGGCAGGGGCAACCGGCCGCGGCCGCATCATCGGCAGGGCGTAGAGCAGCAGAGCGAACAGGACGAGTGTCGGCACCAGCGCGCCGAGCACCAGCACCAGGCGCATGCCGCCCTTGTGGCTGAGGCGCCCTTCGGGTGCGCGCACCGCGGCCAGCCACAGGCCGGCGAGGGCAACCAGGATGACGAGCGCCCCGATCACCAGCACCAGCGTGAGGTGGCGGACCTGCTCGGCTTCGGCCCCGAACGGCGCCAGGGCGGACTGGTGGCGATTGCAGCCCGCGATCAGCAGGGTTGCTGCCGTCGCGCCAAAGATCTTGCCCCGCCGTGCGCGCCGCATGCTACCCTTTTCACGGCGCCGCACGCGGCGCGCCCCCGACCCTATACTTGTGCACGACCGCAACGCCCGCGCGGGCGCTTCGATCCGGCAGACACAAAACGTAAGGAACGGGTGGGGCGGCACCGCGGCGCCGCCCTGGCCGATCAGCGCGCCGCCTGTACCTGCGGCTGGTCGACCGGCACCACCGGCAGCCACACGGCGGTGGGCGAGCCGGTAGTATGCTCGATCGTCACCGTCGCCTTCTGATAGTCCGCCGGCTTCGCGAAGAAGATGTTGGGAACATACTTCTGCGGGTTGCGGTCGTAGAGCGGGAACAGCGTCGACTGGATCTGCACCATGATCCGGTGGCCCGGCTGGAACACGTGGTTCACGGTCGGCAGGCGGAAGCGATAGCGCTGGACCTTGTTGGCCGGGATCGGCGTCGGCTTTTCGAAGCTGTCGCGGTAGCGGCCGCGGAAGATGTCGAGCGCGATCGGCAGCTGGTAGCCACCCATCTTCGGATCGGAGGCGACCTCGTCCGGATAGACGTCGATCAGCTTCACCACGAAGTCGCCGTCGGTGCCGGTGGTGCGGGCGAACAGGTCCGCGATCGGCGCGCCCGAAACGCGCGTCGGCGCGGTCAGCACCTCGGTCTGATAGGTCAGCACGTCCGGGCGGCCGTCGACCGAGCGCTGGTCGCTCACCAGCCACTCTTTCCAGCGCGCGGAGTCCGCGAACGACACCGGCCGTGCGAGATAGGGCACGGGCTTGGCGGGATCGGAGACATAGCTGTCGGACCCGCCCGCGGGCTTGCCGAACGACAGGCTATAATTGCCCTGGAGGTACAGGGGAGTCAGCGGACGCGCGCAGTCCTTTTCACAGGCGAGCGGCCAGGTGGCGAGCCGGTCCCAGTGGTTCGCACCGGTGTTGTAGATCAGCACCGGCGGCGCTTCGTACGCAGGCGCGTTGTCGCGCAGATGGCGGTTGAAGAAGGGCAGCAGCACGTCGCGGCGGAACTGGAGCGCGGTGTCGCCGTCCCACTTGAGCGGGCCGAGCGAGGAACCGTCGTAATTGACCTGGCTGTGCCGCCACGGCCCCATGACGAGGTGGTTGTTGCCGGCCTTGCCCACGGCCTTGAGCGCCTCCCAGCTCATGATCGCGCCGTACATGTCCTCCTGGTCCCACAGGCCCTGGATCCACAGCGTCGGCACGTTGGAGGGGTTGGCGGCGACCATCTTGTCGAGCGCCTGGCCCTGCCACTCCGCGTCATAGGCCGGGTGCTCCGACATGCGGCGCCAGAAAGGCAACTGGTCAAAGCCCGACTGCTTGGCCCAGGCGCCGGCCGAGCCGATGCGGCGGAAGGTCTCGTAATCGTCGAGGCCGGTCGAGGGCGGCTGCTGGCCCGCGCCCTTGAAACCGCTCTGCGATCCGATCCAGCCGATGTTCGCCTGGCGGAAGGCGCCATAGTGGAACCAGTCGTCGCCCATCCAGCCGTCGATCATCGGGCTCTGCGGTGCTGCGACCTTCAACGCGGGGTGCGGGCCGAGCAGCGCCATCACCACCGTGAAGCCCTCATAGGACGATCCGAGCATGCCGACGCGGCCGTTGGATTCGGGCAGGTTCGCCTTGTTCACCAGCCAGTCGATGGTGTCATAGGCGTCGGTGACGTGGTCGACCTTGGTGCGGTTGAGCGGGCCGATCACCGGGCGGGTGACGACATAGTCGCCCTCCGAGCCGAACTTGCCGCGGATGTCCTGAAAGACGCGGATATAGCCGTCGTTCACGAACACCTCGTCGCCCTGCGGCAGTGCGGACAGCATGTTGGGGCTGTCGCTGCGCGAGGCGCGGCCGGAGGCGTTGTAGGGCGTGCGGGTGAGCAGGATCGGTGCGTTGGTCGCGCCCTTTGGCACGATGATAACGGTGTGCAGCTTCGTCCCGTCGCGCATCGGCACCATGATCTCGCGCCGGTCATAGTTATAGGCGGTGGTGGGCATGGTGAAGTTGGCGGGAATGTCGCCGGTGCTGGCTTGCGTCCGCGTGTCCACGTCCTTGGGGGCGGGCGGCGCCACCTGCGCGGTGAGGGCGGCGAACAACATCGGGGCGGCGAGCAGGGCAGGGCGCAGGCGCATCGGCAGTTCCTTGGGTGCGGCGCCCGAAGGACGAGGGGCGCTGCCCGCATTGTTGCGATGCGGAGCCGCCGAGTAAAGCGGCTTGGTGCGATGCCGGGCGTCTTCGTGCTCCTGCCTGCGCAGGAGCACGGGGGGAGGGAGAGGCGATCAGCCGTGCAGGCGCTTCGCGTGCCAGGCGACATGGTCAGGCATGAAGGTGGAGATGAAATAATAGCTGTGGTCGTAGCCCGGCTGCATGCGCAGGGTGAGCGGGATGCCGGCCGCGGCGCACGCGTCGCGCAGCAGCTCCGGCTTGAGCTGGTCCAGGAACCCGTCGGCATCGCCCTGGTCGACCAGCAGCTCGGGCAGGCGCGCGCCGTCGGCGATCAGCGCGCACGCATCATGGGCGCGCCATGCGGCCAGGTTGCTGCCGAGATAGCCGGTGAGCGCCTTTTCACCCCAGGAGGAATTCATCGCCGACGCGATCGGCGCAAAGGCGGAGACGCTGCGGAAGCGGTCCGGATTGCGCAGGGCGATGGTGAGCGCGCCGTGGCCGCCCATCGAATGGCCGGTGATCGACTGGCGCGCCATGTCCGCCATCGGGAACTCGGCCGCGATCAACGCGGGCAGCTCGTCCTCGATGTAGGTGCGCATGTGGAAGTGCGTCGACCAGGGCGCCTGCGTCGCGTCGAGGTAGAAGCCCGCGCCCTGGCCGAAGTCATAGCCCTCCGCATCCGGTACGCCTTCGCCGCGCGGCGAGGTGTCCGGCGCGATGAAGATCACGCGGTGCTCGGCGCAGGCAGCGCGGAACTCGCCCTTTTCCGTCACATTGGCGTGGGTGCAGGTAAGGCCGGACAGATACCAGAGCACCGGCAGCCGCTCGCCGGGGTCGTGCGCGGGCACGAACACGGAGAAGGTCATCGGCGTGCCCGTCGCGGTGGAGACGTGGCGATACACGCCCTGGATGCCGCCGTGCGAGGTGCTGGTGGAGACGGTTTCGAGAGCCATGGTGCGCCTCTCGATCACGCGATGCGGTGCGACGCGCAGAGCTTGTTGCCGGCCGGGTCGCGCAGATAGGCGAGGTAGAGAGTCCGGCCCGCGGTCCCGTGGCGGATGCCGGGCGGGTTCTCGATCGCGGTGCCGCCGTTTGCCAGGCCGGCCGCGTGCCACGCGTCCGCGGCCTCCGGCGACGCGGCGGCAAAGCCGATCGTGCTGCCGTTGGCCGGACTGGCAGGCTCGCCATTGATCGGCCGCGTCACCAGGAAGCGGCCGCCGCCATGCATATAGACGACGCGCCCCCATTCATCGACCACGCCGGCCGGGATGCCGAGGGCGCCGAGGGCGGCGTCGTAGAACGCCTTGGACGCAGCAATGTCGTCGGCGCCGACCATGACGTGGCTGAACATCAGTACACCACCACGCTGCGGATGCTCTCGCCGGCATGCATCAGGTCGAAGCCCTTGTTGATCTCCTCCAGCGTCAGCACATGGGTGATCATCGGGTCGATCGCGATCTTGCCGTCCATGTACCAATCGACGATCTTGGGCACGTCGGTGCGACCCTTGGCGCCGCCGAACGCGGTGCCGCGCCAGTTGCGGCCGGTCACCAGCTGGAAGGGACGGGTGCTGATTTCCTTGCCGGCCTCGGCCACGCCGATGATGATCGAGGTGCCCCAGCCGCGGTGGCACGCCTCCAGCGCGGTGCGCATCACCTCGGTATTGCCGGTGCAGTCGAAGGTATAGTCGGCGCCGCCATCGGTGAGCGCCAGGATCTCGGCGATCACTTCCTCGCGCGACTTACCGCGGCCGTTGATGAAGTCGGTCATGCCGAACTGGCGGCCCCAGCCTTCGCGGTCCGGGTTGATATCGACGCCGATGATCTTGTTGGCGCCCGCGAGCTTGGCGCCCTGCAGCACGTTAAGGCCGATGCCGCCCAGGCCGAACACGACGATGTTGTCGCCGACCTGCACCTTGGCGGTGTTGACCACCGCGCCGACGCCGGTGGTCACGCCGCAGCCGATGTAGCAGCTGGTCTGGAAGGGCGCGTCCTCGCGGATCTTCGCGACCGCGATCTCCGGCAGCACGGTGAAGTTCGAAAAGGTCGAGCAGCCCATGTAATGGAAGATCGGCTGGCCTTTGTACGAAAAGCGCGTGGTGCCGTCCGGCATCAGCCCCTTGCCCTGGGTAGCGCGGATCGCGGTGCACAGGTTGGTCTTGCCCGACAGGCACGACTTACACTGGCGGCATTCGGGCGTGTAGAGCGGGATGATATGGTCGCCCGGCTTCACGCTGGTGACGCCGGCGCCGACCTCGCGCACGATGCCGGCGCCTTCGTGGCCGAGGACGCTCGGGAAGATGCCCTCGGAGTCGAAGCCGTCGAGCGTGTAGGCGTCGGTGTGGCAGATGCCGGTGGCCATGATCTCGACCAGCACCTCACCGGGCTTGGGGCCTTCGAGATCGAGCTCGACGATCTCCAGCGGCTTCTTCGCTTCGAAAGCGACGGCGGCGCGTGTCTTCATGGGGGTTCTCGCGATTGGAAACGGGGGATGGAGCGGGGATAGCGAAACCGCGGGACGGCGCAACCGGTCCGGGCTGCGGAACTGCCCGGGACACCCTATCTAGACGGGCACGCGGCACCGGCTGGCGCGTTGGGAAAGACATGGACACGGTACGCCAGACGATCGCGAAGCAGGTGCGGGCGCTGACAGGCGCGGGGGACGGGGCGATCGACCTCAGCCGCCCGCCTGGGGATGACGGGCTGTTCGGGCCTGCTTCCGTGTGCTGGCGCGTGCACGGCGACTTCACCTCGATGATGATTGGGGGAACGGCCGCCCTGATGTTGCAGATGCTCCACCCGCTGGCGCTGGCCGGCGTGTGGGACCATTCGAACTTCCAGCGCGACATGCTGGGACGGCTGAAGCGGACGGCGCAGTTCATCGCCGGCACCACCTATGGCGCGACCGGCGAGGCGGAGCGGCTGATCGGTCGGGTGCGGGCTATCCACGACCGGGTGCACGGTACGCTGCCGGACGGAACGCCCTATGACGCCAACGATCCCGAACTGCTGACCTGGATCCATGTCGCGGAGGTGCGGATGTTCCTGTCCGGATACCTGCGCTACCGGGCTCCGCTGTCGGCCGCCGAGCAGGACCGGTATTTCGCCGAGTACGCCGAGGTCGCGCGGCGGCTGGGGGCCGAGGATGTGCCGACCAGCCGGCGCGAGATCGACAGCTATCTGATGGACGTGCGGCCGCAGCTGCGCTTCGACGAGCGCACGCACACGGTGCTGCAGGCGCTTCTGTCGCAGCCGGCGCCGAACCTGGCGATGCGGCCGTTCGGGGACCTCACCATGCGGGCGGCGATCGACCTGCTGCCGCCCTGGGCACGCGCGATGCTCCAGCTGCGCGAGCGCCCCGCCGAGGGACCGCTGGTGCGGGCAGGCGCGCGCGGCGTGGGGGTGATGCTGCGCTGGGCGCTCAACGGCCGCAATGCGGAGGCACAGGCGCGGCGGGGGTAGGGGGACCTCGCTTCCCCAACTCCCACCGTATCCCTGCGGAGGCAGGGATCCAGGGCCAGGCAGAACAACGATCGGTGGCGTTCGGAACCCTGGGCTCCCGCCTTCGCGGGAGCACAAGTTGGAGGGGCCTTACGGCAGCGCCGCGCGTAGTTCCTCGACCCACGGCTTCGCCACGCCATCGGAAGGCGCGCGCCAGTCGCCGCGGGGGCTGAGCGCGCCGCCGCCGGACACCTTCGGGCCGTTGGGGATCGCCGAGCGCTTGAACTGGCTGGTCTGGAAGAAGCGCCACAGGAAGGATTCGAGCCAGCGGGCGATCGTCTCCAGGTCGTAGGCGTTGCGCTTGGCCTGCGGGAAGTCGATCGGCCAGGCGCCGCCTTCGCTGTCCTTCCACGCGTGCCAGGCGAGGAACGCGACCTTGGAAGGGGACAGCCCCTGCCGGACGATGTGATGCAGGAAGAAGTCGTGCAACTCGTAGGGGCCGACCTTGCTCTCGGTGCTCTGCAATTGGCCGTCGTCGCCAGCGGGTACGAGCTCGGGCGAGATTTCCGTTGCTAGGATGGCGTCGAGCACTTCGTTGGTGGGCGCGTCGAACTGGTCGGTCTGGATCGCCCAGCGGATGAGGTACTGGATCAGCGTCTTCGGCACGCCGGCGTTGACGGCATAGTGGCTCATCTGGTCGCCGACGCCATAGGTGCACCAGCCGAGCGCCAGTTCCGACAGATCGCCGGTGCCGAGCACGAAGCCCTCGCGCTGATTGGCGAGGCGGAACAGATAGTCGGTGCGAAGCCCCGCCTGCACATTCTCGAACGCGATGTCATAGACCGGCTCGCCGCGCCCGAACGGGTGGTCCATGTCGGTGAGCATCTGCCGCGCGGCCGGGCGGATGTCGATTTCCGCGCCGGTGATGCCGAGCGCGTTCATCAGCGTCCAGGCATTGGCCTTGGTGCCCTCGCTGGTGGCGAAGCCCGGCATGGTGAAGCCCAGGATGTCGGAGCGCGGCTTGTCGAGCCGGTCGAACGCCTTGGCCGCGACGATCAGCGCGTGGGTAGAATCGAGCCCGCCCGACACGCCGATCACCAGCCGCTTGGCACCGGTCGCGACGATGCGCTTGCGTAGCGCCTCCACCTGGATGTTGAACGCCTCGTAGCAGTCCTCGTCCAGCGACACGGGGTTGCTGGGAACGAAGGGGAAGCGACGCACCTGGCGCTTGAGGCCGACGTCGGCGAAGTCCGGCTGGTGCGCGAAGCCGATGCGGCGGAAGCGCGTCTCCGGGTGGCCTGAGGCGGCGGCGGCGTCGTTGAACGTGCCCATGCGCATCCGCTCCAGCCGGATGCGGCCGGCGTCGACGTCGGCGTAGATGGTCGCGTCGGCACTGGCGAAGCGGTGCGAGGCGGCAAGCTGCTCGCCCAGTTCATAGACGAGACCCTGGCCATCCCACGAAAGGTCCGTCGTGCTCTCGCCCGGACCTGCGGCGGAATAGACATAGGCGCCGACCGCGCGCGCGGACTGGGCGGCGCACAGCATCTCGCGATCGCGCGCCTTGCCGACGACGATGTTGGAGGCGGAAAGATTGCACAGGATCAGCGCACCCGCGAGCGCGCCCGCGGTCGAGGGCGGGGTGGGCGCCCAGAAATCCTCGCAGATCTCCGCGTGGAAGACGAAGTCGGGCAGGTCCTCGGCCGTGAAGATCAGGTCGGTGCCGAACGGCGCGCGCTGGCCGGCGACGGTGATCTCGAGCCCGGTCAGGCCCGCGCCTTCGGCGAACCAGCGCTTCTCGTAGTATTCACGATAGTTGGGAAGGAAGCTCTTGGGAACGACGCCCAGGATGCGGCCGCGAGAAACCGCGACCGCGCAATTGTAGAGCCGGCCGTTGCGGCGCAGCGCCGCGCCGACCAGCAGCACCGGGCGCAGACCGGTGCTCGCCTCCACCACCTGCGCGAGAGCCGCCTCGGCCGCATCGCACAGCGCGTCCTGCAGGTGCAGGTCGTCGATGGCGTAGGAGGAGAGGTTGAGCTCCGGGAAGACCAGCAGGTCGGCGGCGGCCTCATGCCCTTGCCGGGCGAGCGCGATCGTCGCCTCGGCATTGGCGGCCGGGTCGCCGGCGGTGGCGAGCGGGGTGCAGGCACCAACGCGGATCAGGCCGTGCCGGTGGATCGAAAAGAAGCGGTGTTGCGTCATCATGCGAAGCGTAACGCGCGAGACCGCCAGAAGCTACGTCACCGGTTCTCGCGCGTTGCGGCTTCGCCTCGGATTATGCCTTGCCGGCGTAGATCATCCGCCCTTCGCCCAGCATTGCGAACACCTGCGGCAGGTCCTGCTCGCCGACCGCGAAGCAGCCCTGGCTGCGGCCGAGCATGCCATGGGTCTTGAGCATGTCCGGGTTGGCGTACCAGGCGCCGTGGATCACGATCGCGCGGTCGCGAGCGTTGTCGTTGGTCGGATCGAGGCCGATCACGCGCTGCGAGCGGCCGTGCTTGCCCACATAATAGTCGGCAGTGACGAAGGCGCCTTCGCAGGTCGCGTTCGAGTTCGGCTGATTCGAGAAGCGCTGGAGCTTGCCCGAGTGCGACGGATCGGAGCCGCTGCCATGGGAGACGAGCAGGCGCGTGACCTTCCCGCCCTCCAGATCGATGAACTGGAAGCGATGCTCGCTGGACGGCGCGTCGAAATCGGCGATCGCGATGCGGTCGCGACGGCGGATGGTGTCGCCATGCGCGTCGAGCGCCGCAATCGCGCGGTCGAACAGTTCGGGCTGCACGCCGCGGGGCGCAGAGACGCTGGCCGCCTTCGGCTCGGCAAAGATGCGCTGGCGGACTGGGGTCGGCACGGCGCGGGGTGCGGGGCGATCGGTGCTACTCAGCGTGCTGCGCGTCACGGCAAAGGCGCCCAGCGCGGCGATCGAACCCAGCATTGCGCGGCGCGAGCGAACGGTGTCGTCAAACTGCATCCTGCCTCCAAGAGAAGATGGTGAGGACAGCGGCCCCTCAAGGCCGTCGTGCGCTCTCAAGTATCTAATTTGGTGCCATTTTATGCAAGTTCAACCGCCCCGGGGATTGCCCGGGCCGTCGCGTTCCAAAGCCTTGTCGCTCAGTCGGCCGGAGTCAGGACGCGCGCGATCGTCGCCTTCAACTGGTCGCCGGTGAAGGGCTTGGTGAGGACCGGGAGCGGAACGCTGCCGTCCTCCACATCGGCGAATCCCGTCACGAGGATCGCGGGCAGGCCAGGTCGCCGCTCGCTCGCCACCCGGTAGAGATCGAGGCCCGAGATGTCCGGCATGGCATAGTCGGTGACGAGCAGATCGATCGCAGTGTCGCTCTCGAGCGCGTGCAGCGCTGCCTGGGCGCCGTCCGCCTCGATCACCTGGTGCCCGGCACCCGTCAGATGCGCGACGAGCACGGCGCGGACTTCGGCGTCGTCCTCCACCGCCAGCACCCGCAGCGAGGGCGTCTCCGCCGCCTGAGCGGCAACGGCCGCAGCAGCCTCGACCGGCTCCAGGCGGGGGAACCACAGGGTCACCGTAGTGCCCTCGCCGACGCGGCTGTCGATCGTCACCGTGCCGCCGGACGCTTCCGCCATGGCGCGGACCATCGGCAGGCCGAGGCCCGTGCCCTCGCCATGCGGCTTGGTGGTGAAGAAGGGCTCGAAGACGCGGTCGCGCAGATGCTCGGGGATACCGGCACCATTGTCGCGCACCGCGATGCAGATGCAGTTGCCCGCATGCGCCAGCTCCGGCGGCGCGGGGGCGCGGGCGCTGGAGATGACGATCTCCCCGCCATTGGCCATGGCATCGCGCGCGTTGATGCACAGGTTGACGATGGCGAGCTCGAACTGGCCGGGATCGGCGTGGATCGCGCCGTCCGCCTGGAGGTCGAGCGTCAGGGAGACGCGACCCGCCATGGTGCGGGCGACGAGTTCCTCCAGATCTCGGATCGCCTCGTCCGGGCGGAAGGTCTCGGCGGCGAGATCGCGCTGGCGGCTGAAGCTCAGCAGGCGCCGGGTGATCGCCGAGCCGCGGCCGGCTGCCGAGCGGGCGTTGGCGAGGAAGCGGGTGAGCCGATCCGGCTTGTCCAGCGAGCGTTCGGCGAGTTCGAGGTTGCCGAGAATGGCGGCGAGCAGATTGTTGAAATCATGCGCGATGCCGCCTGCGAGCGTCCCGAGCGCCTGGAGCTTTTCGGCTTGGTGGAGCCGGCGGGCGGCGAGGCGCCGGTCGGTCTCGTCCGACTCGATCTTGAGCAGGTGGCGGTCGCTGTCGCTGGCGCCGAAGGGGATCCGGCGGACGCGCGTCCAGCGCTCGTCCTCATCCTCGCCCCCGCTTTGCAGATCCTCTTCGGAATAGCTGCCGCTGGCGAGCGCCGCCTCATCCTTGTCGCGCACGTCGCCCGCGGTCGCGTTTTCGACGCGGTCGTGGTTGCCGCGGATCAGGCGATGGTGGCGATCGAGCACCGAAATCTGGTCGGCTGACGCCTGCATCAGGCCCAGGAAGGCGGATTGTTCGAAGCGAAGCGCCGCGCGCAGCTTCTGCCGCTCGGCGGCGGCGGCGACCATCGCCCGCAGCGCCTCCGGCTCCCACGGCTTGGCGGCATAGCCGCTGATGGCACCTTCGTTGACGGCCGAGACGACCGCCGAAAGGTCCGCATAGCCGGTCAGCAGGATCGCGTCGGCGTCGCTATAGGGGCGTGCGCGGGCGAGGAACACGTTGCCCGGCATCTCCGGCATCCGCTGGTCGGAGATGATCACCGCCAGGTCCGGGTTCGCTTTGACGATCTCGAGCGCCGCCACGGGAGAGGTGGAGGAGAGCAGCCGGTAGCGGTCCTCCAGCAGGTCCTCCAGCGCGACGAGGATCTCCTGCTCGTCGTCGACGACCAGAACCTTGGGCAATTCGGAATCGTTGAAATCGGTCATTGTCGATGCAGGGGTACCGCCAAGAGGAAGCGGGCGCCACCTTCGTTGCCCGATTCGATCGTGATCTCGCCACCGTGCGACCGGACGACGCCATAGGCGATGGCCAGGCCCAGGCCCGTGCCGGAGCCCACGTCCTTGGTGGTGAAGAAGGGTTCGAACACCCGCTCGCGGACGTCCGGCGGGATGCCGGGGCCGTTGTCGGTGATCGCGATGAAGAACCGGTCGTAGCGGGTCGAGGTTTCGATGACGATGCGGCCGGTGGCGGGATCGACCGCGTCGACCGCGTTCGAGATGATGTTCATCACCACCTGGTTGACCAGCGCCGGCGAGCTTTCGAGCGTGCGGACGGGGCCGTAGCGCCGCTCGATCGTGACGGTCGCGGGGATCTTCGGCTGGAGCAGCGTCAGCACCGAGTCGATCGCCTCCGGAATGTCGACGAGCGACCATTCGCCATCATCGAGGCGCGAGAAGCGGCGCAGTTTCACCACCAGATCCTGGATGCGCACCAGCCCGGTGCGGATCGAGCCCAGGCGCTCCGCGGCCTTGGCGAGGCGCTTGGTGCGGGTGTCGTCCTCGGCGGTCGTTGCGTCCTGCACCGCCCGCTCCACGGTGGCGTGGTGGGCGAGGATGAAGGCGAGCGGGTTGTTGATCTCGTGCGCGATGCCCGCGACGAGTTCGCCCAGTGACGCCATCTTGGCGGACTGGACCAGCTGTGCCTGAGTCTCGCGAAGCTGCGCGTTTGCCGCCTCCAGCTCGCGGTTGGCGGCGGCGAGGGCGTCGCTCGCCTCCGCCTGGGCGCGCGCATGGGCGAGCGCCAGCTCGCGCTCCCGCTCGCGGGCGGCGCCCGCCGCCTCGTCGTCGCGGGCGAGCTTGCGGCGGAGGATCGAACGCACCCGCACGAGGAGCATGTCGCGCTCGTCCCGGCTTGGCAGCACGTCGTCGGCACCGGCGCCGAGGCCGGCAAGCGTCTGTGCGGGATCGGCGACCTCGGACAGGGCGGCGATCTCGAACCCGGCGCTGTCCGCCTGCCGCTGGCGATCCAGCGCACGAACCCAGGCGAACGGGTCCTCGCCTTCGGGGGCCGGGCCGACGAGAACGCCGTCGAACGCCTCCTGCGCGACCGCGGAGAGCATCGCCTGCTCGTCTCCGGCGACGCTGACCGCATGGCCGTCGCCCGTCAGCAGCCCGCGCAGCCAATCGCGGTAGATCGGATCCGCCACCGCGACCAGCAGCCGTGCCTGGCGGAAGCCGCCGGCCGTGCCGTTGCCCGGCACGGAGCGCCGCTGGCGCAACAGCGAGCGCATGCGCGAGACCAGCAGCTGCGGGCCGCTCGCCTTGGGCACATAGGCGTTGGCGCCGCTGTCGAGCCCCTGGCGCTCCACCTCGCTCGCCTCGTCGCTGGTGAGCATGATGATCGGCAGCGTGCGGGTGTGGCCGGTCTGGCGCAGGATGCGCACCAGCTCGTCACCGTTCATGCCAGGCAGCCGATAATCGACCACCAGCAGATCGGGCAGCGCCTCGTTGAGGCTGACCAGTGCGTCCTCGGCCGTGCGGGTCCGGTCCACGGTGAAGCCGAAGCCCTCCAGCGTCCGTCGGAAGACCAGCGCCTGGGTGTCCGAATCCTCGACCAGCAACAGGTGCGGCGACGCGTCTTCGCTCACTGCACGACCTCGCGCGCCAGGATCCGCTTCACATGGGGGCCGATCAGATCGAGCGGCAACGCCAGCGCGCCCTGGCGCACCGCGGCGGCCGGCATGCCGTTCACGACCGCCGTGCTCTCATGCTCCGCGATCGCGGCACCTCCGGCGTCGACCAGCTGGCGGACGCCCGCAGCCCCGTCCTCTCCCATGCCGGTCAGGACGACGGCGAGCGCGGCACCGTCGAGCGCGGCCGCGGCGCTGGTGAACAACACGGTTGCGGCCGGCCGCTGGCCGCCGACGGGCGGCGCCTCCGACAGCCCCAGTTTGCCCGAAGGCATCAGGGTCAGGTGCCGGTCGCCCGGCGCCACATAGATGGTGCCCGGCTGGGGCAGGACGGCGGCGCGGGCGAGTTCGACCCGCTGCGGCACGACGCTGTCCAGCCAGCTGGCGAACCCGTCCATGAAGGCGCCGCCCATGTGCTGGACGAGCAGCACCGGCAGCGACAGGTCGGCGGGAAGGCTGTTGAACAGCTTGGCCAGCGCCTGAGGGCCGCCGGTGGAGGCGGCGCACAACAGCATTCGCGGCGCGATGCGCGGCCGCCCGGCGGTCGGCGTGCCGGCAAGCGGCGTGCGCATGCGTCGGCGGACCACGGCCACCTGGCTCATGATGACGAGCTGGGTGCGGATCTCGGCGGCGATGGTGCGGTATTCGGGATCGGCGATGCCGACCGGCTTTTCCACGGCGGCAAGCGCGCCGGCACGCAGCGCGTCCATGGTGGGATTGAGCTGGGTGCGATCGAAGCTGGCGGAGATGACGACGATCGGCGTCGGCTGATCGGCCATAATCTGGCGCGTCGCCTCGAGCCCGTCCATGCCGGGGAGGCGAATGTCCATCGAGATTACGTCGGGTCGGATCGCCGCCAGTTGCGCCAGCGCCTCTTCCGCGCTTGCGACGGCGGCCACCACCTCAAGCCGGGGGTCGCCCGCGATGATGTGCGTGAGCAGGGTGCGAACGACGAGCGAGTCCTCGACGATCATGACGCGGATCGGGCGCGTTGCCATGGCTCAGAGCAGCTGCTGTACGACGGAGATCAGCGTCCCCTGGTCGAACTCCTGCTTCGTCACATAGGCATTCGCACCCAGCTGGAGTCCACGCTCGATATCGTCCGGGCTGTTTCGCGATGTCATCATGACGACGGGAAGCGCTTGCAGGGCCGGATCGTTCCGTATTGCCGTGAGCAATCCGAAGCCATCCATGCGCGGCATTTCGACGTCTGCCACCACCAGGTCGATCGGCTCGAGCCCGGCGCGCAGCTGCTCCAGCCCGGCGAGGCCGTCGACCGCGATGAGGACGCGATAGCCCTGCGCCTCCAGGATGCTCTTTTCGAGGGTGCGGGTGGTGATCGAGTCGTCGACGACGAGCACCGTGCGCTGCACCGGCCGGGTCGCAGGCGCGATGCGCGGACGGCGGCGGGGGCCGGATGCGTCGGCGGCGAGCAGTGCCTCCGGCTCCAGCACGAGCGCGATGCCGTCCTCCAGCAGCACCGTTCCCCAGATCAACGGCACGTCGGCGGCAACAGCCGTCGGATCGCCGACCACCAGCGAGCGGACGTCATCAAGCGCGTCCACCAGCAGCACGCGCCGCTGGTCCGAGCCCTCGATCACCACCGCAGGCCGGGCACCGTCGGGCGCTTCGGAAGGCGGCAGGCCGAGCAGGTCGGCCAGTTCGGCCACCGGCACCGCCTCGTCCTCCAGCATCAGCACCGCACCGCCCTCGGTACGGTCGAACGCATCCGGGGTGAGGCGGAGCACGCGATCGACGCTCGCCGCGGGCAGGGCGTGGCGGGCGCCGCCGGCCTCCACCAGCAACAGCGCCTGGCGGGCGAGGGCGAGCGGCACCGACAGGCGGATCTCGGTGCCTGTCGGACGGCCGGGCAGGATGCGGACGCGGCCGTGCAGCCGGCGCACCGTCTCCGCCACCACGGACAAGCCGATGCCGCGGCCCGAAACCTCGTCCACGGTCCGGCTGGTCGAGAAGCCCTGCTCGAACAGCAGCGCGTAGAGGCCGCGTCGGGAGGGTGTCGGCGCCCCGGCGGCGATCAGTCCCGCCTCCCGCGCGCGCGCCTCAATCGCCTTGGGATCGAGGCCGGCACCGTCGTCGCGGATGACGATGTTGAGGCGGCCGCGGTCGGTGGTGGGGAGCACGCTGATCGTGCCACCCTCCGGCTTGCCCGCCCGGGCGCGCACCGCCGGCGGTTCGATCCCATGGCTGACGGCGTTGCGCAGCAGGTGGAGCAACGGCTCGCGCAGCGCCTGGAGCACGCGGCGATCCGCCTCCGCCTCGATCGGCTCCATGGTGAGCTCGGCGAACTTGCCCTGGCTGGCCGCGAGGTCGCGGACCATGCGCTCATGGCCCTCGAAGAGGGTAGCGACGGGCAGCAGCAGGATGCGTTCGGCGTCGCGCTCGATGTTCGCCGCGGCGCGTTCGAGTGCCCAGCGCTGGCGGCCGACTTCGCGGCGCAGCCGTTCCGTGCTGCCGACCAGGCGCGCGATGCGGCGGGCAAGCTCGCCGTCCTGCGTGGCAGGCATGTCGGCCAGCTCGGCCCCGAGCACCTCGACCATCTCCACGATGCGATCCTGCTCGGAGATGTGGTTGGCGAGATCGTGGACCGAACGGGCGAGCCGCTCGACATGGCGGCCGGCGACATGGACGCGGCCCGTCTGCGTCGAGGATGCCGCGGCGGTCGCCTCCGGCGCGTCGTCTTGCGTGGTGTCGCTGCGGGCGCCGTCCTCGATCGCGTCGGCGAGGGTGCGCAGCTCGGCGATCGTCGCGGCATCGAGCGCGCGTTCCCCGCGTTCGGCGGCGAGTAGGATGGTCTCGGCCGCATGGGCAGCCGCTTCGGTCGCCGGCAGGTCGACCGCACGCGCCGCCCCCTTCAGGCTGTGGGTGCGGCGGCTGAACTCGCGCAGATCGACGGGGCGACCGGCGGCGGCATCCGCAAGCGCCTCGCGGATGCCGGCCATGTGCTCGGCAAGCTCGGCGGCGAAGGCCGCGAGCAGTTCTGCGCGGAGTTCGTCCACCCGCCCGTCCTCAGACGCGATAGCGTTCGGTCAGGCTCACCAGCGTCCGCGACAGCTGGGTGAGGTCGCCCGCCGCCTGGTCCAGCTGGCGGGTGCTGGCCGCGGTCTGCTGGCTCGCCTGGCGGATGTTCTGCAGGGCGATGGTCACCTGCTCGATGCCGATCTGCTGCTGGTTGGTGGAGGCGACGATCTGCTGGAAGGTGTGGACGTTCTCCTGCACCCGCGTCGCCAGTTCGTTGATCGCCGACTGGCTGGCGTCGGTGCGCTCCTTGCCGGAGGCGACGCGCTTCACCGCCTCTTCCGTCAGCATGACCGAGGCGTTGATGCCGCGCTGAATGTCGCCCAGGATCGAGCGAACGTTGCGGGTGGCGGACTTCGCCTGGTCGGCCAGCGTCTTCATCTCCGACGCGACGATCGCGAAGCTGCGACCCTGCTCGCCGGCCGCCGCCGCCTCGATCGAGGCGTTGAGGGCAAGGAGGTGCGAGCGTTCCGATACGTCGTTCACCGTCGCGATGATATCGCCGATGGTCTGCGTCTTTTCCGACAGGGCGACGATGTTGCCGGCGACCGCCTCCGCCTGTTCGCGGATCGCGTCCATCGCGCGGGCGGTGTCGTGGACCGCGGTGCGGCCGGTGTCGCTCGTCTGGGCGGTGGCCTGCGCTGCGGCGATCACTTCCTGTGCTCGCAACGTGATCTGCGCACCCGAGTGGGTGATCTCGTCGACCGTGGCCGCGGTCTCCTGCACGGCGGCGAGCTGTTCCTCGACCGAGGCGGCCTGCTCCTGGGTGGAGGCGCGGATCTCGGTGGCGGCGGCGTTCAGGTCCTCGGTCGCGGCGCGGCTCTGGCGGGCGATCTCGCGCAGGCCCACCACCATCGTGTTGAGGGTGGCGCCCAGCTGGCCGAGTTCGTCGCTGCCGATGATGCGCGTCTCGCCCGACAGGTCGCCTTCGCCGATGCGGCCGGCGAAGCTCATGAAGTCGCTCAGCGGCCCGGTGATCGAGCGGCGGATCGTGAAAGCGACCACGACGCTGACCGCGATCGCGATCAGCAGCCCGATCAGGATCGACGTGCGCGTGCTTTCATAGACGTCCTGGGTCGCGCGCCGCCCGACCTCGATCGTGTTGCTGACGATCGTGCGGACCTGGCCGAGGCTCTGCGCGAGCGCGGCATGGTGGCGATCAATCTCTTCGCCCGCCTCGATCGCACCCTCGATATTGCCGTTCTCCAGCATCTCCAGCTGGCGTGCGCTCGCGGGGCGCAGGCGATCGAACGATGCCTGCACCGCCTGCGCGCCCTCGGACAGCTGGCGCCATTGTTCGATGCGGCCCTGATTGACCGCGGTCTCGCGGTTCTTCTCCGCGGTTGCGGTCAGCTTCGCGAGCGCGGCTGCCGTTTCGTTGGCGCGCGACTGCCAGTCGGCGACGTCGCCCGGGATGCCGCGGCCGCTGCGCATCGCGTGCATCACCGCCATCAGCCGCGCCTCGCGCATCCGTGCCTCGGCACGGGCGATGGAGTCGACATCGAGAATCGCGGCATAGTCGCGCTGGACGATCCGGTCGACGTTCGAGCGGACCACGCCCACCTGCTGGAGCGAGTAGAGGCCCAGCGCGACCAGAATGGCCGTGATGATGCCGAACCCGGCAACGATCCGAGTGGAAACCGACAAGGCTTTATCCTTCCTGCAGGGGACGGGCGAGGAGCCGCTGGATCAGCAGCGCAGTGTTCACGACGGCCAGACGCTGGCCACCGTCCGCTTCGACGAAGCGCGTCAATGCTTCGCCGCCCGTGGCGCCGGGATCGACGACGGCGGCGGCGGCGGTGATGGCGGAGACCTGGAGGGCGATGCGCGGCGCGGCATGGCGCAGCACCAGCATCGCGCGGCCGGGCTCCTCGGGGGTGGTCAGGCGCAACGCCACGGCCGGATCGAAGAGGTTGAGGACGGCGCCTCGCCACGCGATCAGCCCCACCAGGGCGGCAGGCGCGCCCGGAACCGCGGTGACGCGCGGGATCGCCGCCACCTCGAAGAGGTCCGCGAGCGGGGTCGCGTAGGTTTCCTCGCCCAGGGTCCAGGTGAGGACGCGGATGCGGCTGCGCTGGTCGGCTGCCTCAGGCGGGGCGAGCGCGCGCTGGCGCTCCGCGAGCACGGCTGCAACGGCCTCGGCATCAAGGAAGGGCGCTGCGACCCGGAGGTCTCCCGGCATGCTCATGCGGCGCCCCCGAGAGTGGCGCGGACGGCGGCGACCAGGCTGCCTGCGGTCATGCCGTCGCCCTCCGGCAACTCGGCGTCGTTCGCCATCCCGGCGGCTGCGCGCGCGGCATTGCGGAGCGCGCGGTTGCCCTCGGCATCGCGCCCATTCGCCAGGAGATGTCGGCCAAGCAGATAGTGCGCCATCGCGAACCCGTTATCGAGATATAGCGCGCTGCGAAATCCCCGCTCTGCACGAACCCCGTCTCCAAGCGCGAGGGCGCCGAGCGCCGCGAGGTAATGGGCGACCGGGTCGCGCGGCGTGGCGAGCGCCTCCTGCTCCGCCAGTTCGAGTGCCTGGCTCGCGTCGCCGCGGGACAGCGCGGTGCGCACTTCTCCGGCGGCGGCGGGCTTTGGCGCTGGCGGTGTGGGCGGGGGCGCGGCAGGCGGTGGAGCCGGGGTTGCGGCGGGCGTAGCCTTGGCCGGGGCGGTTGGCGTCGGCGGTGCAACGCGCGGCGGGGTAGGGGATGCCGGCGGAGAGGGCGGCGGCGCCGGCGCGGCGACGGGGAGTTCCGCAGGCGCGTCGGGCCGTGCGTACGCAAGGACACCGTCGACCAGCACCGGGCGTGCGATGTCCGCGAACTCCGGGTTCGGCTCGGCATGGCCGATGAACAGCAGCCCGGTGGGCGCGAGTCGGCGCACCAGCGCGCCGACCAGCTGCTTGGCGACGTCGCTGCGGAAATAGATCAGGACGTTGCGGCACAGGATGATGTCGAACTCGCTGAACTGCAGCGGCGCGTCATCGTCCAGCAGCGCCATCATGTTGGCGTGTTCGAAGCGAGCGAGACCGCGATAGCGGGCTTTCAGCCGCCAGCGGTCACCCTCGCGGTCGAACAGCCGCTCGCGTTCCGCCTCTCCCAGGGTGCGCAGCGCCCAGGACGTGTAGCGCGCCTCGCGCGCGGCGGCGATCGCGGCATCGTCGATGTCGGTGCCGGTGATGCCGATCTTCCACTCGGAGACTGCGTCTCCAAGCAGGTCGCGCAGCAGGATCGATACCGAGTGGGCCTCTGCCCCGGTCGAGCAGCCGACGCTCCAGACGCGCAGCTGGCGCTTCGCCCGCCGCTCCCGCAGCAGCTTCGGCAAGACGCAGCGGCGAAGCACGTCGAACTGTTCGGCGAAGCGGAAGAAGAAGGTCTCGTTGATTGTGATCGCGCTTTCAAGCGCGCGCCATTCCGCGGCCGCCGCGATCGGGTCCGCCAGCCGGGCGGCATAGTCCGCCAGCGCGTCGATGCCGTTCGCGGCCATGCGGCGCGCCACATGCTCGAACAGCTGGTCGTCCTTGTCGACGTAATAATGGTGGCCGGTGCGCTCGACGATCCGCGCCTTGAGGCCGGCAAAGGCGGGATCGTCGACCGGCGCAGACGGCAGCGCGTGGCGCTGCGCGGCCAGGCTCACCCGATCGTCCAGTCGGCAGCGCGCGCCTCCGCCTGCGCCGCCAGGGCCGCCAGCCGCTCGCGTTCCGCTTCGCTGAGCAGCCGGGCGAGCGACAGCAGGTGTGCGGGGCCGTCGGGCAGCGTCACCTCGGCCAGGATCGCGCCATTGTGGCTCGCTTCCGCCTCCACCGGACGGATGGCGTCGGCGTCGGGGGTGACCATGTCCTCGACGCGATCGACCAGCAGGCACGGCATGGTGGCAGCAGGCCCGTGCGGCCGGATCAGATGGGAGAACAGGTCCAGGGTGCCGAGAGCAGTGCCACCGTCGAACAGAAGCGCGGGTGCCAGGACGGGCAACGTCTCGCCCCGGACGTCGACGAAGCCGGCGAGGGGGCGGGGTAGGGTCGGCGGCCGCGCGATCGGAAGCAGCGGCAGCACCTCGCGCACGTCCCGCGCCGGGAGCGCGAGCCGGTGGTCACCGGCGCGAAACAGCAGCAGCGGATCGGGGGCACGATTGGGCATCGCGGGCTTCTATAACGCGGGCTTTCCGGCCCGTCTCCCCGCCACGCGCGTCTTTTGGGAGAGGTGCCGGCTTCCTATCTGGAGCGACATGGCCGCCCAGCTAGACCTGTTCGGAACCCCGCTGCTGCCGGGCCTCTCCTATGGCGAAGAGGTGCTCGATGCGCCCGAGGAAGCGGCGCTCGTCGCGGCGATCGACGCGTGCGAGCTGACGCCGTTCCGCTTCCAGGGATGGACGGGCAAGCGGCTGACAGCGTCGTTCGGCTGGAGCTATGACTTCGATCGGGGGCGGATCGCGCCGGGGGTGGAGATCCCGGCGTTCCTGGGGCCTTTGCGGGAGCGCGCGGCGGCGTTCGCGGGGATACCGCCGGCCGAGCTCGAGCAGGCGCTGCTCATCCGCTATGATCCGGGGGCGGGGATCGGCTGGCACCGCGACCGGCCGATGTTCGAGCATGTCGTGGGGATTTCGCTGGGAGAACCGGCCGTCCTGCGCCTGCGGCGGCGCACCGACACCGGCTTCGAGCGCCGCAGCCTGACGCTTGCGCCGCGATCGATCTACCATCTTTCCGGCGAGGCGCGGCACGCGTGGGAGCACGGCATCGCGGCGATGGAGCGCACGCGCTGGTCGGTGACCTTCCGCAGCCTGTCGGCCCTGGGCCGGCGCGCGGCGGCGCTGGCCCAGGGCTGAAGGATCACTCCGCGGTTGCGTCCTTGGGCTTGCGGCCACGGCGCTTCGGGGCGGCAGGCGCCTCTGCGGCGGTCGCATCGTCGCCACCGGCGCGCGGCTTGCGGCCGAGCCCGATGCGCTTGGCCATGTCGCGGCGGCTCTGCGAATAATTCTCCGCGACCATCGGATAGTCGGACTTCAGATTGTAGCGCTCGCGATATTGTTCCGGGGTCAGTCCGTGGCCTGCCAGATGGCGGCGCAGGGTCTTGTACGGCTTGCCGTCGATCATCGAGATGATGTGGTCCTTCGACGCGAGCGACTTCCGCACCGAGACGGCGGGCGTGTAATCTTCCGTCGGTGCCGTCTCGACCGGTTCCGAAGATGCGCCGCCGCTCAGCCCAACCACGGTTGCGTGCATCGTCTGCAGGAAGGTCGGTACATCTTCGGCCGACACGCGGTTGTTCGCATTATTGAGCCAGGCGATGGTGAGCTCGGTTGCGAGTTCCACCGCGTTCAATTCGGACACGTCTTCGGCCATCTTCATTCCTCCGTTCATCGGCGCGCACTTGGGACTTTCCGTGCAGCGCGTCAACTTTCCAGGGTGTTGCCAGCCACACCTTGCGGCTTCGGAGCCAAAGTACCGGATCAGCATCGCGTGTGTGCCGACTCCGGCGAAGCGCCTCAACAGTCATACAAAGCAAGGATTTATTCGTGATTAACAGTGGCGAGTCGCATCCTCTCCGCGAAACGTAAGTTACCGTATTGGGTAATAGAGGGCGGCCAAGCATCCGAGCAGACGTGCATGGCCGATAAAGTCGCCTTGAGCCTCGGGAGTAAGGCTGCTGCTTGGCCGATTGCTAGCAACTGCAATGGTGGCAAGATATCGGGGACGTTGCGGATGCGGCGATAAAAATATTGGGATCAGCCCCTGGTGAAGGGAAGATGACGTCCTTCGCGTGCGGATTGCCGGGCGAGTTCGAGCAATTCGAGACCCGCGATGGCATCCTCCGGCTCGACGGGCGGCGCGCTGCGCCCGACGATGGCGGCCGCGGCCTGTTCATAGAAGCGAGGCCATGTCCCGGCAGCACTGGGCAGGCGACGCTCCCCGGCCTCGCCGTCGACAAGCGTCCCCCAGGCGGATTCCGGCTCGACTCCATAGCCGGGGTCGGACGGGCTTCCGCCCGCGCGCAGCACCGGCTCCTGCGGATCGATCCCGTGTTTCACGAAGCTGCCGAGCGTTCCGTGCAGCGCGAAGCGGGGGCGGGGGGCCGCGACCAGAGAGGCGGCGCCCAGGATCACCCGGCGGCTTCCATAGTGGAGCGTCAGCTCGAAATAGTCGTCCACCTGCGCCGCCTCCCGCTGGATCGCGATGTCCGCCGATACCGCCTCCGGCACGCCGAACAGGCGGATCGCCTGATCGATGAGGTGCGGGCCGAGGTCGGCCAACAATCCTGCGCCGGCGTGCGGGGTCTCGCGCCAGCCCTGCTTGATGGCGGGACGGAAACGGTCCCAGCGCAGTTCTGCGAGGTGCACCTCGCCGAGGGTGTCCTCGCGCAGCAGCTGCTCGACCGTGCGGAAGTCCGTGTCCCAGCGCCGGTTGTGGAAGACGGTGAGCATCCGCGCGTGCGTCACGGCGAGCGCGGCAAGTTCGCGCGCATCCTCGACGCTGAGGGCAAAGGGCTTGTCCACGACGACATGCTTGCCGGCCTCCAGCGCGGCGCGGGCGAGTGGTGCATGGGTGTCGTTGGGGGCCGCCACCACCACCAGATCGATCGCAGGGTCCGCGAGCAGGGCGTCGGCGGAAGCCACGACACGAGCCTCCGGATACAGCGCGGCCACTTCCTGCGCGCGCGACGTGACGACTGCGGCGAGGCGGAGGGCGGGGGTGGCGGCGATCAGCGGCGCATGAAACGCGCGCCCGGCAAGCCCGAAACCGATCAGCCCGACGTTCAGCATGGTGGATGTTCCTTTCTGGGCGATGCGTGATGGTGCTCCCGGTCGGTGCCACTATCTTGGATTGAAGCGCAAGGAACGGAGTGTGTCGCGCTGCGGCTTGAGGCAGGCGTGGGGCAGGAGGTCGCGATGACACAGCAGCATGTTGCACAAGACCCGCGTTGGGCCCGGATCGTTGCCCGCGACGCGGCGGCGGATGGGCAGTTCTGGTACTCGGTGGCGACGACGGGCGTGTACTGCCGGCCGTCCTGCCCCTCGCGCACCGCCAACCCTGAGAATGTGACGATCCACGCGACGCTCGCGGACGCCCGCCGGACGGGTGCTCGGGCCTGCCTGCGGTGCCGGCCGGATGCGGACGGCATGCGCACGGCCGGCCTCGATCAGATCGCAGCGGCGTGCCGCAGGATCGAGATGGCCGAGATCCCGCCGACGCTGGAGGCGCTCGCCGCTGAAGCGGGCATGAGCCCGAGCCACTTCCAGCGCCGCTTCAAGGCGGTGACGGGCGTCACGCCCCGCGCCTATGCCGCGGAGCACCGCGCCGGGCGGGTACGGGCGGCGTTGGAAGCGGGCGCGGCCGTGACCGAGGCGATCCACGCCGCCGGCTATGGCTCGAGCGGCCGCTTCTATGCCGAGGCGGAGGCGGTGCTGGGCATGAAGCCCGGCGCCTATCGCCAGGGTGGCGCGGCCGAGACCCTGCGCTTCGCCGTCACGCCGACGAGCCTGGGCACTCTGCTGGTCGCCGCGAGCGCCGCAGGAATCGCGGCGCTGCTGCTGGGCGACGATGCCGATGCGCTGGTGGCGGACCTTCGCCGTCGCTTCGCCAACGCGCAGCTGGAGGCGGGCGGCGACGACTTTGCGACGATGGTGTCGCAGGTGGTGGCGTTCGTGGAGGCCCCTGCCGCCACGCTCGACCTGCCGCTCGACATCCGCGGCACCGCTTTTCGACGGCGGGTGTGGGAGGAACTGCGCGCGATCCCGGCGGGCGCGACCGCGAGCTACGCGGAGATCGCGAAGCGGATCGGCGCACCCCAGGCGGTGCGCGCGGTCGCGAGTGCCTGTGCCGCCAACGCGCATGCGCTGGCGATCCCGTGCCACCGTGTGCTTCGCAGCGACGGCGCTCTGTCGGGCTATCGCTGGGGCACGGACCGCAAGCGCGCGCTGCTCGACCGCGAAGCCGCGGCGCGCGGGGATTGACCGGCCGGCGCTGCGGGACGAGGGCGTGGGCGACACCCAGGCGTGAGGAGAAGGCCGTGAAGAAAGTCGTGGTGGTGGTCGACACCCAGGCGGATTTCATGGACCCGGACGGCGCCCTGGCCGTTGCGGGCGCCGATGCCTTGGCCGCACCGATGGCCGAGTGGCTGGCCTCGCTTGCGCCGGAGGAGACCGCTGCGGTGCTCTTCACCTTCGACACCCACTTCGCCGATACCTACCCGAGCCTGCCCGAGGCGCAGCAGTTCCCGATCCACTGCGTGCGCGAGACGCCGGGCTGGCAGAATGTGCTCGATCCCGAGGTGGTGGATCCGGCGATCCCGACCTACCGGCTGGAAAAGGGCGTGTTCGCCATGTGGGAGGAGCCGGGTCTTCGCGTGGAGCCGATGCGCGAGGGCGTGTCCGCGGACCGGGACGCGTTCTTCCGGGACCTGCGGGCGCACGGCGTGGAGGACGCGGTGGTGATCGGGGTGGCTGCCGACTATTGCGTGCGCTGGGCGATCGACGGACTGGTGGAGCGCGGCTTTCGCGTGACCGTGCCGCAGGCGCTGACTCGCGGGATCGCGCGCCCGATCGAACAGGTGCTGGCCGAGGATTTCGCCGGCCAGGCGGTCGCGCTGCGCTGAGGGGGAGTCGTTGGTGCGCCCGGCTGGATTCGAACCAGCGGCCCCAAGCTTAGAAGGCTCGTGCTCTATCCAACTGAGCTACGGGCGCACGCACGCGTTCCGTTAGCGCGCATTGCGCCGAAGCGGAACCATCCTCATAACCGCGCCATCCCGTTTCTGGAGAGAGGGGCAGCATGACGCCGGCACCCGCGGACGCGCGCAGCGTGTCCGGTTTCCGCTTCTACGACTTCGCCATGGCCGCCTTTGTCGCCATCCTGTTGCTCTCGAACGTACTGGGGGCGGGCAAGGTCGCGACGATCGGCGCGGAGGGGCCGCTCGGCGGCTTCGTGTTCGGGGCCGGTATCCTGTTCTTCCCGATTTCCTATGTGCTCGGCGACGTGCTGACAGAGGTCTACGGCTTTGCGCGGGCACGCCGGTGCGTGTGGGCGGGCTTTGCCGCGGTGCTGTTCATGGCGCTGATGTCGGCGGTGGTGGTGGCGCTGCCGCCGGCGCCCGGCTGGGAGGGGCAGCGCGCCTATGAGGCGGTGTTCGGGCAGGTGCCGCGGATCGTCTTCGCCTCGGTCGCGGCCTTCTGGGTCGGCGAACTGGTCAACGCCTATGTGATGGCGAAGATGAAGCTGCTGACCGAGGGGCGGATGCTGTGGGCGCGCACCATCGGATCGACGATCGTGGGGGAAGGGGCGGACAGCCTGATCTTCTATCCGGCCGCGTTCCTGGGCGTGTGGCCGACGTCGCAGGTTCTGACGGTGATGGCGACCAACTGGGCGCTCAAGGTCGGCTGGGAAGTGGTGCTGACGCCGGTCACCTATGCGGTGGTGAACCGGCTCAAGCGCGCAGAGGGCGTGGACGTGTTCGACCGGGGCACGGACTTCTCGCCGTTCCGGCTGAAGGCGTGAGGGGAGAAGCGCCCGCTCAGGCGAGCGCTTCGACCAGTCCCTCGAACAGGCGACGGCCATCGGTGCCGCCGTGCGCGGCTTCGATGCGGCGCTCGGGGTGCGGCATCATGCCGAGCACGTTGCCCTGCGCGTTGAGCACGCCGGCAATGTCGCGCGCCGAACCGTTGACGACGCCGGCGTAGCGGAACGCGACTTGGCCTTCGCCCTCCAGGCGGTCGAGCGTTGCGTCGTCGGCGAAATAGTTGCCGTCGTGGTGGGCGACCGGGATCGTCACCGTTTCGCCCTCGGCATAGCCGCGGGTGAAGCGCGAGGTCGCATTGGCGACCGTCAGCGGCGCGTCGCGGCAGACGAAGTTCAGCCGTGCGTTGCGCATCAGCGCGCCCGGCAGCAGGCCGGTTTCGGTGAGGATCTGGAAACCGTTGCAGATGCCCAGCACCGGGAGGCCGCGACCCGCGGCCTCGACCACGGCGCGCATCACGGGCGATCGCGCGGCGATCGCGCCGGAGCGCAGATAGTCGCCGTAAGAGAAGCCGCCGGGAACCGCGACCAGACCGATGCCGTCCGGCAGATCGGTGTCGCCGTGCCACACCATCGCCGGCGCCTGGCCGGTCACCTGTTCGAGCGCGACCGCGATGTCGCGATCGCAGTTCGAGCCGGGGAAGACGACGACCGCGGTCTTCACGCGACGCTGTCCTGGCGCTCGACGCGATAGTTCTCGATCACCGTGTTGGCGAGCAGCTTGCGGCACATCTGGTCGATCGCCTCGTCGCTGGTGTCGTCGGCGACGTCGAGCTCGATCAGCTTGCCGACGCGGGCATCGGCGACGCCGTCGAAGCCGAGCGATCCCAGCGCGTGCTGGATGGCCTTGCCCTGCGGGTCGAGCACCCCGTTCTTGAGCGTCACGACGATGCGGAGTTTCATGGGACCTCGAAGGCAGTGCGTGGGTGGGTGATGGCGGCGGCTATGGCCCCGGTGCGCTCGCCAGGCAAGCGCCGCCGGAGCCGGAACGGCTTAGCGGCCGCGCTTCTTGCGATGGGTTTCCATGTCGAGCACGGCGGTGTCGCCGCCCTCGGGCAGCAGGCCCAGCCGGCGGGCCACTTCCTGATAGGCCTCGACCTCACCGCCCAGGTCGCGGCGGAAGCGATCCTTGTCGAGCTTCTCGTTGGTGGCCATGTCCCACAGGCGGCAGCCATCGGGGCTGATCTCGTCGGCCAGGATGATGCGGCTGAAGTCGTTTTCCCAGATTCGGCCGAACTCGAGCTTGAAGTCGACCAGGCGGATGCCGATCCCAGCGAACAGGCCGGCCAGGAAGTCGTTCACGCGAATCGCCATGTCGGCCATGTCGTGCAGCTCGTCCTGCGCGGCCCAGCCGAATGCCAGGATATGCTCGTCGGTGACCATCGGGTCGCCGAGCGCATCGTCCTTGTAGTAATATTCGACGATCGTGCGGGGCAGCTGCTGCCCCTCCTCGATGCCCAGGCGCTTCGACAACGAGCCGGCGACGACGTTGCGCACCACGACCTCGATCGGAACGATCTCGACCTGGCGGATCAGTTGCTCGCGCATGTTGAGGCGGCGGATGAAGTGGGTCGGCACGCCGATTTGGCCGAGCAGCGTGAAGATGTGCTCGGAGATGCGGTTGTTGAGCACGCCCTTGCCGTTGATCGTGCCCTTCTTCTGGGCGTTGAACGCGGTCGCGTCGTCCTTGAAATACTGGATCAACGTGCCGGGCTCGGGGCCCTCGTACAGGATCTTGGCCTTGCCCTCGTAGATCTGGCGGCGGCGAGCCATGTGCGGAACCCTTCCAAAACGATCGGCCCCGGAAGCGCGCGCGCTTGCGTGCTGCCGGGGCGGGATGGCGGCGCCTATAGCGAAGAGGGCCGGGCGTCGCAATCAGGCGTGCGTCGCGACGCGGACGAGCGCGGTCTGCCGAAAGCCGGGGGGCGGGCACACGGAACGGTTGTGGAACAAGGTGCGCGCCTGCTATCCGCGGTGGCGATGGCGACCGACTTCAAGGACCCGTTCGACGCGATCGTCGATGCACCGTTCGACAGTGCCCTGTCCGAGCGCTACCTCGTCTATGCGCTCTCCACCATCACCGCGCGCTCGCTGCCCGATCTTCGCGACGGGCTGAAGCCGGTGCACCGCCGGCTGCTTTGGGCGATGCGGCTGCTGCGGCTGGACCCGGCGGCGGGGTACAAGAAGTGCGCACGCGTCGTCGGCGACGTCATCGGTAAGTACCACCCGCACGGCGACCAGTCGGTCTACGACGCGATGGTCCGCCTCGCCCAGGACTTTGCGCTGCGTTATCCGCTGGTCGACGGACAGGGGAACTTCGGCAACATCGACGGCGATAATGCCGCTGCCTATCGCTATACCGAGGCGCGGCTGACCCAGGTCGCGATCGACCTCATGGCGGGCCTGGACGAGGACGCGGTCGATTTCCGCCCAACCTATAATGGCGAGGAGCAGGAGCCGGAGCTGTTCCCCGGGCTGTTCCCGAACCTGCTCGCCAATGGTGCCGCCGGCATTGCGGTCGGCATGGCTACCTCCATCCCGCCCCACAATGCCGCCGAGCTGTTCGACGCGGCCGCGATGCTGATCGACCAGCCGGAGGCGGACGACGCGGCGGTGCTGGCGCATGTGAAGGGTCCGGACTTCCCGACCGGCGGCATCGTCGTCGATCCGCCCGCCGCCATCGCCGAGGCCTATGCCACCGGCCGCGGCGGCTTTCGCGTGCGCGCGCGCTGGGAGGTGGAGCGCGAGAAGGGCGGCGGCTTCCGCATCGTCGTGACCGAGGTCCCGTACGGCGTCGCCAAAGGCAAGCTGATCGAGCAGGTCGCGACCCTCATCAACGACAAGAAGCTGCCGATCCTCAGCGACATCCGCGACGAGTCGGACGCCGAGATCCGCATCGTGCTGGAGCCGCGCAGCCGCACGGTGGACCCCGCGACGCTGATGGACGGTCTGTTCCGCCTGACCGACCTGGAAACGCGCGTGCCGCTGAACCTCAACGTGCTCGACGCGACGCGCACGCCGCGGGTGATGAGCCTGCGCGAGGTGCTCCGCGCCTGGGTCGACCACCAGTTCGTGGTGCTGCGCCGCCGCTCCGAACATCGCCTGGCCAAGATCGCCGACCGGCTGGAACTGCTCGACGGCTATATCATCGCCTTCCTCAACCTCGACCGGGTGATCGAGATCATCCGCACCGAGGACGAGCCGAAGGCGGTGATGATGGCCGAGTTCCAGCTCACCGACCGCCAGGCCGAGGCGATCCTGAACATGCGGCTGCGGTCGCTGCGCCGGCTCGAGGAGATGGAGCTGCGGCGCGAACGCGGCGAGCTGGAGAAGGAAAAGGCGGAGCTGACGCTGCTGCTCGGCTCCGAGGCGCGCCAGCGCACGCGGCTGAAGCGCGACATGGCGAAGCTGCGCGATCGCTATGGCCCCGAGACCGCGCTCGGCAAGCGCCGCACCAGCGTGGAAGAGGCCGCGCCCGCACGCGAAATCCCGCTGGAAGCGATGATCGAGCGCGAGCCGATCACCGTCGTGCTGTCGCGGCGTGGCTGGATCCGCGCGCTGAAGGGGCACAACGATCTGGCGGCGGCCGAGACGCTGAAGTTCAAGGAAGGCGACGGCCCGCTGTTCGCGTTCCACGCGCACACCACGGACAAGCTGCTGCTCGCGACCGATGCGGGCCGCTTCTACACGCTGGGCGCCGACAAGCTGCCGGGCGGGCGCGGGTTCGGCGAGCCGGTGCGCGCGATGGTGGACATGGACGGCGATGCCGAGATCGCGGGCTTCCTGCGCGCGGCGCAGTCGGACCGGTTGCTGCTGGCGGCGAGCGACGGGCGCGGTTTCATCGTCCGGATTGCCGACGTGATCGCCGAAACCCGCAAGGGGAAGCAGGTGATGACGCCGCGTCCAGGTGCGCGCTTGCGCGTCATCCGACCGATCGCGCCCGAGGACGATTATGTCGCGGCGATCGGCGACAATCGGAAGCTGGTGGTGTTCCCGCTTGCGGAAGTGGCTGAACTCGCGCGCGGGCAGGGCGTGCAGCTCCAGCGCTTCCGCGACGGAGGCCTGTCCGACGTGCGCACCTTGCGCTTTGCGGACGGGCTCAGCTGGACGATGGGCGGCGAAACCGGCCGGGTCCGCACCGAGGCGGACCTGAGCCCGTGGCGCGCGGCGCGCGGTGCTGCGGGGCGCATGCCGCCGACCGGCTTCCCGCGTGACAACCGCTTCGACTGAGACGAACGTTCGAAACGCAGCATTAACGCACCGGACCTAAGCCGGAGTGGATGGTACTGCTTTCGCAACGGCGATCTAGCGCACACGAGGATGCCGGAAACCCGGGTCCTTCCGGAGAGGACATGAGCCGATCCCTGGCGACCGAGCCGTTCCTGGACGTCCTGCCGATGCCCGCGGCAGTGGCGACGCTCCGTGATGGCAAGGTCACCCTGTCCCGGATCAACAGCGGCTTCCGACAGATCGATGCCGAGGCGGGGCCGAAGGGCGCGCTCGACTGCAGCGACATGCGGGCGCGCATCCACCGGTTCCTGGAGGGAGATGCGCTTCGGGACGTGTTCGAATGGACGCTCGGGCAAGCGGTTGATGCGCGCTACTATCGGGTAGTGCTCACCCGGCGCAGCGGGGCGCGTGCCCGTCGTTGCCTGCTGTCGCTGATCGACCGCACGCCCGAGGAGCGGACGGAGCACAGCCTGCGGCGCGAGATGGCGATCGACGCGCTTACCGGACTTCCCAACCGCGCGGGCTTCGAGGACCGGCTGGAGGAGGTGCTGGCGAAGGGCGGGCGCGAACAATACGCGGTCCTCGCACTCAACCTCGACCGGTTCAGCCGCATCAACGCCTGCCTGGGCGGCATCGTCGGAGACGAACTGCTCATCTCGGTCGCCCGCCGTCTGAAAGGGGCGCTGCGCCAGCCGGACGTGCTGGCGCGGACCGGCGGGGACGAGTTCGCGATCCTCCTGTCGGGCGTCAGTCGCAGCGATGACGCCACCGAGGTGGCGGAGCGGATTCGGGGCGCCCTGGCGATCCCGTTCACTCTTTCGGATTTCGAGGTTCGCATCGGCTGCTCGATCGGGATCGCCCTCGGCGCGAGCCTGGCCGCGGATCACGAGGACATGGTGCGCCACGCGCAGTTCGCAGCGAAGCGTGCCAAGCGCACCGGCCTTCCGGAGGTGTACCGGTCCGAGGCGCTGGACGTGATGCGTGCGGAATTCTCGATCGAGACCGAGCTGCGCCGGGCGATCGACTCCGGCAATCTCCACCTGCACTACCAGCCGATCTGTGACCTTGCGACGGGCCGCATCGTCTCGTTCGAGGCACTGGCGCGCTGGCGGACCGAGGCGGGGGAAGACATCCCGCCCGCGCGCTTCATTCCCGTGGCCGAGGAAGCCGGACTAATCGTGCCCATGGGGCGGTGGGCGCTGGACGAGGCCATGCGCACCCTGGCCGGCTGGGACCGGGTGAGCGGAGCGAGCTGTGGACTGACGGTCGCCGTCAACCTCTCCGCCGTCCAGTTGCGACGGGACAATCTCGTCGCCCTGGTCGAGCGCACGCTTGCGGCGCACAATTTGGCGCCGCGGCGGCTGACGATCGAGCTGACCGAAAGCGCGATCGTCAGTGACCGGGATCCCACCGCCGAGACGCTGCGGGCGCTCAAGGCGCTCGGCACCACGATCGCCATGGACGATTTTGGCACCGGATATTCGAACCTGGGATATCTCCAGAGCCTGCCGATCGACCTTCTCAAGATCGATCGCAGTTTCGTGTCGGGGATGCTCGCGAACCGGGACAAGGTGGCGATCGTACGCGCGGTGCTCAGCCTTGCGCAGACGCTGGGCATGCGCACCACCGCCGAGGGGATCGAGACCGAGGCGCTGGAGCAGACGCTGGGCGCGCTCGGCTGCGACTATGGGCAGGGCTATCTCTATGCCCGCCCGGTCGATGCCGAGCGTGCCTATCAACTGCTGCTGGAGCGCAACCGCTGATCGAGTTCCGCCACGGTTAGCGCCTCGACGCGCGCCGCGTCCGGGAAGCCTTCCGCGATCCACTGATCCTCGATGCGCCGCAGGGCGCGGGCGACGTCCGGGCCCTTGCCGATGCCGCGCGCGACCAGCGCGCCGCCGGTCAGCGGAAACTGCGGGCGGACCCAGTCGAGGAGGTCGGCGACGGCGCCTGCCGCTTCAGGGTCGTCCGATAGCAGCAGGCGGTCGATCGCCCCTTCGGTTCCAATGCGATAGGCGAGCGCGCGCGGCGAGCTGATGCCCTCGGCGGTTGCCGCCAGCGCCAGCCGCTTGCGCTGCACGTTGGAGAGCTTGAGCCGGGCGCCGACGGACTCGAGCGCGTCCGCAGGGATCAGCGCGACCAGCCGGCGGATCGCGTCGGGCGGGACTCCACAGGCCTGCTCCCGGGCCGCCAGGCGGGCGAGCCAGGCGACGCCGGCCGAGTCGATCTCCGGCAGGACGGGCACGAAGATGCCCTGCGCCTGCATCAACCCGACGACCTCCACGGCCGAGCGCGCCACCAGCAGCTTGAGCAGCTCGTCGGCGACCCGCTCGCGGGACAGCGCCATCAGGTCGTTCGCGCGCGCGACACAGGCGGCGAGACCCTCCGGGTCGGGTGTGTCGCCGAAGCGCGCGAGGAAGCGGAAGAAGCGCAGGATCCGCAGGTGATCCTCGGCGATGCGGCGCAGCGGATCGCCGATGAAGCGCACGCGGCCGGCGCGCAGATCGGCAACGCCGCCGAAGTAGTCGGTGATCCGGCCGGTGAGCATGTCGGCATAGAGCGCGTTCATGGTGAAATCCCGCCGCGCCGCGTCCTCGCGCCAGTCGTCGGTGAAGGCGACGGTGGCGTGGCGTCCGTCGGTCGCCACATCGCGGCGAAGGGTGGTGACCTCCACCGGGCCGCTTTCCAGCACCGCGGTGATGGTGCCGTGCTGAAGGCCGGTCGGGACGGCACGTATCCCGGCAGCCTTCAGGCGCGCCAGGACCGTCTGCGGATCATGGGCGGTGGCGACATCCAGGTCTGCGGCGGTGATCCCGAGCAGCGTGTCCCGAACGACGCCGCCCACGAAGCGGGCTTCACCACGATCGCCGCCCAACGCGTCCGCAAGGGCGGCGAGCCCCGGCCGGTCCTGCCAATCGGCGGCAGGCAGCGTCAGGCCGTCCACGCGAGCCTCCGCGACAAGTTCACCAGCATCGCTGCCGTAGCACCCCATATTCTCCAGCCTTCGAACCAGATCTCGTAATAATGGCGTTCCCGGCCGCGCCAGGTGGCGTGACCCTTGGCGTGGTTGGCCGCGTCGAGGAGAAAGGCCAGCGGCACCTCGAACACCGCGGCCACCTCGTGCGGGTTGGGGGCGAGCGGCAGGTCGGGCGCCACCACGCCGACCACGGGCGTGACGGTGAAGCCGGTGGCTGTGCGATAGCGGTCGAGGCTCGCCACCACGTCGACGGCCTCGCGCGGCAGCGCCACTTCTTCCTCGGCCTCGCGCAGCGCGGCGGCGACGGGATCGGGGTCTTCCGGATCGATGCGGCCGCCGGGAAAGGCGATCTGGCTGGCATGGTTGCGCAGCGTCGCCGTCCGCTGGGTCAGCAGGATGCCCGGCTCCTCCCGGTCCGTGACCGCAACCAGCACCGCCGCCTCGCGCCAGCGGACGGCCGCCACTTCATCCTCGTCGAAATCCCCGGTCAGCAGCGGCATCTGCGCCGGCTGCGCGAGGCCGGCACGCAGCCGTTCGGCAAGCGTCATGCCGCGTCGAGCGGGAAGAAGCTGCCCGCGCTCCACAGGCCGGGGACGGGATCCTGTCCCTCACGCGCCAGCGCGCGCTCGACGAGCTCGTAATAGACCGGCCGCGCGATGCGCGCGTCCATCCCGCCGCGAACCTGCAGATAGGGCAGGGGGCCGTCCGCGCCCTGTTCGAAGCGCAGGGGATGGCCCGCGTCCGCCAGCACCAGGTCGCCCGTGTTCAGGCGAAAGATCAGCCGGCTTTCGGTGCCCTCGCCCTCGGCGCGAAGCTCGCTTGCCACGAACGGCGCATCCTCCACCGCGATGGAGAGCTTTTCCACCGGGGTGACCAGCACGTAGCTGCCGTCGGGCTCGCGCCGCAGGATGGTGGAGAAAAGCCGCACCATCGATTCGCGGGTGATCGGCGCCCCTTCGTGAAGCCAGCGGCCGTCGCGCAGGATCGTCATGCCGCTGTCCCCGCAATGCGTCGGATTCCAGCGCTCGACCGGCGGCAGCCGGTCTTCCTCCATCAGCTGGGCAATCTCTGCGAGGGAGAGCGAGGCGAGATCGGGAAGGGGACGCATGGGCATGACCCGACCTTCGATGGCGACCCGGGCGCGCGGGCGCAACCCCGCACAACCCTCAGTCCGGCACGACCCGGCGTGGCTGAAGCTCGCCGGCGCACTCCGGAACTCCCGTACCGCGCGCCAGCAGGCGGCGCGCTTCGAACGGCCCGGGAAGGCGCCAGCGGCTCGTGTGCGCCGCGTCGAAGCCGAAGAAGCGGCCGTAATATTCCGGATCGCCGATCAGCATCAGCGGCAGCGGATTGCGCATCGCGTCGGCGGCGTCGAGCATGTGGCCCATCAGCATGCGCCCGATGCCGCCCTGCTGCGCCGCCGGCTCCACCGCCACCGGCCCCACCATCACCATCGCCACGCGCTCGCCGTCGTCGCAGGCGAGGGCGACCGGCCAGCACTGGATGGTGCCGAGCAGCGGGCCGTCTTCTGCCACCGCTGCAAAGCTGAGCTCCGGGATCGCGCGAGTCCCGGCACGCACGCGATAGGCGGTGCGCTCATGGCGACCCGGCCCGAATGCGCGGTCGAGCAACGCTTCGACCTGGTGCGGGGCGATCTGGGCAAGCGGGACGAGGTGGATCACGGAAGCAGACGACTCCTCCCCGGCGGGACTGCCGAGGGCGCGCGCGTTTAGCCCCCGTGCGGGCGGACGCAAAGCTGAATCGCGGGCGGCGGTCGTGCTCTCCGGAAGGGCAGCTTCCCGAGGCCTCCCCATCTGCTAGGGGACGACTCGAACCATAAGGGACAGCAACCGGTGCGCGATCTTCTCCAACTCCAGGTACACGACTTCGAAGTGCAGGTTCTGACCGGCGTCTATTCCGAAGAGACGCACCTGCCGCAGCCGCTGCGCATCTCGATGACGGTCGACCTCGACTGCCCCGAACATTTCGCGCCCGACACGCCGCTGTCGGCGTCGAAGAGCTATCTCGACCTGAAGCACGCGGCGAGCGAGGCGTTGCCGCAGGGCGTACATTTCACGCTGATCGAAGGGGTTGCGGACCATATCGCACGCACCTTGTTCATCTCCGATCCGCGCGTGCAGCGGGTGGAGGTATCGATCGTGAAGCTCGCCATCGCCGAGGCGGGCGAATCGATCGGGATCCGGCTGGTCCGTCACCGCCCGTGACATCGCCTGCCGCTGCCCGCCCGCTGGCACTGGTCACCGGAAGCTACCGGCGGCTCGGCGCGCATATCGCGGCCCGGCTGGGGGAGGCGGGCTATGCGCTGGCGTTGCACGCGAGCAGCGAAGGCGAGCCGGACGCGGATCTTCTTGCCCGCCTCGAGGCTGCGGGCGCGCCCTATCAATGCTTCGCAGCGGAGCTTTCCGATCCGGAGGCGGTAGCGGGCCTGGTGCCGCGCGTGGCGGCGCATTTCGGGCAGCCGGTGACGCTTCTGGTCAACAACGCCTCCTGCTTCCGGGCCGAGGACGCAGCGGTGCCCGGCATGGATGCGCTGGTGCGGCATTTCGCGGTGAACGCCGCGGCACCGTTCGCGCTCGCAGCCGCGGTTGCGGCGCAGGCGCCCGCGGAAGGGACCTGCGTCATCAACATGCTGGACGAGCGCATCGTCCAGCCGCCTGCGGACCAGCTCGCCTACACGATTTCCAAGCAGGCGCTGGCGGAGGTCACCCGCACGCTTGCCTATGCGCTGAAGCCGGGTGTCCGCGTGAACGGCGTGGCGCCGGGACTGACGATGCCGACCGCGGATTATACGCCCGAGCAGGTGGCGCGACTCGCCGGCCTCATGCCGCTCGCGCGCTTGCCGGAACCGGACGACATCGCCGATGCGGTGCTGTTCCTAGCCGGTGCGCGGGCGACGACCGGGCAGGTGCTGTTCGTGGACGGAGGCGCCAATCTACGCCGGTTCGAGCGGGACTTCGTCCATCTCGCCCGCGACGGCGAGGGCGACTGAGGCCCTCGCCGTTGCGCAAGATCAGGCGCCGGCGCCGGACTCGGCGTGGCAGGGGCCGAGCGAGCGCAGCACGAACTGATAGTCCTCGGCGGCGATTCGCGCGCCCTGTTCGTCCTGCGTCTCCAGGGCGGAGGCGGGCAGGCTGCGCGGGAGCCCGCAGGCGAGTCGGTACCAACCCAGCGTGTCCCGCTGCGGCGGACCAGCGCCCTCATTGACGATGTCCCCGAACGACACGGCCCAGCGGGGCGGCTGATTCGGGCGGCGCAGCACCAGCAGCGACACCGGGTCGCCGGTCTCCGTCTTCAGGAAGATCTGCGTCTCTCCCTCGCCCGGCAGCGTGCCCACGACGTGGAAGGCGTTGCCGATGCCGGTGATCGCCGGGGGCGCGTTGCGATCCAGGATCTCCCGGACGACACCGCGTGCGCGCGCGTCGAGCGCCGGGCTCCAGCTCCGCTGCGCATCAAGCTGCACGAGCTGTACCTGGTCGGGCCGGCCGGCGACCGGGCGGGCGAAGATCAGCACCCGCGTCTTCTTCAGACTGGGCGCACGTCCTCGGAAATCCAGCGGAACATCAACGAGATAGCCGATTCGCGCCGGCATCGCGCCCGAGCCGCGGATCAGCGCGCCGACCTCTGCCTCGACATAGAAGCGGGCCGCATTGGCGGCGACGCCGGCGGCCTCGGCACCTTTGATGCGGGTCGCGCTGGTGATCGTCGCGTCGATGACCAGCGGCGCCGCAAGCACCAGATCGGCGACCTCCGCATAGCCGACGGCAGGCTGCTCGACGGGCGCGCTTTGCTGTGCCGCTGCCGCGGGCGAAAGGGGGGCGAAAAGCAGCAGTGCCGCCGATGCGGACGCAGGATAAAGTCGAAACATGGTTGCCAGCATCTACGCGATCTTGCAGCATCGACCTAGGCCGATTCAAGATGCGGGCGTTCGTACCGACGATTGCACTTTTGTTGCGTCTGACAAAGCGTTTGCGTCGCGGAAAGTGCCACGATAGAGAATCGGCGGTGTTCCCAGCAGCGCTACGGCGATGGTGCGGATGCAAGGTCGCGGGCTGCGAACGCGCTCCGTACCACTCGGTGTGAGGCTTAAGGAGTTTTGTTGCTGAATGGCCTATGCTGATCAAAAAGCGGGTCCTGGGCGCATCGTCGCAATCGCCGTCGTGGCGTTGCTGCACGTGCTCATTGGGTACGCATTTATATCTGGTCTCGCGTACAAGTACGTGAAGAAGCAGGTGGAGGACCTGGACACGTTCGACATCGTCGAGCCGCCGCCCCCGCCTGAGGAAGTTCCGCCGCCGCCGCCGCCGCCGCCGGATCAGCCGCCGCAGTCGCCGCCGCCGGTGGTGACGCCGCCGCCGATCGTGCGCGTGCAGACGCCGCCGCCGGTGGTCATCCAGTCGGTGACGACGCCGCCGCCGACGTACAATCCGGTTCCGGTCGCCGCGCCGCCGGCACCCCCTGCGCCGCCCGCTCCGCCGGCCCCGCCTGCGATCAGCAAGAAGGCGGGTCTGAAGGGCAATCCGGGCCAGTTCTTCGGCCGTGATGCGTATCCGCCGTCGGCGGTTCGCGAGGGGGCCGAAGGTCGCGTCAGCGCAAAGCTGACCGTGGGCACCGATGGTCGGGTGACCGATTGCGTCGTCACGTCCTCGAGCGGCAACTCCGCGCTGGACCAGACGACGTGCCGGATCTCCAAGAGCCGCGTGCGGTTCACGCCGGCACAGGACGCAGCGGGCAATCCGGTCGCCTCGACCTATCCGCTCAGCGTGACCTGGAAGCTCGAAGACCAATAATCGTACAAGGCCCGGCGCCGCGGCGCCGGGCACCTTAGAACCATTCGCGCATGCTTCTGTAAGGGATACATCTCACAATGCTCACCAACATCTTTGCTGCCGGGGCTCCCGCCGGCGCTCCGAACTTCGGCTTCTGGGAAGCTCTGCAGCAGGGCGGTGCGATCGCCTGGACCGTGCTCGCCATCCTGGTGATCATGTCGGTCGGCTCGTTCTACATCCTGTTCACCAAGCTGTTCGAGCAGCAGAAGATCATCAACCAGGCGAAGCGCGTCCGCGCGACCTTCTGGCAGTCGAACTCGCTGCGCGAAGGCGCTGCCAAGCTCGACAAGAACTCGGCCTATCGCCAGATCGTCGACGACGGTCTCGCCGCTCAGGAGCAGCACGCCAAGCTGACCGATCCGGTCGAAGCGCATGACTGGCTGCACGGCTCGCTGGCGCGTTCGGAAGCCGCGATCAACTCGAAGCTCGGTGCGGGCCTCGCGTTCCTCGCGACCGTCGGCGCGACCTCGCCGTTCGTCGGTCTGTTCGGTACCGTGGTCGGCATCTACCGCGCGCTGGTGAAGATCGGTGCCGCTGGCCAGGCCGCCATCGGCGACGTCGCCGGCCCGGTCGGTGAAGCGCTGATCATGACCGCCATCGGTCTGGTCGTCGCGGTTCCCGCCGTGCTCGCCTATAACTGGCTGCAGCGCCGCAACAAGTCGATCGCGGAAGACCTGTCGGCCTTCTCGAACGACGTGCTGGGCTTCCTGGCCTCGAACGGCGCGGTTCGCCCGACGCTCGCTTCGAAGTCGACCGTTGCTGCCAAGCCGGCCGCGACCGCTGCGAAGCCGGTGACCGGCACCACGACCGCCGGCCAGACCGGTGGCGTGCCGACCCGTCCGTAAGCGGATACCTACCTCGCCGCCGGGCTTCACGGCCCGGCGGACGACGTGACGAAAACGAGAATAGGATAGCCTTATGGCGATGAGTGTTGGCGGCGACGGCTCCGAAGAAAAGCCGCTTTCGGACATCAATACCACGCCGCTCGTGGACGTGATGCTGGTGCTTCTGATCATCTTCCTGATCGCAGTGCCGGTGGTGGTCCAGTCGGTGGAACTGCAGCTTCCGAAGGTGGAGTTCGAGCCGACGACGACCAAGCCTGAAAACGTGTCGCTCTCCGTACGCGGCTCCGGCAACAGCTGTGAGGTGTATTGGAACCTCACGCCGGTCAGCAGCGGCGAACTTCGCGAGCGCGCGGTCAAGAAGCTCGAGGACGAGGTCGCACGTCAGGGCGGCCCGAACGCTCCGGGCGTCGAGCTTCCCGAGGTCCACATCCGCGGCGACGTGAACACCCCGTACCGCTGCATCGGCGGCACCATCTACACGATGCAGTCGGCTGGCTTCGCCAAGGTCGGCTTCATCTCGGAGCCCGAGCCGGGCGGCACGCCCCGTCTCTGATGCCGGCGTTTTCGAGGAGTAGTCTCACATGGCAATGAGTGGCGGCCGCGATGACGGCGAGCCGATGATGGAAATGAACACGACGCCGTTGATCGACGTCCTGCTCGTGCTCCTCATCATGTTCATCATCACCATCCCGATCCAGACGCATGCGGTGAAGGTGGATCTGCCCCAGCCGGATCCGAACAACCAGAACGTGGTGGATTCGGAAAAGAACAAGATCGCGATCTCGGCGGACGGTATCGTCACCTGGAACGGTGCGACGGTCGACGAGGTGACGCTGCGTCAGTATCTCGACCAGACCGCGGCGATGTCGCCGGAGCCGGAACTCCACTTCCAGCCCGACGCGAACGCCCGCTACGAGGTCGTGGACGGCATCTTGTCGATCATCAAGCGGTCGAACGTGACCAAACTTGGGTTCGTCGGCAACGAGCAGTATCGCAACGACTTCTGATCCGGTTCGCCGGACCAGCAAGCGATCGAAAAGCGCCCGCGCGGACCTCCGCGCGGGCGTTTTGCTGTCTGGGCGCTGCTGGAAAGGCGGAGCCGGTTCCGTTTCGGAAAGGGGGCGGGCGGCGTTGATCGCGGGGCGCGGAACCGCGCCTGAAGGACGCAGCGGCGCCCTACGGAACTCGGGCCTTCCTGGGGACGGGCCACGGCCTCTCTGCTGCGCCAGCCGGTCCTGAGCGTGGCCTGACCGCCAGCGAGGCGCCGGCACGACGGGGGGCCCTCTACCGAGCGTTCTTTCACGATCCGGACCTGACCCGGCCAAGCTCCGAGCCGTCGCCCATGCGCGTCGAGGTGGCCACCAGGGACCAGCATCAGTCAGCAGGCTACGCGGTCGCGGGGATGGGCAGAGAAGTGACTTCCATGACGCCGCAGTCCGGCACAGCATGGGCATCCAACGGGGTGCGAGGGGTTCGCTGGCTCGGCCGTCCTGCGCTTCACTGCCGGTCGGCCGTCCATGGAGCGGGAACTTCCGCTCGAAGCCGGTCCGGTGCCGGAACAGGGCCGGCTAACCGGCCTAAGCGGGAAGCGTGAGGGACTGCGTTCTTACAGCCGGGGCAGCGTGACCCCGCGCTGACCCATATATTTGCCCGCACGATCGGCGTAGCTGGTCTCGCAGGGCTCGTCGCCCTTCAGGAACAGGAACTGGCAGGCACCCTCGTTGGCGTAGATCTTGGCCGGGAGGGGGGTCGTGTTGGAGAATTCCAGCGTGACATGACCCTCCCACTCGGGTTCGAGCGGGGTCACGTTCACGATGATGCCGCAGCGCGCATAGGTGGACTTGCCCAGGCAGATCACCAGCACGTCGCGGGGCACGCGGAAATATTCGACGGTGCGGGCCAGCGCGAAGCTGTTGGGCGGGATGATGCACACGTCGGTCTGCCGGTCGACGAAGCTGTTGGACGCGAAATCCTTGGGGTCCACCGTCGCCGAATCGACGTTGGTGAAGATCTTGAACTCGTCCGCCACACGCGCGTCATAGCCATAGGAGGACAGGCCGTAGCTGATGCAGCCCTCGCGGCGCTGGGCCTCGACGAACGGCTCGATCATGCGGTGCTCGACCGCCTGCTCCCGGATCCAGCGGTCGGAAAGAATCGCCATGGTGTCCCCCTGCTTTGGCGGGGAGCCTTTGCCCGCTTTGGCTTCGTCGGCAACCCCACATTGCCAGCCGAGCCAGCGGGCACGCCTGACGCGCCGCGCTGCCCTTAGCCAGGCTGGTTGCGCAGATCAGCGGGAAGTGAGACAAAATGCACGGGTTCCTCGGAGCTTCGTCGCCATTGTGCACGAGGGGAGCGAGCATGCTGCAGCGGTTGCAGGATCATCACGGCTGGATGCTGGCGCTGCTCAAAGAGGGCGAGCCGCCTCTCCACGATCCGGAGTTGCGTCCGTCCGCGGCCTTCCTGGCGACGCGCCGGAACGCGATGGGGCGGCTGTTGACCTCCTATCATCAGTTCGTCCACCGCGAGATCTTCGATCCGGTCATCGCGTGCGGCAATGCCCGGGACGCGGCGCTTGCCCGGGCGATGAAGATCGATTGCATCGAGCTGACCGAGAGCTTCCGCGCATTCCAGCGGCATTGGATTGCGGAAGATGCCGTGGAACGCTGGGAGGAATACCACCCCGCGGCCGTCCGGATGGTGGAGCGGCTGCAGCGCCACATCGCCGATGTCGCTGCGATGGCGCAGGAGGTGTCGCTTCCGCCGCCTCCCGCGCCGGTGGCCGGAACGGACCCGCCGCGGGGCGTCTGAGCACCGCCACCCGCAGGAGTGACGCCGGGCTTGCCATGCGGTCGCCCCTTGTCCATATGGCGCGCGGGAGTCGGGCGGACGGTGCCGTCGCCAACCCGGTCAGGTCCGGAAGGAAGCAGCCGCAACGATTCCGTACCGGGTCGTTCCGGCTCCCACCTCAACCCATCGCTGGTTCCTCGCTCGCAAGCCTTGCGAGCCGCCTCTTTGCAGCCCGCGGCTTCGACAGCCGCTGCGCGAGCCGCTAAGGATCGGCCGACATGTCCGATTCCTTCCTAGACCTGGGCGAGACGCCGCAGCCCGCCGCCAAGGCGGACGCCTATCGCGTGCTGGCACGCAAATACCGGCCCCAGACCTTTTCGCAGCTGATCGGCCAGGATGCGATGGTCACCACGCTGGGGAACGCGATCAAGCGCGACCGGCTGGCGCATGCCTTTCTGCTCACCGGGGTGCGCGGCGTCGGCAAGACCTCCACCGCGCGCCTGATCGCCAAGGCGCTCAACTGCATCGGCCCGGACGGGCAGGGCGGCCCCACCATCGACCCGTGTGGGGTGTGCGAGCCGTGCCGGGCGATCGCCGAGGGGCGCCACATCGACGTGATCGAGATGGACGCCGCCAGCCACACCGGCATCGACGACATCCGCGAGATCATCGAGGCGTCGCGCTACGCGGCGGTGTCGGCGCGCTACAAGATCTACATCATCGATGAAGTCCACATGCTGTCTAAGGCGGCCTTCAACGGGCTGCTCAAGACGCTGGAGGAGCCGCCGGGCCATGTGAAGTTCCTGTTCGCCACGACCGAGGTGAACAAGGTGCCGGTGACGGTGCTGTCGCGCTGCCAGCGGTTCGACCTGCGCCGCATCCCGGCAGAACTGCTCGCCGAGCATTTCGCGCATGTGGTGGCGGCCGAAGGCTTCGAGGCCGAGCCCGAGGCGCTGGCGCTGATCGCGCGTGCGGCCGAAGGATCGGCCCGCGACGGCCTATCGATCCTCGACCAGGCGATCGCCCATGCCGGCATGGAAGGCGAGGGCGTGCGCGCCGATGCCGTCCGGGCGATGCTGGGCCTGTCCGATCGGGGGGCGATTCGCGAACTCTTCCGGCTGTTGCTGGCGGGGGGGGCGGCGCCCGCGCTCGCGGCGCTGCGGGGCCAGTACGACCTGGGCGTCGATCCGCAGGCGGTGCTGCGCACGTTGCTGGAGACGGTACACGGCGTGACGCTGGCCAAGGTCGGGGCGGCGCCGCCGGCCGGGCAATCGACCGAGGAGCGCGAGGCGCTTGCCCACTGGGCCGAGTCGCTGTCCTTCCCCATGCTCCATCGGCTGTGGCAGCTGCTGCTGAAAGGGCATGACGAGGTCGCGCGCGCGGCGCTGCCGATCGAGGCCTGCGAGATGGCGCTGCTGCGCGTGATCCATGCGTCGAGCCTGCCCGACCCGGGCGAGCTTGCCCGTGCGCTCGCGGAAGGGCGCGGACCAGCGCTCCCCGCCGGGGTTCCGCTCCAAGGCACCAGCGCACCCGCGCCTGCCCCGGTCGCAGTCGCCGAGCCGGAGCCGGCACCGCCGGCGCTGCCCGACAGCGTGGAGGCGATCGCCGATCTGCTGGAGAAGCACGGCCGCCACACCCTGCAGGTGCAGGTCCGCAACCATGTCCGCCCGATCCGCCTGGAGCCGCCGGAGCTCGAAATGTCCGGCGCACGGCCGTTGCCGACGGACTTTACCCGCGACCTGGGCCTGGCGCTTCGCGAGATCACCGGCCAGACGTGGAGCATCCTGATCGGCGAGGGGGCGGGGAACCCGACGCTGCGCGAAACGCTGGCGGCAAAGGCCGAGGCGGAGCGCGCGGAGATACTGGCGTCGCCCCTGGTGGTGGCGGCCATGGCAGCCTTTCCGGGCGCCGAACTCGATCACTGGAAACGCAAGGACGGGAGCATCGCTCGATGAAGGACCTCAACGACATCATGGCCATGGCGCAGAATGTGCAGGCCGAGCTGGAAAAGGCGCAGGCCAGCCTCGACACGATCGAGGTCGAGGGCCAGTCCGGCGGCGGGCTGGTGAAGATCCGCGCCTCGGCAAAGGGCCGGATCATCGGCGTGGACCTCGACGATTCGCTGCTGCAACCCAGTGAAAAGCAGATGCTGGAAGACCTGATCGCCGCTGCCCTGAACGACGCACGCGCCAAGGCGGACGCCGCCAGCCAGGGCGAGATGGCCAAGCTCACGAGCGGCATGCCGCTGCCCCCGGGCTTCAAGCTGCCGTTCTGATCGGGCAGGTCGCCGCGGGACGGCTTGGGAACTTTCGTTTCGAAGGCGGAGTTAATCCGCATTCGAAACGGAAGGGAGTGAATGCCATGTCTGACGATCGCATCGATACGACGACGACCACCACGGGCGCTGCGCCCCACACCACGGTCGTGGAACGCCGCAGCGGCGGCGGCGGCACTGCGCTTCTCGCCATCGTGCTGCTGATCGCGGTGCTGATCGGCGGATATTTCCTGTTGCGCGCCAGCAACAACGACACGATCCAGACCGAGGCGGTCGCGGGCGCGGCCAAGAGCGTCGGCGATGCGGCCGACAAGGCCGGCAGCGCGGTGAGCGACGCCGCGGACGGCGAGGCCAAGTAAGTTCGGACGGGCGCCTGACCTCAGCGAAGGCAGGCGTCCAGTTCCTGGCGGCGCACCACGCCTACGCGCGCGGCGATGGTGTTGCCGTGCCGACGCGTGAAGCCGTGCGGCGCAATCGCCGCCCGCTTCTTGGGCAGCGGCAGCACCGCCGCGATCCGTGCCGCCTCCGACGGCGAAAGCGTGTCGGCGCCGTGCTTGAAGTAGCGGCGCGCACCCGCCTCGACACCATAGGTGCCGATGCCGGTTTCGGCGACGTTGAGGTACACCTCCATGATCCGCCGCTTGCCCCAGATGTTCTCGATCAGCAGCGTGAACCACGCTTCCATCGCCTTGCGGACATAACCGCCGCCCTGCCACAGGAAGACGTTCTTCGCCGTCTGCTGGCTGATCGTGGAGCCGCCGCGGATGCGCCCGCCGCGCGCGTTGCGCTTGGCCGCGTCGGCAATGGCGTCGAAGTCGAAGCCGCTGTGCGAGCAGAAGCCGGAATCCTCGCCGGCGATGACCGCGCGCGGCATGTCCGGATCGATGCGGGAAAGCGAGCGCCAGGACTTGGTGACGCCATGCCCGGTGAAGACATCGCCCAGCATCGTCCAGGTGATGGGGACGGGCACGAAGCGGTAGACCACCGTCATGGCCACGGAGAGGGCAACGAAGCCCAGCGCGAGCTTGACGAGCCACCCGAGCAGGCGGCGGACGGGCGATCGGGTTCGGACTGCGGCGACCATGGCCGACCGCTATAGCGAAGCGTGACGGATTGGAACCGCCCGTACGACCCTAGGGGCGGGTCGGGACGCACCCGATGGCGCGTCCCGAAAGTTCAGGCGGTGGCGAGCAGGCGCTTGTCGCCGGCCAGGCGCATCATCGCCTTTTGCAGCTTCTCGAACGCGCGCACCTCGATCTGGCGGACGCGCTCGCGGCTGACGCCATAGACCTGGGAGAGTTCCTCCAGCGTCTTGGGGTCGTCCGTCAGGCGCCGCTCGGTCAGGATGTGCTTCTCGCGGTCGTTGAGGTCGTCCATCGCCTCGACCAGCATGCCGTGGCGGACATCGGCTTCCTGCGCATCGGCGACGCGCTCGTCCTGCAGCGGGCCTTCATCGGCCAGCCAATCCTGCCACTGGCTCTCGCCGTCCTCGCGCATGGGGACGTTGAGCGACGTGTCGCCGCCCATCGCCATGCGGCGGTTCATGGAGGTGACCTCTTCCTCCGTCACGCCCAGATCGGTCGCGATTTTGGCGAGATGCTCGGGGCTGAGGTCGCCATCCTCGAACGCGTCGAGCTTGGACTTCATGCGCCGCAGGTTGAAGAACAGCTTCTTCTGCGCCGCGGTGGTGCCCATCTTCACAAGGCTCCACGAGCGCAGGATGAACTCCTGGATCGAGGCGCGAATCCACCACATCGCATAGGTCGCGAGGCGGAAGCCCCGGTCCGGCTCGAACTTCTTCACGCCCTGCATCAGGCCGATGTTGCCCTCCGAGATCAGCTCGGACACGGGCAGGCCATAGCCGCGATAGCCCATCGCGATCTTGGCCACGAGCCGCAGGTGGCTGGTCACCAGCTGCGCCGCAGCCTCGGTGTCGCCATGCTCCTGGAACCGCTTGGCAAGCATATATTCCTGCTCGGGCGCCAGGATCGGAAACTTCCGGATCTCCGACAGGTAGCGGTTGAGGCTCGCTTCGCCGCCCAATGCGGGAATCGTCGCGGGGACGTTGCTGCCGCTAGCCATGATCGCTTCTCCCTTATTTGCGCAGGCTTTCCTCGAAAAGCGCGCGCCAGCTTATACGTGAAGATGGTGCAACAGTTCCTGCATGTCTGCCGGAACTTCGCTTTGGAACGCTAAAGCGTGCCTTAGTACAGGGTGGATGAACCCTAGATGTGCCGCGTGCAGTGCCTGACGCCGGAAACCCAGGGTTTCCAGGGCTTCGCGGTGCTGCGGACGCGCCCGGCCGTACACCGGATCGCCGACCAGGGGGTGGCCGATGGAGGCCATGTGGACGCGCACCTGGTGGGTGCGCCCCGTCTCCAGCCGGCACTCCACCAGCGCCGCCTCGCGCAGGGGACGCACCAGCGACCAATGCGTCACCGCACGCTTGCCGCCCTGGACGATGGCGATCTTCTTGCGATTGGTGGACGAGCGCGCGAGCGGCGCGTCGATGGTGCCGCTGCCGGTCTTCGGGCGCCCGGACACGATCGCCTGGTAGCGACGATCGATCGAGTGCGCCTTGAACTGGCGTGCGAGCCCCTCGTGCGCCTGGTCGTGCTTGGCCGCGACGAGCAGCCCAGAGGTATCCTTGTCGATGCGGTGGACGATGCCGGGCCGCGCGACGCCGCCGATGCCGGACAGCTGCCCGGCGCAATGGTGGAGCAGCGCGTTGACCAGCGTCCCGTCGGGATTGCCGGCCGCCGGATGGACGACCAGGCCCGCAGGCTTGTCGACCACGATCAGATGCTCGTCCTCGAACACGACGGTGAGCGCGATGTCCTGCGCCTCGTTGTCCGCGGGCTCGGGGGCGGGGACGTGGATGTCGAACCGGTCGCCGGCGCGCGCCTTGCGGGAGGGATCGGAAGCGGCGGTGCCGTCGCTCGCCAGCACCTTGCCCGACGTCATCAGCGCCTTCAGCCGCTCACGCGACAGGTCCGGCAGCGCGTGCGCGAGTGCACGGTCCAGACGCCACCCGTCGGCTGCCTCGGCGACCTGCGCCGCAATGATGGAATCCCCCCGGATCATGTTCTAGCTAGATGGGAATGACGCTGGAGATTGCAACCGGGATCGCGCAGGCGATCCGCGATGCCGCGGCGGCTTCGCCCGACCGGGAGGTGTGCGGACTGCTCCTGGGCGAACCCGGCCGGGTCACGGCCCTGATGCCCACCGCCAATGTCGCTGCGGACCCGACGACCACCTTCGAGATCGATCCGTCCGCGCTGCTCACGGCCCACCGCGCCGCGCGCGGAGGCGGGCCTGCGGTGCTGGGCCACTATCACTCGCATCCAAGGGGGCCGGTGCGTCCTTCCAGCGCCGATGCGGCCGCGTCGCACGCCGACGGCGCCTTGTGGATCATCGCCAATGCCGAGACGCTCGGCTGCTGGCGCGCGGTGGCGGAAGGACCCGTCGCCGGGCGGTTCGTCCCGGTCTCGCTACGCTTTGTCGGCTGAGGTTGCGGAGACCGTCCGGCAGCGTCAGAAGGTGCGCCGAACACCCATTTCGATCGGATTTCCGCCATGCAGATCAGCGCCACCGACTTTGCGAGCCTCTTGTGCTCCCGGCTGTGCCACGATCTTCTCAGCCCGGTCGGCGCGCTCAACAACGGGTTGGAGCTGCTGGCCGACGAGCAGGACCCGGCGATGCGGGCGCGCTGCCTGGAACTGCTGGCAGAGAGTGCGCGCGCTTCCGCCAACAAGCTGAAGTTCTTCCGCCTGGCCTTTGGCGCTGCCGGCGGCTTCGGCGACGTGGTCGACACGCGTGAGGCGCGCGCCGCGATCGAGGGGCTGTTTTCGGAGAACCACCGGGTGAAGCTCGGGTGGATGGTCGCCGAGCCGACCCTTCCCAAGCCCGCGATCAAGGCGCTGCTGAACCTGGCGCTGATCGGCGGCGACGCGCTGGTCCGCGGCGGCCAGCTCGACATCGGCGCCGAGACGAACGCGGGTGGCGTCGAGATCGTCGTGCGTGCGGACGGGCCGCGGATCGTGCTGGACCCCGAACTGCGCGACGCGCTGTCGGGGGAGGGGGACCTGTTGGCGCCGCGCGCGGCGGCGGCTTTCCTGGCCCACGCGCTGGTGAAGCAGAGCGGCGGCACACTTCAGGTCTCGCCTCCGGAGGCGGACGTGCTGCTGTTCGGCGCCTCCTTCCCGCGGAGCTAACCCCCTCTTAACCCGGGGGCAGGCATGTCTATCCGGGGAAACAGGGACCTTATGGACGATCTTCTCCGGGAGTTCATCGCAGAGACGCGCGAGACGCTGGAGGCGTTGTCCGGCGAAATCGTGGCTTGGGAGGCATCGCCGGGCGACCGCGCACGGCTCGATGCCATTTTTCGCTTCGTCCACACCGTCAAGGGGAGCTGCGGCTTCCTGGGGCTGCCGCGGCTTCTGCGGCTGAGCCACGCTGCCGAGGACGTGCTGGCGGACGTGCGGGCGGGTACGCGCACGCCGGATCGTGCACTGGTCAACGCCGTGCTGGCGGTGGTCGACCGCATCGGGGCGCTCGTCGAGGCGCTCGATGGGGGCGCTGCTGTGCCGGAAGACGACGAAGCGGGGCTGATCGCCGCGCTGGGGCCAGGTGCCCCCGACGTCGTGCCGCTTCCTGCGGCCGTGCCGCGCACCGGCGGCCGCAGCGTGCGGCTGGGCGTGGGCCTGCTCGACCGGATGATGGCCGGCATGTCCGACATGGTGCTCGCCCGCAACGAACTGGCACGCCTGCTGCGGCGGGGAAGCGTCGATCCTGGCGTCGAGGCGGCGCTGGCGCGGCTGTCGCTTTCCATCGCCGAGATGCGGGATGCGGTGACGCGCACCCGCATGCAGAAGATCGAGACGCTGTTCGCGGCGGTTCCCCGCCTGGTCCGCGATACCGCGGCAGAGCTCGGCAAGACGGTGTCGCTGAAGCTGGAGGGAAGCGACATCGAGATCGATCGCGACATGGTCGAGGTCATGCGCGATCCGCTGGTGCACATGGTCCGCAACGCGATCGACCACGGCATCGAAAGCGCAGCAGAGCGGCAGGCCGCCGGCAAGCCCGAGGCGGGGCAGTTGACCATCGCCGCACGCCAAGCCGGCAACCAGATCGTGCTGGAGGTCATCGACGACGGACGCGGGATCGACGTCGACCGCCTGGTAGAAAAGCTCGTCGCCTCCGGCAGCCGCCGCGAAGCGGAGCTGCGGGCGCTCGATCCGGCCGCAGGTGCCGAACTGATCTTCGAGCCCGGCCTGTCGGTGCGCGACGCGGCGACGCCGATCTCCGGGCGGGGCGTCGGCATGGACGTGGTACGGTCGGCAGTCGAGCAGATCGGCGGCCGGATCGAACTTGAGAACCGGCCGGGCGAGGGGCTGCGGATCCAGATCCAGGCGCCGTTGATGCTGTCGATCATTCCCGCCGTCCTGGTGGCGGTCGGCGAGCAGCGCTTCGCCCTTCCGCGCCAAGTCGTGGAGGAGATCGTTGCCGGTCCGCGCGCGCGTATCCGGGAGGAGGACGGGACCGAGCTTGTGGAGGTGCGAACGCGCCGGATACCGGTGGTGGACCTGGCCACGCTGCTGGAGCTGGCCGCCCCGCGTCCGGAGCCGCAGACGCTGATCGTGGTCAACGCGCCGAATGGCTGCTTTGCCCTTGCCGTCGACGCGGTGCTCGATCACCAGGAACTGGTCGTGAAGCCGGCGTCCCCGCCGGTGATGGCCACGGGCATCTACGCCGGAACGACGTTGCCGGACAGCGGCAAGCCGATGCTGTTGCTCGATTGCGCGGGGATCGCCAGCGCAGCCGGCGTCCGGTTTCCCCCGCCGCCGAGCCAAGGCCTGGAAGACAAGCCTCCCGAGGAAGCGGCAGCGAACGGGGATGGTCCGCCAGGGCTGGTGTTCGTCGATCTCGACGGCGCTCGCCGGGTGGTGCCGCTCGCGGCGGTGGACCGGATCCAGCTGGCCCGATCCGAAGCCGCCCACGTCGCGGACGGGCGCCTGCGGCTCTTGCTGGACGGAAAGTGGCTGGCGGCCGAGGCAGTGGCCCCGGTCGACGATGGTGCCGAGATGACCGTGCTGCGCCTCAGCAACGGCCGTCAGGAACTCGCCTATGCCGCGCGGCACGCCACGGATCTCGTGTACCTGCCCGAGGTGGTGGAAGCCGCAGGCACGGCAGGGCGGATTGCGGGCACGGTGGTGCTCGACAAGCAGCGCATCGAGCTGATCGACGTCGACTGGTTGCTTGCGCAGCTGGAACCCGCCACGCCATCCGGGCTGGCCGGCGGGCCGCTCTGCCTGCTCGCCGCACCGGCCTATGGTCCGCTGGTGGCTTTCATCGGGCCGCTGCTGGAACAGCACGGCTATCGCGTCGCACTCGGTCGCGCATCGTGGGAGCCGCCCGCCGTCGTGCTGATGACCGAAGCGGCTGCGCGCGCGACCCTGGTTTCCGAGCGCCCGGGCGGCCCCCCGGTCATCCGCCTGCGCAACCTGCCCGATCCGGCAGGACCCGGCGATACCAGCATCTACCGCTATGATTCGGACGCGCTGCTCGCGGCGGTCGCAAGCTGCACCCGAACTGCGGGCGCGCTGCAATGAAGGGGCTCTACCTGGTTGCGCGGATCGCCGACCAGGCGGTCGCCATCGCCTCCGACCGGCCCGGCAACGCCGTCGAGCTCAAGGAGATTACCCCGGTCCCACGGGCGCCCCGCGCGGTGCTGGGCCTGGCGGCGCTGCGCAGCTGGGTGGTGACGGTAATCGACACGCCGCGTGCGATCGGCCTCGCCCGCAGCAGCATGGCCTCGAACCAGGCGGTGATGGCGACGGTCGAGGGGCATGATTATGCCTTGCTGGTCGATGCTCTGCACGATGCGGTCGCGCTCCGGCCCGAAATGCTCGACGGGGGCGGAGACCTGCCGGCGGCCTGGCGCCGGGTGGTGCGGGCAGCCGCCATGCGCGCCGGGGAGCGCATCCTGGTGCTCGATCCCGACGCACTTCTGGACTCAATTGTTCAGCCTGCGTGAACCCTCGCAAGATCGAGCCGGGCATGCGATCAGGGTTCAGGGGGAAATGATGAAAAGCTGTCTGGTCGTTGACGATTCGAAGGTCATCCGCAAGGTCGCACGCCACATCCTGGAAGCGCTCCGGTTCGAAGTCCGCGAAGCGGGCGATGGGCGTGAGGCACTCGCCAGCTGCATCGCGACGCCTCCCGATGCCATCCTGCTCGATTGGAACATGCCGGTGATGAGCGGCATGGATTTCCTGCGCGCGTTGAAGGACGCCGGGCTGCCGCAGCGGCCCAAGGTGGTGTTCTGCACCACCGAGGGCGACATGGCGCACATCCGCGCCGCGATCGAGGCAGGCGCCGACGAATATGTGATGAAGCCGTTCGACCGCGAGACCCTGGAGAGCAAGTTCCAGATCATCGGACTCGCCTGATCGCCCGGTCGCCACGCTCCGGCGGCCGCGCGCAGCGCCGCCGGACCTCCGGCTTGCCTTTGCCCGGCGGGCGACGCATCGCTTCGGCGTAGCTTGGGAACGGGTGCATGCAGTTTATCGACAGGCCTTCGCCGAACTTCGACGATCGTTCACTGCCGGTCACCATGGTGGTGCTGCACTATACCGGCATGCAGGACGCTGCCTCCGCCATCGCCCGGCTGGCCGATCCCGAGGCGAAGGTGTCGTGCCACTATCTCGTCGCGGAGGACGGTACCGTAGTCCGCATGGTCGACGAGGCAAGGCGCGCCTGGCACGCCGGCCGCTCGCACTGGCGGGGGCTGACCGACATCAATTCCGCCTCCGTCGGCATCGAGATCGTCAATCCGGGCCATGAATGGGGCTATGTCCCGTTTCCCGACGAGCAGATCGACGCGGTGATCCGGTTGGTCGCCGACATCAAGCAGCGCTACGCCATCACCCGCGGGAACGTGGTCGGCCATTCGGACATCGCACCGGCGCGCAAGCAGGACCCCGGCGAGCTCTTTCCATGGGGCAAGCTCGCACGGCTGCGGCTGGCCCTGCCACGGCCCACCCAGAACCTGATGGACCCGCACTGGAGCGACGCCGGCTTCCTGCTCGCGCTCGAACGGTTCGGCTACGACGTCGAGGATCCGGTCGCGGCGGTGACCGCTTTCCAGCGCCGCTTCCGGCCGGAGATGGTGGACGGGATCATCGACGGCGAGTGCCGCTCGCTGCTGCTGGCCCTCTTGCTGCCCAAGCCCCAGGGCAACGACTGAGCGGCTTTCCCCGGCGGCCAAGCTGCGCTAGGCGGGCCCGGTCAGAGGGTCGGGCGGCCGCGGCCCCGTTTGCAAGAACGGGGGCGAGGAAAGTCCGGGCTCCACGGAAACGACGGTGCCGGGTAACGCCCGGCGGGGGCGACCCCAGGGAAAGTGCCACAGAGAGCAGACGGCGACGGCTTCGGCCACGTCACGGTGAAAGGGTGCGGTAAAAGCGCACCGCGGGCCTGGTAACAGGAACGGCATGGCAAACCCCACCGGGAGCAAGACCGAATAGGGACGGCACATGGGCCTCGTTCCGGCCCGTCGTCCGGGTTGGTTGCTGGAGGCGGCGCGCGAGCGTCGTCCTAGAGGAATGGTCGCCTATCCCGCCTCGCGCGGGTGGACAGAACCCGGCTTACAGACCCTCTGACGCGTTCCCGCCCAGCGCTGGATCCTTGCCGTGACGGTGCGCGAAGGCGGCACCTGATCGGTGGAGATGGGTTGCGCCGGTCCGCCACGATACCTAGGGACGATAGGCAGGACGGACCGACGCGCCGGGTGCAGGAGGGGTTGCACCCGGGAGGGGGTTGGAGTGGGTCAGACGAGGACCGGCTCGGGCCGCGGCACTTCGCCGAGCGGCGTCGTCGAATCGATCTCCATCATCGGCTTGATGAGGCCGTCGCGCAGGTCATAGACCCAGCCGTGGAGGTAGAGCGTCTGCCCCGCGGCGAACGCGTCCTGCACGATCGAGGTGCGCGCGAGCCGCACGAGCTGGTCGCGGACGTTGAGCTCCACAAGGCGGTTCGACCGCTGGCCTTCCGGCAGCGAATCGATTTCGTCCTGATGGTCGCGATAGACCTGTTCGGCGTTACGCAGCCACTTGCCGAGGAAGCCGGTGGCGCCGCCTTCCAATGCTGCGTTGATGCCGCCGCAGCCGTGATGGCCGCAGATGATGATGTGCCGCACCTTGAGCACGGTGACCGCATATTCGAGCACGGACATCAGGTTGATGTCGTCCTCGTTCACCAGATTGGCGACGTTGCGGTGGATGAACATGCCGCCCGGCGGCGTGTTGGTCAGCTGCCCGGCCGCAACGCGACTGTCGGAACAGCCGATCCACAGGAACTCGGGCTGCTGGCCGGCGATCTGGCGCTCGAAATAGTCGGGGCGTTCTTCCAGCCGCTCGGCTGCCCATGCCTTGTTGGCGAGGAGCAGGTGCTTGTACTCTCTCATGCGAAGACGACCTCCTTGCGCGGCGCCTGGATCTTGGACGCCGTCTGCTCGCCGACGTCGCCACGGACGATCACGCCGATGTTGCGGAACTGCGCGTTGCGGACGAACGCGTTGATGATGTCGATGTTGTCGATATCGACGTAGCTGGTGGCCGACAGGTCGATCAGGACGTGGGTGTTGTCCGGAACCTTCGCGAGCTCCTTCTGCAGCTCGTACTTGTGGATGAAGTAGAGGTTGCGGCGGGCGCGGATCATGCAGCTGTCGCCGTCCTGGACGAAGATGATCGCCGGACGGAAGTTGCGGCCGATCACGAATATGAAGCCCACGACCAGGCCGATCACGATGCCTTCCAGCAGATCGGTGAACAGGATCGCGCCGACCGTCACGACGAACGGCACGAACTGGGTCCAGCCCTGCTTGAAGCGCTTGGTGAACAGCGACGGCTTGGTGAGCTTGTAGCCGGTGGCGATCAGCACGGCGGCGAGTGCCGATAGCGGGATCAGGTTCAGGATCGCCGGGATCAGCAGCACGCTCAGCAGCAGCCAGCAGCCGTGCAGGATGGTGGAGAGCTGGCTGTTGGCGTTGGCGTCGACGTTGGCCGAGCTGCGGACGATCACCGAGGTGACCGGCAGGCCGCCGATCAGGCCGGCCACGATGTTGCCGCTGCCCTGCGCGAACAGCTCGCGGTTCTTGTCGGTGGTGCGGCGCTTGGGGTCGATCTCGTCGATCGCCTTCACCGACAGCAGCGATTCGAGGCTGGCCACGATCGCGAGCGTGACGGCGGTGCTCCACACGGCCGCGTTGCTGATCTGGCCGAAGTCCGGGGTCGTGAACAGGCCGATGAACTCGCCGAGGCCTGCGGCCACGGGGACGCTCACCAGGTGCGACGCCTGGACCTGGAGGTTGGGTGCGACCATCCCGAACAGGGCGTTGATCAGCACCGCGCCGACGACGACGACCAGCGGACCGGGAAGGAAGCGCAGCGGGCCTTCCTTGGGCTTGGCATGATCCCACCAGAACAGGAACGCCAGCGAGATCGCGGCGATGATCGCAGCGCCCCACACGATCTGCTCGCGCAGCACGCGGCCGATCGCGGAGAAGGTGTTCTCGCCATCGCCTTGCCAGAACGAGAAGCTGCCTTCCGGATCGGCGTCATAGCCGATCGCGTGCGGGAACTGCTTGAGGATCAGGATCAGGCCGATCGCGGCGAGCATTCCGGTGATGACGGACGAGGGGACGAACTCGCTGAGAATGCCGCCGCGTGAGACCGAGAAGAGCAGCTGGATGCAGCCTGCCAGCACCACCGCCAGCAGGAACGCCTCGTAGCTCGGCAGGCGCTGGATCGCGTCGAGCACGATCACCGTCAGGCCGGCTGCCGGACCGCTGACCGACAGGGGCGACTTGCTGAGCATGCCGATGACGATGCCGCCCACGATGCCCGAGATCAGGCCCGAGAACAGGGGCGCGCCGGACGCCAATGCGACCCCCAGGCAGAGGGGCAGCGCGACGAGCGCCACCACGATCGAGGCCGGCACGTCCTGCCGCCAGCTTGTCGCAAATTTAGAGGCCAAGGACACCGCGGTACCTTCTCTTGATCGGGTAAAAGCGTCTGGGACGCATGCGGCACAGCATATAAAACACCACCGGGCCGGGGAGGCAGCGGGAAATAATTACGTTTTGTTTCCCATGGCGCTGGGTTGTGCCGCGCGGCAGGGGGGCTATCTGGAAGGCGATGGTCCGCTCAAGTCGATCCAACGATTGGGGATTTCCCCGCTGGCGCGGTTACGAAGCCGAGCGCCAGGCCACGCGCGTGCGCCTTTGCGACCGGCACGGCTGTGAGGCCCCCGGCGACCGGCCTGCGCCCAAGTCGCCCAACAATCCCGACCGTTGGTACTTCTGCGAGACGCACGCGGCCGAGTACAACCGCAACTGGAACTACTTCGAAGGGCTGGACGAGGAAGAGGCGAAGCGGCGGGAGGCGAGCGAGCAGCGCACCGCCAACGGCTATGCCAATGCCTCGCACTACGCCTGGGGTGGCTCCGGGGACGGCACCCGTTCCCGCGACGAGATGCGCGCGCTGGAAGTGCTCGGGCTGGAGGTCGATGCCGACTTCGAAGCCGTGCGAAGTGCCTGGCGCCGCCTCGCCAAGTCCAGCCACCCCGACGTGCGCCCCGGCGACAAGGAAGCCGCGGTTCGCTTCCAGGCAATCCAGGCGGCCTATGAGGTGCTGCGGGTCGCCGAGGAGCGGCGGCAGTGGAAGCCCGCATGAAGCCCGCGGTCCGCGCGCGCTGGTCGCGGGCGGTGCTGGTGTGCGGCAAATGCTCGCGCAAGCTCGAGGGCGGATTCGGGCCGGACGGCGACCAGCCGCTGACCAAGGCCCTGCGCAAGCGCCTCGGGCTGAAGAAGGGGCCGAAGGCGCGGGCAGGTATCGTCGAGACGCGTTGCCTGGGCGTCTGTCCCAAGCGTGCCGTGACGGTGGTCGATGGGGCGAGGCCGGGCGAGTGGTTGCTGGTGAGCCCGGGCGCCGACCTCGACGGGCTTGCGCAGGAACTGGGGCTGTCGGAGCAGAAGACCCATATCGCGGACGGCGATTAGCGGCCGCTTGCTCGCTTGACGGTGCAATCCGCCTGGGCAGTATCGGCGGCTTGGTCGTGCCCTCTCTTGCGGATCTGCCCTTGCGTATCTTTCTGACCCTCACGGCACTGGTCGTGGCCGTCTCTCCGGCTGGGGCGCAAAGCGAACCTGCGCGGAGTTTCGAGGGGACGGTGGGGCGCAGCAGGGTCGTTCTCACCCTGGAGGAGGACGGCAAGGGGGAGGACGCCTGGGGCAGCTATTTCTACCTGTCGAGCCGGCTGGACTTGACCCTGCAGGGAGAGCGCCGCGGCAACGTGCTGACGCTGGAGGCGCGGGCGACGCAGGATCGTTTGGAGCTGCGCAAGGAGGGGGGAGGCCTCGTTGGTACGCTGACCACCGCGGCCAAGCGCCGCTTTCCGGTGCGGCTGGCGCGCGTCACCACTGCGCGGGACCTTCCTGCCGATCTGCCGCCCGGGCTGTCGCTGCACGAGCGACTGCAACTGTCCGGACTGACGCTGCAGCCTGAGGCCGTCGAGCAGGTGGATGGCAAGTCCATTCGATGGTTCCGCGAGCCCAAGAGCGGCGTCCGCCTTTTCCGCCTGCAGAGCGGCTATGCGGCGCAGCCGATGGCGGCGATGAACGCGCTGTTGGCGCAAGACCAGTGGCGCGAGGTCAGCCGCTGGCTGAGCTGCACCGACATCGGAGGTGAGCCGGGGGTAGACGGCGGCGTTGAGGGCAAGCCGTGGCTGGGACGCGACTATGTCAGCTACGGGTGGCAGACGAGCTGGTCGTGCGCGGGTGCCGCCCATCCGGACTTTGGCACTGCCGGGCACAGCTTCGACGCGCGCACCGGCCGGGAGCTGAAGTTGGACGAGGTGCTGCGGTTCGGTTCGGCGCCGATCCCGCCCGAGGATAGCGACCGCTGGTATGGCTATCGCGCGCAGACCTTTGCCCCCGCGGTGGTGAAGCTTCTCCAGCGCTACCATCCACAGGAGATGCAGCCCGTCGACCCGGATGGGGAGGAATGCGACTATACGGATCCGGACGTGTGGAACTTCCCGGCCTGGCGGCTGACGCCGGAGGGGCTGTGGCTTGGCGCGAGCTTTGCCCGCGTGATGCGCGCCTGCGACGGCCCCGACTGGGCGGTGCTGCCGTGGTCGGCGCTGCCGGTGAAGCCGGAGGGAAAGAGAGCCGGCTGAGGCGGCCGCCTCAGCCGGCGGCGTAGCGTTCGGCCTCGTGGCGGATCAGGGCGATCATGTTGGGGATGCCCTGGGTCCGGTTGGAGCTCAGCTGCTTCGACAAGTCGAAGGGGGCGAGGGCCGCGGGAACGTCGGTCGCGAGGATTGCCGCCGGGCTCTGGTCCTGCACCGCCGACAGGACCAGCGCGATGATCCCCTTGGTGATGGCGGCGTTGCTGTCGGCCAGGAAGTGGAGCGTCCCGTCCTCGCGCCGGGTGGGGTAGACCCACACCGAAGCAGAGCAGCCCCGCACCAGCGTAGCATCGGTCTTCAGCGCGTCGGGCATGGGCTCCAGCGCGCGGCCCAGATCGATCAGCAGGCGATAGCGGTCGTCCGGATCGAGGAAGCCATATTCATCGAGGATGTCGTCGAGGGACTGCATGCGCAGCCCGGTAGCAGCTGGCGGCGGCCGGCAAAAGGCCGCCGCGCCGGCATCAGAGGTCGACCCCGGCGGCAATGGCTTCCAGCTTGCGGATGCGCTCCTTGAGGTCGGCGAGTTCGATGCGGGTGCCGGCGTGGCCGAAGCCGGGCGCTTCGCCGCTTTCGACCCGGGCGAGTTCCTGCCGCTTGAGCGCCAGCCAGCCGCGCCAGCCCGCAAGCATTGCGGCGGTGACCATAGCCACGGCGGCGAGGCCGCTGGTGGCGAGGACGAGGGTGAGATTCGGGTCCGTCATGTCGCTGCTCCGATGGGGCGTGGACGTGGGTGGTCAGTTGAGCGGCGGCTGGTCGCGCAGCCGCTCGATCTCGTCGGAAAGATCCAGGCCGCGGTCGGTGACGATGCGTTCCAGCACGCGCACCCGCTGCTCCAGCCGCTCCGTCTGCGCCGCATATTGCGCCGCTTTTTCCGCGAGCTTGTTGGCTTCGAGCTCCAGCGCCCGCTCACGATGATCGAGCCAGGGCTTCACGAAGGTCTTGCCGATGATCGCGACGATCGGGATCATCAGCGCAAGGATCGGGATCAGAATAGGGCTCATGGTCGGTCCTTCAGTTCGCGCGGTCGCGCAGCTGGTCGATTTCGCGGGAGAGCAGGGCGCCGCTGTCGGTGACGATGCGCTCCACCGTCGCGAGCCGGTCCTTGACCGATCCGAGTTCGGCACGGAGCTGGGCGTTTTCCTGGCTCAGCAGGCGAACCCGCTCGATCGTTTCCTCGTTCTTCTGCGGATAGACGGCCTGCCCCCAGGCGCCATCGAGCGGATAGCCATGCTTGATCCGCATCCAGGTGGTGATGACCCATCCGGTGACCGCGACCGCGACGATGGTCACGATCAGGGGGAAGAGGCCTTGGAGCAGCGCGTATTTTTCTGGGCTCATCTCAGATCTCCTCTCGTCGGGCTCAGCGCAGCGCGTCGATTTCGCGCGCCGTGCGGGCGGCGGGATCGGTGGCGATGCGCTCGAGCACGGCGATCCGCTCTTCCAGCCGGCCGATCTTGCCGGTCAGGCGCTCGTTCTCGCTGGAGAGCAGCGCGATCTTGCGCTCGGCTTCGGGGTCCTCCTTGCGGCTGACGCCCGACCACTCGTTCTCCACCGGATAGCCGTGGCGGGCACGGATCCAGTTGTTGAGCACCAATCCGAAGGTCGAAATCGCGATCAGGGCGATGACGAAACCCGGTCCACTCCAGCTCATGATACTTCCTCCCTGTTTGCCCCCCGGGGATCGGCTCAGCGCAGGCTGTCGATCTCGTCGGCCAGGCGCGTGTTGCGGCTGGTGTAGAACATCTCGATGTCGGCCAGCCGCCGGTCGATGTCGCGGAACGTGGAGCGGATCTCCGCGGTCGAGCGCTTCGGGTTGGAGCGCACGCCCTGCCAGAACTTCGCATCCTCCTCGCTGTCGTAGAGGCCGACCGGCTTCTTGGGCGCCATCCAGGCGATCATCGCATAGGCGATAAGGGTCCAGGGGAAGCCGCCGGCCAGCGTCAGCAGGACGGCGCCGATGCGGATCCACATCGTCTCGACGCCGGTATAATCCGCGATGCCGGAGCACACGCCCGACCACTTCGCATTCTGCTTGTCGAGATAGAATTTGGTGCGTTGCGCGGTCATCTCAGTTCCTCCGGGAAAAGTCGATTTCACGGTCCGCAGCGTCCGGCGCGGAAGGGCGGAAATCCGGGTTGTCGGCAGCGACGATGCGTTCGATCGTCTGAAGGCGTTCCTCCAGCCGGCGGGCCGTGAAGTGCATCTCGTCGAGCAGCTTCTCGTCCTCGCCGGTCAGGGTCGGCGCCTGCTTCCACCGCGTGATGTAGTGCAGGATCAGCCACGGTAGTCCGATGAACAGCGTGACGATCGGCACCGCGATGGAGATGAAGTCGTCCATCTCAGCCCTCCTTGTTCATGCGCGCCTTGAGGGCGGCGAGCTCGGCGTCGATCTTTTCGGCCGACTGGAGCTCGGCGATCTCTTCCTCGAGCGTCTTCACCTGGCCCATGCCCAGCGCGTCGGCGCGACCCTCGGCCAGATCGGCGCGGCGTTCCAGCACCTCGAAGCGGCTGAATGCCTCGTTGGTCTTGGAGCCGGCATACATCTCGCGCAGGCGGCTGCGGTTGTTGGCGCTTTCCAGCCGGGTCATGATCGCGTTCTGGCGGGTACGCGCCTCGCGCAGCTTGTTCTGCAGCTTGGCGATGTCTTCTTCCGAGCTGCGCAGCGAGTCGTCGAGGACGCGGATCTCGCCGGAGAGCTGCTCGACCATGTCGGCCGCCTTCTTGCGCTCGACCAGCGCAGCCTTGGCCAAATCCTCGCGGTTCTTGGACAGGGCGAGCTCGGCCTTTTCGGTCCAGCTTTCCTGCAGACCCTGCAGCTTGGTGATGTGGCGACGCATCTCCTTCTGATCGGCGATGGTGCGCGCCGCGGAAGCCCGAACCTCGACCAGCGTCTCCTCCATCTCAAGGATGATCATGCGGATCATCTTGGAGGGATCTTCCGCCTTGTCGAGCAGATCGGTGACGTTGGCGGCGATGATGTCTCGGGTGCGGGAAAAGATACCCATCGATTCAAACTCCTGTGTGTGTTCCGGTTGGGCCGGGGCGAGGGGGCAACATCCCGCCCCGGCCCGCCGTCGGTCACGCGATCGCGTGGCCGGCGGATACTGCGAAGGCCGGGGTCGGGCCGGTGCTGGTCGTTGCCGCCAGCGTCACCGTGCTGAGGACCAAGGCGCCGATCAGGCTGGCGAGGGTCCGGCTGAGGCTCGTTGCGTTGTAGGTCGTCATCGTGGTGCTCCCTGAACCTGTTGTGCTGCCCGATTGCTGGGCTTGTCCCTTGCATTGCAGGAGCCGTGCCAGTTTTCAGAAATGGCAGAAATCCGCCGTTCTCGGGAGTGTCGTCGTCGTCCCGCAACAAAGCCGTTGCTAACAGTTGGGAAACTGCGCCAAGCTTCCGGCATGGAGCGCACGACCCAAGTCATCGGCCAGTCGACGGCCTTTCTCGACACGCTGGAACGGGCCAGCCGCGCGGCGGCGCTGGATCGCCCGGTGCTGGTGATCGGCGAGCGCGGGACCGGCAAGGAGCTGGTGGCCGAGCGCCTGCACCGCCTGTCGCCCCGCTGGGACCAGCCGCTGGTGGTGATGAACTGCGCCGCCCTCCCGGAAACGCTGATCGAGGCCGAGCTGTTCGGGCACGAGGCGGGCGCCTTCACCGGCGCCACCAAGGCGCGGGCGGGCCGCTTCGAGGAAGCCGATCGCGGTACCTTGTTCCTGGACGAGCTCGGCACGCTGTCGATGGCGGCGCAGGACCGGCTGCTGCGCGCCGTGGAGTATGGCGAGGTGACGCGGATCGGGTCGTCGCGGCCGGTTCATGTCGACGTCCGCATCGTGGCGGCGACCAACGAACATCTGCCCGATCGGGTGGCGGCGGGAACCTTCCGCGCTGATCTGCTCGACCGGCTGTCGTTCGAGGTGGTGACGCTGCCGCCGCTGCGCGCGCGCGCCGGCGACATCCCGGTGCTCGCCGAGTTCTTCGGGCGCCGCATGGCGGCGGAGATCGGGCGCGAGGTATGGCCGGGTTTCGGCCCCGCCGCGCTTGATGCGCTCACCAGCCATCCCTGGCCCGGCAACGTGCGCGAGCTGCGCAATGTGGTGGAGCGCGCCGTCTATCGTTGGGAACGTCCGGGGCCGATCGACGGCATCGAGATCGACCCCTTCGCATCGCCCTACCGTCCGCGCGGCCAGGCACCCGCATCGGTAACGCCCGCCGTGGCCGAGCCGGGGCCTCCATCGACGGTGGCCGTGCCGGTGGAGCAGGACTTCGAGCCCGCCGACTTCAAGACGCGGGTCAACCGCTTCGAGCGCGAGCTGCTGTCGCGCGCGCTTGCCGAGAACCGCTTCAACCAGCGCACCACGGCGGAGGCGCTGGGGCTGAGCTACGACCAGTTGCGCCACGCGCTGCGCCGGCACAATCTGCTGGGGCAGGGGGGCGGATGACCTGCGCATGCGCCGATCGGAGGTTGCGCACGGCGCACCGCAGCTTACCTAGAACGCGACCGTAACGACCGGAGCCATCCGGTCGCGCCCGCGTTCGACATCGCAAAATCCATCAAGGAGGAACCGTCATGGCTTTCGAACTTCCCCCGCTGCCCTACGCCTATGACGCGCTGGAGCCGACCATCGACAAGGAAACGATGACGCTCCACCACGACAAGCATCACAAGGCCTATACGGACAAGCTGAACGAGGCGATCGGGGAGGACCCGAGCCTCGAGGGCAAGACGATCGAGCAGATCCTGGCCAACATGTCGGGCGCGCCGGCAAAGCTGCGCAACAACGGCGGCGGCTATTGGAACCACGACTTCTTCTGGAAGACGATGAAGGGCGGCGGCTCGCAGCCGACCGGCGCACTCAAGGACGCGATCGACGCCAAGTTCGGTTCGGTCGATGCGTTCAAGGAGCAGTTCAACACTGCCGGTGCGAACCAGTTCGGTTCCGGCTGGGCCTGGCTGATCGTCGGCCAGGACGGTGAACTCGCCATCACCTCGACCCCGAACCAGGACAACCCCCTGATGGACGTGGCGCCGGTGAAGGGTACGCCGATCCTGGGCAACGACGTGTGGGAACACGCCTATTACATCACCTATCGCAACGCCCGGCCCGAATATCTCAAGGCCTGGTGGAATGTCGTCGACTGGGACGTGGCAAACCAGCGCTACGAAGCGGCCAAGGCATGAACCATAGGGCGGGAAGGAAACTTCCCGCCCTTTGTTTTTGCGACGCGGGGAAAAATCCCGACCGCTTCAGGAAATATCTGGGGGGGCATCCTTGTTAATTTTGCCCGGCCCTGCCATATAGGTGCAGCTACAGTCGCATATTGACGGTTTTCGGCGCTTTGCGGCTCCCGCTTCCTTCTTTCCCTGTGTTTGAGCGCAAGCGCTCCCGACACGCGGGCGCGCCGACAAGAAGGAATATCCCATGAGCATTCTCGGCACCGTCAAGTTCTTCAATGCCGACAAGGGCTATGGCTTCATCGCGCCGGATACGGGCGGCGACGACGCTTTCGTCCACATCACGGCGGTCGAGCGGGCCGGCATGATCACCCTCAACCAGAACCAGCGCGTTTCGTACGAGCTGGAGCAGGATCGCCGCGGTAAGATGGCGGCGGTGAACCTTCAGCCGGCCGACTAAGTCGGACGGCGACCCGGCGGCGCCATCCGGCGCCGCCGAGCTCTTTACGGGAGACCCGTCCGTGGCACAGCTAAGCTATCGTGAGCACGCCGCACAGGCCCATGCCGATGCAGAGGCGGCGACGCTGGACATGGTGCGCGACCGTTGTCTCCGGGCCGAGGCGGCCTGGGTGGCGATGGCGGAGCGCCAGGAGCGCGTCGACAAGCTTCGCGCCGAACGCGAAGGTGCCGGGCCGGTCCCCGTCCTTTAGGATACCGAGTGAAGTTTTTTACCACGCAGAACACCTCCAGTTTCCCCATTCCCGAAGCCGCCGTTCCAACGGCCCGCCGACAGTCGGCCGCGGATCGCCAGATGCAGGCGATCGCCCGTGCTGCGGTTCGCGAAGTGCTCGGATGAATCAAAAAGGCGCGCCATTGCTGGCGCGCCTTTTGTGTTTTTGGGGGAAGCGGGCAGCGCCGCGGCTCAGCCCTCGGGCGGAACCGGCGCTTCCTTTTCCGTCGTCAGGCCGTGGCGCAGCAGCATCGGCACGTTGGCGATCGCGAACAGCAGCGTCAGCGGCACCGCACCCCAGAGCTTGAAGCCGACCCAGAAGTCCCAGCTGGTGTTGCGCCAGACCAGTTCGTTGAGCACCGCCATGGCGGCGAAGAAGCCGGTCCAGTTGATCGTCAGTTTGCGCCAGCCCTCGGCCGAGAGGCCCGGATAGGCGCCCTCCAGCAGCGACTGGAGCAGCGGCCGGCCGGTGGCGAGGCCGAAGCCCAGGATGGCCGAGAACATCGCATAGACGATGGTCGGCTTCACCTTGATGAAGGTGTCGTCGCGGAACCAGAGCGTGAGCCCACCGAACACGAGGACCAGCCCACCGGTGATCCACAGCATCGGCGAGATGCGACCGGTCTTGATGTGCGACACCAGGATGGCGACGAAGGTCGCCACCATGAAGGCGGCCGTCGCGATCAGCACGCGCGCCAGGCTGTCAACCATGTTGGGCAGGTGCAGCTTGCCGGCAAGCAGGTTGGCGGCGAAGAACACGGCTAGCGGCCCATAATCGAGCGCCATGCGCAGCCCGGGGCTCGCCTCCTTTGCTGGAGCGGTCGTGCTCATCGCAGGTTCCTCCCCTGGTCGACGCCGGCGATGATGCGGGCCACTTCATTGGCGTCGAAACCACGAAGGTCGTCGGCCGTCTCGCCGACGCCGATCGCGTGGATCGGCAGGCCGTAGCGCTCGGCCGCGGCGACCAGCACGCCGCCCCGCGCGGTGCCGTCGAGCTTCGTCATGACGAGGCCGGTGACGCCGGCGGTCTCCTTGAACACCTCGATCTGGTTGAGCGCGTTCTGACCGGTAGTGGCGTCGAGCACGAGCACCACGTCGTGCGGCGCCTCCGGATTAAGGCGGCCGAGCACGCGGCGGATCTTGGCGAGTTCGTCCATCAACTCGCGCTTGTTCTGGAGGCGCCCGGCGGTGTCGACGATCAGCACGTCGATGCCGGTCGCAGTCGCCTGCTTCACCGCCTCATAGACGATGCCGGCGGCGTCGCCGCCCTCGGCACCCGAGACGATCGGCACGCCGATCCGCTCGGCCCAGGTGCGCAACTGGCCGATCGCGGCGGCGCGGAAGGTGTCGCCGGCGGCGAGCATCACGCCATAGTCCTGGTCGACCAGGGTCTTGGCGAGCTTGGCGATGGTGGTGGTCTTGCCCGAACCGTTGACGCCGATCACCAGGATGACCTGCGGGCGCGGAAACGCCTCGATCTCCAGGGGCTTCGCGACCTTGGCGAGCGAGCGTTCGACCTCCTCGGCCACCACCAGGCGGATGCCGAGCTCCTCCATGTTGCGCTCATACTGGCCCTCCGCGAGCCGGGCGCGAACGCGCGCGGCGGTTTCCGGCCCCAGGTCGGAGGCGATCAGCGCCTCCTCGATCTCGTCGAGCGTCTCTTCGTCCAGTCGCGCGGCCGAGAGGCCAGCGAGGTTTCCCATCAGCCGGTCGGAGGTTTTGCGAAAGCCCCCGAGCAGCCGTTCGTGCCACGATGCGCTCATGCCGCCACTCCCACCAGCCGGTCCTGCTCGACGGCGATGATTGCCACGTCGGCGATGGTGCCTGCCTGCATTGTTCTATCCAATCCTACTTCCGCAAAGGCTTCCGCATGTCCGCGGTCGCCGGGTCGTTCCACCAGAACACGTTGCCGCGTGCCGATGTGCCGGCGCAGCCATTCCGTACGGCGCTCCGCCGCACGGGCGCGCAGCATGGCCGCACGCTCCCGCGCCACGGCCGGGTTCACCTGTGGCATGCGCGCAGCCGGCGTCCCTGCACGCGGCGAAAAGGGAAAGATGTGCGCGTGCACGATGTCGCAATCGTCGAGCAGCGCCAGCGTATCCGCGAACATCGCGTCATCCTCCGTCGGGAAGCCGGCGATCAGATCCGCGCCGATCGCGATCTCCGGGCGCGCGGCCTTCAACCGTGCGACCATCGCCACGGCATCGGCGCGCAGATGGCGGCGCTTCATCCGCTTGAGGATCAGGTCGTTGCCCGCCTGGAGCGAGAGGTGGACGTGCGGCAGCACCCGCGGCTCGCCGGTGAGCAGCGCCATCAGCCGGTCGTCGATCTCGATCGAATCGAGCGACGACAGCCGCAGCCGCTCGAGTGCGGGCACATGGGTGAGGATGCGCTCGACCAGCTGGCCCAGGCTCGGCTGGCCGGGCAGGTCGTGGCCGTAGCTGGTGAGATCCACGCCGGTCAGCACCACCTCGCGATGGCCGGCGGCGACGACCTCGGCGACTCGCGCCACCACCGCACCGGCCGGCGCGGAGCGGGCAGGGCCGCGGCCGAAGGGGATGGCGCAGAAGGTGCAGCGATGGTCGCAGCCGTTCTGCACCTCCACGAACGCCCGGACGTGGGCGGCGAAGGCGGGGGCGAGGTGCGGCGCATTGCTGCGCACGGCGTCCCAGTCCGACACGCGCACCGACTCCTGGCCGGCCCATGCCTCGGGCAGCAGTTTGTCGGCGTTGCCGATCACGCGGTCGACCTCCGGCATGGCCGCGAAGCCCTGCGGATCGATCTGCGCGGCGCAGCCGGTGACGATCAGTTCCGCGTCCGGCCGTTCGCGGCGTGCGCGGCGGATCGCGCGCCGAGTGCCGGCGACGGCCTCGTTGGTCACGGCGCAGCTGTTGACAACCACCGCATCCCGGCACCCCAGCAGCGTGCGGATCGCTTCGCTTTCGGCGATGTTGAGCCGGCAGCCGAGGGAAATCACCTCGGGGAACACGGAAGAAGGGGGCGGCATGGCGGCTGATCTAGGGGCGGACCCAAGCGAAGTCCAACGCGCGGCGGATGCCGTGCTACACTTCTGGTTCGACGAGCTCTCGCCGGAGCAGCATTTCGCCAAGGATGAGGCGCTGGATGCGGCCATCCGCGAGCGGTTCGGCGCCTTGCGGGATGCGGTGGTCGCGACGGACGCCGAAGGATGGCGCGACACGCCCGAGCGGTTGCTGGCGGCAATCCTGCTGGTCGACCAATTCTCGCGCAATCTCTACCGCGGCTCGGCAGCGGCGTTCGCGGCCGACCCGCTCGGGCTGGAACTGGCGCTGTCGGGCATCGCAGCGGGCTATGTGCCGACGTTCGAGCCGCCGCGCCGGGCCTTTCTCTACATGCCGCTGATGCATTCGGAGGATCGCGGCGTGCAGCGCTTCGCCCTGCGCTGCTTTTCCGAGGCGGGGCTGGAGACGAACCTGGCGTTTGCGCAGGCCCATGCGGCGGTGATCGAGCGCTTCGGTCGCTTTCCGTCGCGCAATGCTGCGCTGGGCCGCGACTCGACTCCGGAGGAACTGGCCTATCTCAGCCAACCAGGCGCTGGTTGGTAACGTCGAGCGGGAGTTGAACGGGCGCGTCCGGGGCAGGGCGCGCGACGAGCTGGCGACGCTCGGCGAGCATCCGGCGTACGCCCGCGGTGGAAAGCGGCGGCCCGTAGCGCAGCCCCTGTGCCTTGGCGCAGCCGATCCCGCGCAGGCGCGTCTCGACGGCATCGTTCGGCACGCCCTGCGCAGTCACGGGCAGGTTCAGGCTCTCCCCCAGCCGCGCGATCGCGTTGACGATGGCGGTGGCGTCGGCACTGTCGGCCATGGACTGGACGAGGCTGGCATCGATCTTGATCCGATCGAGCGGCAGCGCGCGCAAATGGGCCAGGCTGGAATAGCCGGTGCCGAAATCGTCCAGCGCGACCCGCACGCCCTGGTTCTTCAGGCTGCCGATGATCGATTGCGCCAGCGGCAGGTTGTCGAACAGCGCGCTTTCGGTGATCTCCACCTGGAGCCGATGCGCAGGGAAGCCGGTTTCGGTCAGGAGCTTCAGGATCTTTTGTGCCAGCCACGCATCCCGCAGCTGGCAGCGCGAAAGATTGACCGAGAGGCAGAGCGACGGGTCCCAGTCGCGGGCGGCGTCGAACGCCTGGCGCATCAGCGACAAGGACAGGTCTGCGACGAGGCCGGTATCCTCCGCGAGCGGCAGGAACGACTCACCTTCCAGCAAGCCGCGCGCCGGGTGTTGCCAGCGGGGCAGTACCTCGAACCCGTCGAGGTCGCCGGTCACGAGGTCCATCTGCTGTTCGAAGAAGGGGAGGATCTGCCCCTGCGGGATGGCGATGCGTAGCGCCTCTTCCAGGTCGTTCCGGCTGTGCAGCTCGCGCTCCATCGAGCGATCGAACCAGGCGAAGCGATCGCGGCCGTTCCGCTTGGCCGTGTAGAGCGCGATGTCGGCGGCGCGCATCAGCGCCTTGATCGACGGGCAGTCCGCACCCGAGCAGGCGACCCCGACAGAGGCGGTGACCTGACAGCGCACGCCTCCGACGTCGACCGGCTGCGAGAGGCGCGCCAGCAGGCGTTCGGCGAGCCTCTGGATCGGCGCCGGCTGGGCAGGCGTGATCGGCAGCGCACAGGCAAAGGAGTCGCCCCCCATGCGCGCGATGCGGCTGCCGGGCGGCATCGTCTCGATCAGCGCGGTCGCCGCGTGCCGAAGCACGACGTCACCCGCCGGCTGGCCGTGCATGTCGTTGATCGCCTTGAAATGATCGAGGTCGACCAGCAGCAGCGCAACTGCGCCGCGCGCCCGGCCGGCGCGCTCGATCATCGCGGCGCCCTCGGAGGCGAAGTCCTTGCGATCCAGCAGGATCGCCAGCGGGTCGGGGGCTGCCAGCGCGCGGGCGTGTTCTTCGGCGGCCTCCTGCGCCTGCGCGGCCGCGCGTTGCGCCTGGTGGCGATTCCACCCGAGCAGCATAAGCGCGAGGTTGAGCAGCAGCGCCACGACGAGCAGCCGCTGCGGCGGCGGTCCGCCCCCCAGCCAAACCCCGAGCGTGCTGGCGAGAAGGGTGCTGCCGATGCCCACCAGGAGCAGCAGCGAGGCGATGCCGATCCCCAGCAACAGCGCGTCCGAGGAAGGACGCAACCTGCCTGAACGATCGGTGCCGAAGATCGTGCCGAGAGGAAGCCGCGAGCGCATGACTCCTTGTCCGCCACAGGTATGTAGATCGGGTTAAATCCCGCCGGTCCCGCGCATGACTTGCCCAGTTCGGCGCAATCCGCTATCGGGCCACCGTCGTTCCTCAATGGGACGGCATCCATGCGAACGCCTACGGGCGACGCCGGCCGACGAGGTTTCGTCCGCCGGCGTGTTTTGCTTGGGCGCCGGACGGAGGACATGGAAGTGGAGCAGGTACGTGTTCGATAGCTTGAGCGACCGGCTGGGAGGCGTCTTCGATCGCCTGCGGGGCCGTGGCGCGCTGACCGAAGCCGACGTGCGTACCGCCATGCGCGAAGTGCGCGTGGCGCTGCTGGAGGCCGATGTCGCGCTTCCGGTCGCGCGCTCCTTTGTCGACAAGGCGACCGAGGCTGCGATCGGCCAGGACGTGCTGCGTTCGGTCACGCCGGGGCAGCAGGTCGTCAAGATCGTCCACGACACGCTGGTCGACATGCTCGGGCCGGACACGGCCGAGCTCGACATCGCGGTTACGCCGCCGGCGGTGGTGATGCTGGTCGGTCTCCAGGGATCGGGCAAGACCACGACGACGGCGAAGCTCGCCAAGCTGCTGTCGGGCCGCGAGCGCAAGAAGGTCCTGATGGCGTCGCTCGACGTCAATCGTCCGGCCGCGCAGGAGCAGCTGGCGGTGCTGGGCCAGCAGGTCGAGGTGGCGACGCTGCCGATCGTGCAGGGCCAGCAGCCGGTCGACATCGCCCGGCGCGCACTCCAGTCGGCGAAGCTCCAGGGCTTCGACGTGGTGATGCTCGACACTGCGGGCCGCCTGCACGTTGACCAGGCGCTTATGGACGAGATGAAGGCGGTGTCCGACATCGCCCGTCCGAACGAAACGCTGCTGGTGGTCGACTCGCTCACCGGCCAGGACGCGGTCAACGTCGCGACCAGCTTTTCCGAGCAGGTCCCGCTCACCGGCGTGATCCTGACCCGCATGGACGGCGATGCGCGCGGTGGTGCGGCGCTTTCGATGCGCGCGGTCACCGGCAAGCCGATCAAGTTCGCAGGTGTCGGCGAAAAGCTGGACGCGATCGAGCCGTTTCATCCCAAGCGCGTCGCCGGCCGCATCCTCGGCATGGGCGACGTGGTGTCGCTGGTCGAGCGCGCTGCCGAGAGCATCCAGGCGGAGGATGCCGAGCGCATCGCCAACCGGATGGCCAAGGGTCAGTTCGACATGAACGACCTGCGCGCGCAGCTCCAGCAGATGCGCCGCATGGGCGGGCTGGGTGCGCTGGCCGGCATGATCCCGGGCATGAAGAAGGCGCAGGCCGCGATGGCCTCCGGTGCGGTCGACGAGAAGATCCTGCTGCGCATGGACGCGATGATCACGTCGATGACGCCCAAGGAGCGCGCCAAGCCCGAACTGCTCAACGCCAAGCGCAAGATCCGCGTCGCCAAGGGTTCCGGCACCACGGTGCAGGACGTCAACAAGCTCCTGAAGATGCATCAGGAAATGTCGACGGCCATGAAGAAGCTCAAGAAGATGGGCGGTCTGAAGGGCATGATGGCGATGCTGGGCAAGGGCGGTCCAGGCGGCGGCATGGCCGGCCTGGGCAATGCGCTGGGTGGCGCCGAGCTTGGCGACATGATGAGCAAGGCCGGCGGTAGCGGCGGCCTGCCCGGGCTTCCCGGGGTCGGCAAGGGCGGCATGCAGCTGCCCCCCGGCTTTGAGAATCTGATCAAGAAGAAGTGAGTGCTCCGAAAGGAGCAATCAGCAACCAACGGTCCGGCGATCGCCGCGGCCACGAGTAGAAAGAAGAAGGAAATCCCATGGCAATCAGCATGCGTCTGTCGCGCGGCGGCTCGAAGAAGCGCCCCTATTACCGGATCGTGGTCGCCGACGCGCGCAGCCCGCGTGACGGCAAGTTCATCGAGAAGGTCGGCACCTACAACCCGCTGCTCGCCAAGGATGACGAGAAGCGCGTGGTGCTCGACACCGGGCGTGCGAAGCACTGGCTGAGCGTTGGTGCGCAGCCGACCGACCGCGTCCTCCGCTTCCTGGACGCAGCCGGCGTCAAGGAGCGCACCGCGCGCAACAACCCGAACAAGGGCAAGCCGGGCGAAAAGGCCACCGAGCGCGCTGAAGAGCGTGCGGCCAAGGCTGCCGAAGCGGCTGCCGCTGCCGAGGCTCCGGCCGAGACCGCCGAGGCCTGAGCCCAAACGGGCATTCGTGCGTTTCTTCTGCCGAACCCGCCTGCAAGGGGCGGGCCGGCAGAAGGAGCGGCACGATGACCATCGACCCCGAACAGCACGGCGCCAACGACCATGACGACTCGTCGTCCCCGGACACCGGTGCGAACACCGGCGTCTCGACGCCCGATCCCGCGGAGGGTGCCGACGACGCCCCCGGCGGCGGCGACGGATCTCCCGACGCCTGAGGCGGAGCCGGACGCCGGCGGCGAGCGCCGGGTGGTGCTCGCCGTCGCGATCGGCGCGCACGGCGTCGCAGGCGAGGTGCGGCTCAAGGTCTTCGCCGAAGACCTGGGCGTGCACACCGTGCTGAATGGCGGGGCCCTGACGCTCCGGTCGGTTCGGCCGGGCAACAATGGCGCCATCGCCCGCTTCGCCGAGGTCTCCTCGCGCGACGCGGCCGAGGCGTTGCGCGGTACCCAGCTGTGGGTGCCGCGCGACAGCCTGCCTCCGCTGGAGGAAGGCGAATATTATCACGCGGACCTGATCGGGCTCGCCGCGGTCTCCGATGCGGACGAACCGCTCGGCACCGTGGTCGCCGTCGAGAACTTCGGCGCGGGCGACGTGCTCGAGATCGAGCGTCCGACGGGCAAGCGCTTCATGGTCCCGATGCGGGCCGACGCGGTTCCGGAATGGAATGGCGACCGACTGGTGGTCACGACGGCCTTCATCGAGGTCTGAGACAGGCGTGCCGACCGGGCAAGCTGTTGCAAGATTGTCATAATTCGTCGCTTGCCGCCCCTGCGGCCGCTGGCTAGGCCGCCCGCGATGTTTCGCAAGCCTGCTCCGTTGCTGCTCCTCGCAGCCCTGACGCTGTTCGTACTCGCTGCACTGGTACTGCCCCTGAACCGCGACGAGAGCCAATATGTCGCGGCCGTGGAGCTGATGCGGTACGGGCTGCCGTTCCGCGATTTCATGTACCTGCAGACGCCGCTGCAGCCCTTTCTTCTCGCGCCGTTCGCCTTTGTCGAGGAAGGCTGGCTGTTTCTTGCGCTGCGGCTCGCCAATGCGGCGGCCGCCGCCGGGGCGATCGTGTTCGTCTATCTGGCGGCCAAGGCGGCGGGGGGAACACCGCGGCGGGCCTTCGCCGCCGCCGTCATGCTGGCATTGTGCGACGCGATGATCTTTGCCGGCGGCGTCGCGCGCAACGACGCGCTGCCGGTGTTCTTCGAGGCGCTGGGCATTTGGCTGCTGGTCGACACGCACCTGCGGATCCGCCCGAACCGGCGCGTCTTCCTGGCCGGGCTCGCGTTCGGTGCGGCCGTGTCGGTCAAGATCAGCTACATCGTGCCGGCGGGCGTACTGTTCGCGGTGATGCTGTACGAGGGGCGCCGCGACCGCTTCCGTAGCGCCACGGCCTATGCGCTGGGCGGCGCAGTCGGCGTGGTGCCGACGCTGGCACTGCTGGCGATCGCGCCGGAGAGCTTCCTGTTCGGCGTCTTCGAATATTCGCTGGTCGCACCCCAGCAATGGCGGATGCTCAACGAGCAGGCGCACATGCTCGAGTTCCCGACGACGCTCGGCCGGCTCGCCTGGTTCCTGGTCCAGGGGCCTGCGCTGGTGGTGCTCGCGCTGGTGCTCTGGCGGCGGTTCCGCCACGGCGGAGATCGTCATGGCGTCGCGCTCGACTGGCTGATCATCGCCGGCTGCATCGCCGCGATGCTGCCGCAGCCGAGCTTCCGCCAATATGTCATTCCGATCCTGCCGCCGCTGTTCGTGCGGTTCGGCGCGATCCATGGGCCCATCGCCCCACGCAGGAGCCTGCAGCTGGTGCTGGCTGTGACCCTGGTTCTGGGGCTTTGGCGGACGACCAGCGAGTCGATCGCGGCGCTGCGGGGCGGCTCGCCGATCCTGTTCGCGGTGGCGGACGGCGACTGGCTGGGGGAGCATCTGGACGACAGCGGCATGCCGGGCAAGGCGGTCAGCCTGTCGCCGGAGCGGTTTGCGGGCGGCAAGCTCGACATCGACCCCCGCTTCGCCATGGGACCGTTCCTGTTCCGCATGCGGGGGCTAGCAACGCCGGCCGAGGAGCAGCGGATGCACATGGTCACGCGCGAGAGCCTGGACCGGGTGCTGAGCAGCGCGCCGCCGCCGGCGATCGTGACCGGCGGCGAGGTGCGCTCGACCCCCGCGGCGCCCGGCGGGCTGGACGCTCCGCTTCGCGGCTGGGCGGAACGCAATGCCTACCGCCGGTTGCAGTCGCCCTCCGGCATCCTGTCGCTCTATCTGCGCACGCGGCACGCGCAGCACCGCGGATGACGCGGGCTATCCACGGGCGACCCAGCCCTTAAAAGCGATGCGTGGCACTCGGCGCTGGCGGGCGGGTTCTTCCTGCTTGCCGGCGAGGGCCTCGATCTTGGCTGCCGGAGGTCTATCGCTTGGAACTCGTCGCCCCTGCCGCGCAGCACCGCCGGAACGCCCGCGTGAGCGAGCTGCTGGAAAAGGCATGGAGCCGAGGCTGGCTTTCGCGACCCGTTCTGGAGCCGGATCATCTGATCGCCGCCGCTCGCGCGAGAACCGGCCTGCAGGAGCTGGGAAGCGGCAGCGGGTGGGAGGACCGGCTGGAGCGGCTGACCGGGGCACTGCGGGAGGAGGCGGCGCTGTCGCCGCTCGGGACGGTGATCGCCTATGGCCAACTGGTCGCAGCCCTTGCCGATCGGGCGCGCGTCCATGCGCTCTGGCGGCGGCATCCGGAAATCCTCGACCAACCTATTCCCCGGCCGATCATCGTGCTGGGGCAGATGCGCTCGGGGAGCACGCGAATGCAGCGGCTGCTCGCCTGCGATCCCCGGCTGGCGCACACCCGCTTCTTCGAAAGCTGGAACCCGGTGCCGATCGCGCGGCGCCGCTGGCTCGACGACCGGCGGGTGCGGGCATGGATCGGCCTGCGCTGTGCGAAATGGCTGAACCCCGAGTTCCGCATCATCCATCCGACCGCCCTGGAGGCGGCGGACGAGGAGATCGGACTGCACAACGTATCGATCTTCGGCGCGGCGTTCGAGGCGCAGTGGCGCATCCCGAGCTTCGCCGCTGTCAGCGAGGCGATGGATACGCGCCCCGTTTATGCCGAGTTCAAGCGGCTGTTGCAGACGGTGGCGTGGCTCCGGAAGGGGCGAGAGGACCGGGAGCGCCGACCGTGGGTGCTCAAGCTCCCCCAGTTCGCGCAGGATCTGGACTCGCTGCTAGAGGCCTTCCCGGACGCACGGCTCGTCTGCCTCGACCGGCCGGCATCGGCCGTGGTCGCATCCTCGGCATCGCTGGTGCACAGCCAGATGCGCGTGCAATCGGACCACGTCGACCGCCACTGGATCGGGGCGGAGTGGGTGCGCAAGGTGGCGTTGCGGGAGCGGCGGATGCGGGCGGCGCGCGCGGCGGCGGACGTGCCGCAGGTGGACGTCGGCTTCGATGCGATCGGCGAAGATTGGGAGCGGGAGATGCAGCGGGTCTATCGCATGCTCGGCCTGTCGCTGACAGAAGAAGTGCGAAGCCGGATGCAGCGCTACCTGGACCAGCGGCGGCACCGCCGGCTGGCGGGCCACCGCTATGCGCTCGGCGACTTCGGCCTGAGCGAGGCCGAAGTCGAACGGGCGGTGCGCGGTGCAGAGGGCACCGCGCCGGAGAAGCTACGCGTCTTGGGCTAGCGCCAGAGCGGGGACTGCTCGCTCAGCGTGTTGCGGATCGTGGTGGCAGCGACGCCCGCTTCGCCCATGGCATGGCTGATCTGGTCCAGGCCCTTCACCACGTCCCCCGCGGCGAACAGGCCCGGGACGGAGGTGCGCTGGTGGTCGTCGACCTCCAGGCAGCCGTCCTCGCTCGCCCGCGCGCCTGCCTCCACCGCCAGGTGCGAGCGGATGCGGGAGCCGAGCGCGGGATAGACGCTGTCGAAGGCCATCCGCCCGCCGGCGGTGTCGAGCGCCAGTTGATCCCCCTCGATCGCGAAGCCGCCGCAGGGCCCGTCCACCCGCTGGATTCCGGCGGCATCCAGCTTCGCCGCGCAGGCGTCGTCCAGCCCATGCTCGGCTTCCGGCGCGATCAGCGTCACGTCGCGGGTATAGCCGCGCAGGAACAGCGCCTCGCGCATGCCGTGATCGCCGGTGCCGATCACGCCCACGCGCTTGTCCGTCACCTCATAGCCGTCGCAGATCGGGCAATAGCGGAGCAGCCCGCGTGCGAGCGCGGCATCGTGAACGTCGTTCGGGAGGCTCTTGGGCCGGTGGTTCACCACGCCGGTCGCCAGCAGCACGGTGCGGGCGCGCGCCACCCGGTTGCCGACGCGCACGACGAACCCGTCCTCCTCGCGGGCGAGGCCGGTGACCTCCGCAAGCTCCCGATGGGCGCCGTAACGCTTGGCCTGGACGTACATCAGCCGGAGCAGATCGGTGCCCTTGATCCCTTCGGGGTAGCCAGCGTGATTGCGCGTGCACGGGATCATCGCCGCGCGGCTGGAGCCGCAGTCGAACAGCCGGATCGAGAGGTGGAAGCGCGCCAGGTAGATGGCGGCGGTGAGGCCGGCGGGGCCTGCGCCGATGATGATGCAGTCGTCGCGCTGCGTCTCGGAACTTGTCATCCTGTCTCCATCGGTCAATGGGGCGGGCATGTCCTTTGCCGCAACCGTCCTAACGCTTTACCCGGAGATGTTTCCCGGCCCGCTCGGCACTTCGCTCGCCGGCCGGGCGCTGCGCGAGGGCCGCTGGTCGCTGGAGACGGTGCAGATTCGCGACTTCGCGACCGACAAGCACCGCTCGGTGGATGACACGCCGGCTGGCGGCGGGGCGGGGATGGTGATGCGCGCCGATGTGCTTGCCGCCGCCCTCGACAGCGTCGCCGGAAACGGGGTCGATGGGCGCCCGGTGATCGCGATGAGCCCGCGCGGACGCCCGCTCGACCAGCAGCGGGTGCGGGAACTGGCGCAGGGGCCGGGCGTCACCGTGCTGTGCGGCCGGTTCGAGGGCTATGACGAGCGCCTGTTCGAGGCGCGCGACATCGAGCTGGTGTCGATCGGCGACTATGTGCTGTCGGGCGGGGAGATGGGCGCGCTGGTCCTGCTGGATGCTTGCATTCGGCTGCTTCCAGGCGTAATGGGCGCCGCTTCAAGCGGGGATGACGAGAGCTTCGAAACGGGGCTGCTCGAATACCCGCAATATACCCGACCAGTGACATGGGAAGGGCGCACGATCCCCGAAGTGCTGCGATCGGGGGATCATGCGAAGATCGCGGCCTGGCGAAAGCACAGGGCCGAGGTCGATACACGGCTACGGAGGCCGGATCTGTGGGAGCGCCATGAGGGCGCTCGGGTCCGACCTCCCTCTGGCGCGCGGCGACATGACGAGGAAGACTGACATGAACCTCATCCAGACGCTCGAAGCCGAGCAGATCGCCAAGTTCAACGAGGCGAAGAAGATTCCGGAATTCCGCGCGGGCGACACGCTGCGCGTCGGCGTGAAGGTCGTCGAAGGCGAGCGCACCCGCGTCCAGAACTACGAGGGCGTGTGCATCGCGCGCTCGAACAAGGGCATGGGCTCGTCGTTCACCGTTCGCAAGATCAGCTTTGGTGAGGGCGTCGAGCGCGTCTTCCCGCTGTACTCGCCGAACATCGACTCGGTCGAGGTGGTTCGCCGCGGCGTGGTGCGTCGTGCGAAGCTCTATTACCTGCGTGGCCGCACCGGCAAGTCGGCGCGTATCGCCGAGCGTCGCGACCCGCGCCCGACGGCTGCTGCCGCCGAGTAACGGCCGGCACCCATCGGTTCCGCTTTGGGGGCGTGGAGGGCGACAGCCTTCCGCGCCCCTTTTGCGTGCGCGCTGTTCCTGAAGGCGAACCAGCGCTTTACCCGGGGCTCCTGCGCCGCGATAACGCGGCCGTCGCCTGCGTCCGCAGGCGTGTTCCACGGAGACGCGACGGGATGTTGAGATGGGTGTTGGGCGTTGCCATGATGACGAGCGGAACCGCTGCCATGGCTGCTGATCTGGCCCGATCGCCACAGCCGGCGGCGGTGACGCAGGCAGCGCAGGACGCGCAGCAGACGCTGACGCTCGCGCGTGTGTTCGGCAGCCCCGACCTCAACGGCACCGCGCCGCGCAACCTGCAGATCTCACCCGACGGCCGCTATGTGACGGTGCTGCGCAACCGTGCGGACGAGAAGGAGCGCTTTGACCTCTGGGCGATGGACACGACCTCCGGCGAGTGGCGGATGCTGGTCGATTCCAAGAAGGTCGGATCGGGCGCCGAACTGTCGGAGGCCGAGAAGATGCAGCGCGAGCGTGCGCGCATCGCAGGATCGCGCGGTATCGTCGCCTATGACTTCGCGCCCGACGGACAGTCGATCCTGGTGCCGCTGGACGGCGACCTGTTCCTGGCAACCCTCGACGGTCAGGTCCGCCGCCTGACCGAGACCCAGGCGGGCGAGCTCAACCCGCTGGTGAGCCCCAAGGGCCGCTTCGTCAGCTTCGTCCGCGACCAGAATCTGTTCGTGCAGCCGCTCGCAGGCGGCGCGGCGCAGGCGGTGACGACCGAAGGCGCGGGCACCGTCCACTTCGGCGAGGCCGAGTTCGTGGCGCAGGAGGAAATGCACCGCAACACCGGCTATTGGTGGTCGCCCGACGAACGCTACATCGCGGTCGAGCGCTTCGACGAGGCGCCGGTGAAGGTGTTCAGCCGCGCCGCGATCGGCGCCACCGGCACCAAGGTCTATGACCAGCGCTACCCTGCGGCAGGCACGCCCAACGCATTGGTCGACCTCTATGTCATGAAGCCGGACGGCTCAGGCAAGGTGAAGGTCGACCTGGGCAGCGATCCCGACATCTATCTCGCGCGCGTCGACTGGCTGCCGGACGGCTCGGCGATGCTGGTCCAGCGCCAGACCCGCGACCAGAAGCGGCTCGACATGCTGCGGGTGGACCCTGCCACCGGCAAGTCGACCGTGCTGTTCACCGAGACCGCGGGCGAACGCAGCTGGATCAACCTGTCCGACGCCTATCGCGTGATGAAGGACGGCAGCCTCATCTGGCGATCGGAGCGCGACGGCTTCGGCCATCTTTACCGCTGGAAGGCGGGCAAGTGGACTCAGCTGACCAAGGGTGACTGGGTCGTCCAGTCGCTGGTCGGCTTCGATGAGGCGAAGGGCCGGCTGTTCTTCACCGGCAACAAGGACGACGTGCTCGAGCAGCATCTCTATGCGCTAGACCTCAAGCGGCCGGGCACCGTCACCCGGCTCACCGAAAAGGGCTGGTGGAACGGCGCCACCATGGACGGGGCGGCGAGCCGCTTCCTGATCACGCGCTCCAGCCCGAGTCAGCCGGCGCAGGTCTATCTGGCGGACGTCACGGGCAAGCGGATCGCGTGGATCAACGAGAACGCCATCGGCCCGGACCACCCCTATTATCCGTTCGCCGCCAGCCATCGCCAGACGCAGTTCGGCACCATCAAGGCCGCCGACGGATCGACGCTGCACTGGGAGATGATCACGCCGCCGCTGGAGCCGGGCAAGAAATACCCGGTGTTCTTCCAGCATTACGGCGGTCCCGGCACTGGGCAGCAGGTGACGCGCGGCTGGCAGGGCGCCTTGCCGCAGTATCTGGTCGACCAGGGGTGGATCTTCTTCCAGATCGACAATCGCGGCTCGTACAACCGCGGCACGGCGTTCGAGAACCAGCTCTATCACGCGATGGGGACGGTCGAGGTCGAGGACCAGCTGGCGGGCGCCAACTACCTAAAGACGCTGCCTTTCGTGGATCGGGCCAAGATCGCGACCTATGGCTGGTCCTATGGCGGCTATCTGTCGCTCAAGATGCTGGAGAAGACGCCGGGCGTGTACGCGGCGGCAGTGGCGGGCGCGCCGGTCACCGACTGGGGGCTCTACGACACGCATTATACGGAGCGGTACCTGGGCGATCCGCGCACCGATCCGCAGAGCTATGCGTCGTCGGGCGTGGTGACGGAGGCGTCGAAGATCCGTGATCCGCTGCTGCTGATCCACGGCATGGCGGACGACAACGTGTTCCTCGACAACTCGACGCTGTTCGCGGCGGAGATGCAGCGGACGGCGACGCCGTTCGAGATGATGTTCTATCCCGGCAACACCCATCGGGTCGGCGGGCCGGGCGTCAGCGAGCACCTGTGGAAGACGATCCTGTCGTTCCTGGATCGTAATGTTGTTGCGCCAAAGCCGCAGAACGCGGCAGCAAAGTAACGCTTGGTTGCCGCGGGGCTGGAGACAGTCTAGCGCCGCGGCGACAATGCGAGTGGAGTAAGTGATGGGCTATCGGGTGGTGGTCGCAGGCGCGACCGGGAATGTCGGGCGGGAGATGCTCAACATCCTGGCGGAGCGCGAGTTTCCGATCGACGAACTGGCGGTGCTCGCCTCGTCGCGGTCGGTCGGCGACACGGTCGACTTTGGCGAGACCGGCAAGCAGTACAAGATCCAGAACATCGAGCATTTCGATCCCACCGGCTGGGACATGGCGCTGTTCGCGATCGGCTCCGAAGCGACCAAGGTCTACGCGCCCAAATTCGCCGCCGCCGGCTGCACGGTGATCGACAATTCGTCGCTGTACCGCATGGACCCGGACGTGCCGCTGATCGTGCCGGAGGTGAACCCCGAGGCGATCGACGGCTATCGCGCGAAGAACATCATCGCCAACCCGAACTGCTCGACCGCGCAGATGGTGGTGGCATTGAAGCCGCTGCACGACGCCGCCAAGATCAAGCGCGTCGTCGTCGCGACCTACCAGTCGGTGTCCGGCGCGGGCAAGGCGGGCATGGACGAGCTGTTCGAGCAGAGCCGCAACATCTTCGTCGGCGATCCGGCCGAGGCGAAGAAGTTCACCAAGCAGATCGCCTTCAACGTGATCCCGCACATCGACAGCTTCCTGGACGACGGCTCGACCAAGGAAGAGTGGAAGATGGTGGTCGAGACCAAGAAGATCCTGGACCCCAAGGTCAAGGTGGTCGCCACCTGCGTGCGCGTGCCAGTGTTTGTCGGCCATTCGGAAGCGATCAACATCGAGTTCGAGAACGAGATCTCGGCCGAGGAAGCGCAGAACATCCTGCGCGAGGCGCCCGGCGTCATGCTGGTCGATAAGCGCGAGGACGGCGGCTACATCACGCCGATCGAAAGCGTGGGCGAGTTCGCGACCTATATCAGCCGCGTCCGCGAGGACTCGACCGTGGAGAACGGCCTGGCGCTGTGGTGCGTCAGCGACAACCTGCGGAAAGGTGCCGCGCTGAACGCGGTGCAGATCGCCGAGCTGCTCGGCCGCCGGCACCTCAAGAAGGCCGCCTGACGCTCTGGCTGCCCCGGCTCCGCGTCGGGGCGGCCACGCCGCTCAATAGCCGGTGTAGCGGCCCGGCCGATGCCATGCGATCAGGATGCCGCTGATCGCCGCGGCGCTCAGGATCGACCAGCCGAGTTGCTGGGCCGACACCACCGGGATTGCCAGCGCGAGGATCACCACGTCGAGCGCGATCTGGGTTCGCCCTGCGTTCCAACCGCGTTCGCGTTGCAGCCACAGCGTCAGCACACCGGTCCCGCCGACGGCGGCGTCATGGCGGGCGAGCGACAGGATCCCCATGCCGATCACGGTTCCGCCGACCAGCGCCGCGAATAACGGGTGCACGGTACCGACTTCGAAGGCGTAGGGCCGGATCGCGGAGAACAGCGCGATGCCCGCGTTCACCGCGATCGAGCGCAGCGTGAAGCGCGCGCCCATCACCTTCCAAGCGAAGGCGAAGAAGGGCAGGTTGATGATGGTGAACAGCACGCCCGGCGGAAGCGGCACGAGATAGGAGACGAGCAGCGCGATCCCCGCGATGCCGCCCGTCACCAGCCCCGCCGCTTTCAGGAACACCAGCCCCAGCACCAGCAGCGTGCAGCCGACGAACATCGCATAGAGATCCTCCGCACTGCTGTGCGGGATGCCGTCGTGAGGGGAGGGGCGGCGGGCAGACGTCATCAAGGGCTCCGAAAAGGGGGCCTCGGCAGGACATGCCTCTCCTGATGCGCTTGTTTTGACGGGCTCTTATCGCCGGCTCGGCGCTGCGTCCATGGGACGTGCCACCGGAGCCGGTGGGAGCGGCGCCCAGCCGCTCCCGATCACGGTCTTACTTGCGCTGGGACGCGGTCTCCTCACGGGTGGCGCGGAATTCGCTGTCGGCGGACCAGTTCGGCCAGACCCGCCCGTTCGCCAGGCGATCGCCGAGATTGTAGAGCAGCGTGAGGTCGCCTTCCCAGCTGCTGGTGTTCCAGCTGGCATCATATTCGTCCGCAGGCTGGTGGTACCGGTCGCGGGTGTAGAGGTCGCTCAACTCCTTGCCGCGCGCGGCACCACCGTTCACGAGTTCCTGGCCCGCGTCATAGGAGATGGCCGGCACGCCACGCTTGGCGAAGGGGAAATGGTCCGAGCGATAGAAGCTCCCCGCTTCCGGCCGCGCCTCGGGCGTGTAGTGGCGGCCGAACTTGGCGGCTTCCTCGGTCAGCATGGTCAGCAGGTCGAGCTTGGCCGCACCCGAAATGCTGAAGTCGGTCGTCTTCTCGACCGCGAACGGACCGTCCATGTTGATCGCGCCCACCGTAGTGGCGAGCGGCCGGAGCGGGTTGTCGGCGTAATATTCGGAGCCGAGCAGCCCCTTTTCCTCCGCTGTCACCGCCAGGAACAGGATCGACCGGTCGGGCTTCGGTCCCTTGCCATAGGCACGAGCGAGTTCCATCAGCGCCGCGGTGCCCGACGCATTGTCGAGCGCGCCGTTGTAGATGGTATCGCCCTTCGCATCCGGGGCGCCGATGCCCAGGTGATCCCAGTGCGCCGAGTAGATCACGGTCTCGTCCGGGTGGCGGCTGCCGGGCAGGATGCCGGCCACGTTGTGCGAGGTGATGATCTCCGGCTTTACCTGGTAGCTGGCGGTCATCGTCGCCTTGAGCGGCATGGGCCGGAAGTTCGCCTTGCGCGCCGCGGCCTTTGCCGCCTCGAAGTCGGTGCCGGACGCCTTGAACAATTCGGCGGCGAGGTCCTCCTGGATCCAGCCTTCCATCGGCGTGTGCGCGGCTGCGGGGTTCGCGCGGACGATGTCGAACATGGTGTTGGTGTTCGAGTTCTTGACCGTCGCCCAGCCGTAGGAGGCGGGCTCGCTCTCGTGGATCACCAGCACGCCGGCCGCGCCCTGGCGCGCGGCTTCCTCGTACTTGTAGGTCCAGCGGCCGTAATAGGTCATCAGCCGGCCGCCGAAGTCGCCTTCGCCGCCCTCGAAATCGGGGTCGTTGACGAGCACGACCATGATCTTGCCCTTGAGATCGACGCCCTTGAAGTCGTCCCAGTTGCGCTCCGGCGCCTTCACGCCATAGCCGACGAACACCAGCGGTGCCGCGTTCAGCTGGACCGAGGTCTGGCCGGTCGAGGCCGCGCGCACCGCGATCTCGTTGCCCTGGGTGAGCGGCTTGTTCGCGCCGCCGATCGCCATCGCCAGGCTGGGCGTGCCGACGATGTCGGAGCGCAGCAGCGGCACGTCCTGGAACCAGCTGCCCTTGTCGCCGGCCGGCTTCAGCCCCGCCGCCTTGAACTGCGCGGCGATGTACTCGATCGTCTTGGTTTCGGCGCGGGTGGCGGGACCGCGACCCTCATACTCGTCGCTCGACAGCGTCTTGATGTCGTTGGAGACGCGCGCGACGTCGAAGCTGGGCTTCTTGGCGGGGGCGGCGATTGCTGCGGTGGACGTCCCGACAAGCGCGGCGAGTGCAAGGAGACGCAGAGAAGGGTGCGTGGAACGGAAGGGCATGGGCGGAACGACTCCTGGCGAAGCAACGGATGGCAGGGGGCGGACGCCCCTTCGACAATGATGCCCAAGCGGCGCACAATGTCGAGGTGGTCCAGCAAACGGGTGCAGGAGAAGCGCGATGCGCGAGACGGTTTCGGGCGGGTGCCAGTGCGGGCGGGTGCGCTATCGCGTGACCATCCACGACGACGATGCCTATCTCTGCCACTGTCGCATGTGCCAGCGGGCGACCGGCGGCGTCTCGATCGCGTTCAAGAACGTCCGCAAGGCGGAGGTGGTGTGGGAGCAGGAGCCCGATCGCTATGCCTCTTCCCCGATCGCCAGCCGCGGCTTCTGTCGGGAATGCGGTACGCCGCTGACGTTCGAGTTCCCGGACAGCGAGAACCTGGACTTGACGGTCGGCAGCTTCGATGCGCCGGGCCGCTTTCAGCCGCGCCACCACTTCGGGGTGGAGAGTTGGCACCCGCAATGGCTCGACACACGCGGGCTGCCCGAATATCGCGCCGACGAGAACCCGAACACGCGCGACAGGTGGATGAAAATCGTTGGCAGACTTCCCGACTGAGACGCACCGCTTCCAGAGCTTCGACGGCACCGAGATTGCCTGGCATGAGGGCGGCGAGGGCCGTCCGCTCCTGCTGATCCACGGCTATTTCAGCGACGCCTACACCAACTGGATCCGCTACGGCCACGCCGCCAAGATTGCCGCCAAGGGTTATCGGGTCATCATGCCGGACCTGCGTGCGCATGGGCACAGCGCCCGTCCGCATGATCCTGCCGCCTATCCCGCGGACGCGCTTGCGCAGGACGGCGAGGCGCTGGTCCGGCACCTTGGCCTCAGCGACTATGACCTTGCCGGCTATTCGCTGGGCGGGCGCACCGCGGTGCGGATGGTCGCGCGTGGTGCGGCGCCGGCCAAGCTGGTGGTCGCGGGGATGGGGCTGGAGGGGCTGACCGGCACCAGCGGCCGGGCCGATCACTTCCGCAACATCCTCACCAATCTCGGGAAGCACGAACGCGGGACCCCCGAGTGGCTGGCCGAGGCTTTCCTGAAGACCACCAAGGGCGACCCGATCGCGCTGCTCGGCATCCTCGACACTTTCGTGGATACGTCTCGCGAGGCGATCGCCGCGATCCAACAGCCGACGCTGGTGGTCGCGGGCGAGGAGGACAGCGACAACGGCAGCCATGCCGCGCTCGCGGACTTGCTGCCGAACGCCACGCTGCGCGAAGTCCCGGGCGGGCACATGAGCGCGGTGACCAAGCCGGAGCTGGGCCAGGCGATCGCGGACTTCCTGGGCGCTTGACCGCGGGCGGGGCGGGCGCGCAGGTTGCGCGCATTCGTTCCGTACCCGGGGGTTCCATGTTCCGTACCGCTGCCTCGACGCTTGCCGTCGCCCTCTCGCTTGCCGCTGCCGCACCGGCGTTCGCGCAGACCGCGCCCGCCACCACCAGCGCCGCTCCCACCGCCGCCGATGCCGACGCGCTGGTCGCGCGCGCCGAGAAGGAGTTTGCCGACTATTCGCTCGATGCCTCGCGCATCGCCTGGGTGAACGCGACCTACATCACCGACGACACCGATGCGCTGGCCGCGAAGTCGGGCGCGATCGGCACCGAGATGGGCGTGCGCTATGCGCTGGAGGCAGCGAAGTTCGACGGCGTGAAGGGCCTGTCCTACGACACCCGCCGCAAGCTGGACATCCTGAAGAACGGCCTCACGCTGCCCGCCCCGACCCGGCCGGGTGCCGCCCAGCAGCTGTCCGACATCAGCACCCGCATGGCATCCTCCTACGGCAAGGGGCGGGGCACCAAGGGTGGCCAGCCGATCAACGGATCGGACATCGAGGCGGCGATGGGCAGCAGCCGCGACCCCAATGAGCTCAAGGAGATGTGGGTCAGCTGGCACGACAATGTCGGCGCACCGATGCGCAAGGACTATGCCCAGATGGTGGGCATCGCCAATGAGGGCGCGAAGGAACTCGGCTTCTCCGACGTCGGCGCGATGTGGCGTTCGGGCTACGACATGCCGCCCGAGCAGTTCGCGCAGATGGCCGACAAGCTGTGGAAGGAGGTCGAGCCGCTCTACCTCTCGCTCCACACCTATGTCCGCTGGAAGCTGAACGAGAAGTACGGCGACGCCGTCCAGGCGAAGACCGGGCCGATCCGCGCCGACCTGCTCGGCAACATGTGGGCGCAGGAATGGGGCAACATCTATGACGTGGTCGCCCCCGCGGGCACGGGGGACCTCGGCTACGACATCGGCGACCTGCTGACGGCCAAGAACTACGATCCGGTGAAGATGGTGAAGGCCGGCGAGGGCTTCTACTCCTCGCTCGGCTTCGCGCCGCTGCCCGAGACCTTCTGGCAGCGTTCGCAGATCGTGAAGCCGGCGGACCGCGAGGTGATCTGCCACGCCTCCGCCTGGGACATCGACAGCAAGGACGACATCCGCATCAAGATGTGCACCAAGGTGAACTCGGACGACTTCGTCACGATCCACCATGAGCTTGGGCACAACTACTACCAGCGTGCCTACAACCGGCAGCCGTTCCTCTACATGAACGGCGCCAACGACGGATTCCACGAGGCGATCGGCGACTTCGTCGCGCTGTCGATCACGCCGGACTATCTGGTGAACATCAACCTGCTCGATCGCGCGCAGATGCCGGGCGCCGAGAAGGACATCGGCCTGCTGCTCCGCCAGGCGATGGACAAGGTCGCGTTCCTGCCGTTCGGCCTCTTGATGGACAAGTGGCGCTGGGGCGTCTTCTCCGGCCAGATCCCGACCGGCGGATATCAGAAGGGCTGGGACGCGCTGCGCCTCCAGTACCAGGGCATCGTGCCGCCGGTGGCGCGCGATGAAAGCCGCTTCGATCCGGGCGGCAAGTACCACATCCCGGGCAACACCCCGTATGCCCGCTACTTCCTGGCGCGCATCCTCCAGTTCCAGTTCTACAAGGCGGCGTGCGACCAGGCCGGCTGGAAGGGCCCGCTGCACCGCTGCTCCTTCTTCGGCAACAAGGAGGTCGGCGCTCGGCTGAACAAGATGCTGGAGATGGGTGCCTCCAAGCCCTGGCCGGAGGCGCTGCAGGCGTTCACCGGCACCCGCGAGATGAGCGGCAAGGCGATGGTCGACTATTTCGCGCCGCTCAAGACGTGGCTCGACCAGCAGAACAAGGGCAAGCCCCAGGGGTGGTAAACGACAAGGGGCTTGCACGGCGCACACCGTGCAAGCCCCTTGTTAGTCCCCTGACTTCCGTCAGGGTCGCCTCACCGGAAGGGCGGTTCGTTGAACGCGCGCAGCTTGCGGCTGTGGAGGCGGTTGCCTTCGCGCCGCAGTTCCTCGCAGGTCTCGATGCCGATCCGCATGTGCTCGTTGATCGCGCGCTCGTAGAAGCGGTTGGCCTGGCCCGGCAGCTTCAACTCACCGTGGAGCGGCTTGTCCGACACGCACAGCAGCGTGCCGTAGGGGACGCGGAAGCGATAGCCCTGCGCCGCGATGGTGGCGGACTCCATGTCGATGCCCACCGCCCGGCTGAGCGAGAAACGCAGCGCCGAGCGGGAGAATTGCAGCTCCCAGTTGCGGTCGTCGGTGGTGACGATGGTGCCGGTGCGCAGCCGCCGCTTGAGCTCGTCGCCCGACTGGCCCGACACCGTCTCCGCGGCGCGCGCGAGCGCCTGCTGGACCTCGGCGATGGCCGGTACCGGGATTTCGGGCGGCAGCACGTCGTCGAGGATGTGGTCGTCGCGCAGATAGGCGTGCGCGAGCACATAGTCGCCGATCCGCTGGCTGGGCCGCAGGCCGCCGCAATGGCCGATCATCAGCCACGCCTCCGGCCGCATCACGGCCAGGTGATCGCAGATCGTCTTTGCGTTGGAGGGGCCGACGCCGATGTTGACCAGCGTGATGCCGCTGCGATCCGGCGCCATCAGGTGATAGGCCGGCATCTGGTGCCGCCGCCAGGCGCTGTCCGTCACCAGCTTGTCGACATCGTCGCCCGCGGACATCATCAGCCCGCCGGCGCCGGACACCCCGGTGTAGCGGCTGCCTTCGCCGAGCTGCGAGCAGGCCCAGCGGACGAACTCGTCGACATAGCGGTGGTAGTTGGTGAACAGCACGTAGCGCTGGATGTGCTCGGGCGGGGTGCCGGTATAGTGGCGTAGCCGCGCGAGCGAGAAGTCGGTGCGCAGCGCGTCGAATAGCGCGAGCGGGCGGTTCCCGTCCTCGTGGATCCAGAGGCCGTCGGCGATCTCGTCGCCGATATGCGCGAGTTCGGTCGCCGGGAAGTGCCGCGCGAGTTCGGCGGCGGTCACCTGGTCGAGGCTCAGCGCATGGCCGGCGTCGAGCACATAGGCGAAGGGGATTTCCTGCCGGCTTTGCGCGACGCTCACCTCGACGTCGTGGCTCTCCATGATCAGCGACAGCTGTTCCTGGAGATAGTCGGAGAACATCGCCGGCTTGGTCACCGTGATGCGGTACTCGCCGGGCACGTTCAGGCGCGCGAACGACCGCATCGGCGTCGGCAGGTCGCCGCCGCCGCGATAGCTCAGCCGGAGTTCGGGATAGGCGAAGGTGCCGTCCAGGCGGGAGGAGCTCGGCGGCGGCGTACGATCGCGAAGATAGGTGTCGAGGGCGCTCCGCAGCCGATCCACGGAAGCATTATAGAGTCGATCCAGGCGATCGACGATGTCTGAAGCTTGCGTCATCCTCTGCCGCTAAAGCGTTCGGCGCCAGCGCGCAAGCCCGGGCGCAAGGATGGAGGCAAAGACCGCCGGTGCCCTGGCAGGCACCGGCGGCGCATGGGACGCGGCTTCGCCGCTCGCGGGCTTACTTGCTGTTGGACTTGCTGGCGGTGCTGCCGCTCTTGCTGGAAGCCGACTTGCCGCTCGAGCTGCTGCCGGTGCCGCTCGCCGACTTGGTCTTTGCGCCGGTCTTCTTCTTGTCGATCAGCTTGGACGCACCGAACGCTGCGCCCGCAATGGCGGCGGCCGCACCTGCGACGATCGCAGCGGTGGTGCCGGGCTTCTTCTTGACCGCGGCCGTGGTGCTCTTCGCAGCGCCGCTGATCGCTTCCTTGCTGCGACCGGCGGCATCGGCGATCGCTTCCTTGCTCTTGTCGAGCTGCACGTGCGCCTTGTCGGCGAAGCTGGTCTTCTCGGCCTCGGTGGTGCCGTTCGTGTTGGTCGACGTGGTTGCGTTCATCGGGGTGCCTCCCATCGGTCAATGTGGTCGCGTAACGAGAAACCAACTCGTGGCCCTTGCGGCGGTTCCGGTGGGGAGGTGCGGGAACGGCTGCTCCGCCGTTCCCGTGCCACGCGTCAGCGGAGCAGTGCCGGCCTCACAGCGTCTCCAGCAAATGCTCGGCCGAGCTTACCCGGAACTCGCCGGGTTGCTCGACGTGGAGCGCCTCGACCACGCCGTCGTTGATCACCATGGCATAGCGCTGCGCGCGCGTGCCCATGCCGAATTTCGACCCGTCGAGTTCCAGCCCCACCGCGCGAGCGAAGGCGCCGTTGCCGTCGGCGAGCATCGTGACCTTGTCGCCCACTCCGTTGGCGTCGCCCCAGGCCTTCATCACGAAGGCGTCGTTGACGGCGGTGCAGGCGATCTCGTCGATGCCTTTGGCGCGGATCTCGGCCGCCTTCTCGACGAATCCGGGCAGGTGGCGCGCGGAGCAGGTGGGGGTGAAGGCGCCGGGCACCGAAAACAGGGCGACGCGACGGCCCTGAAAGAAGCTGGCGGTGTCGACCTGCTCGGGGCCGTCGGCCGTTACCTTGGCAAAAGTGGCGTCGGGCAGGCGATCGCCCACTTGGATGGTCATGAATTTCTCCCTGTTGCGCACCCGGCCGGGTGCGCGCGCGTAGCTAGGGTGCGTCGAAGCGGCTTTTCAAGCGGTGGCGGAAGGGCGGACCCGGCGCTATGTTCCAACTCATGGATAAAGCAGCGTTTCTGGTCGGTCAGTTCCTGTTGGCGATGCCCGGCATCGGCGACCGGCGGTTCGAACATGCGGTGATTGCGATCTGCGCCCATGATGAAAAGGGCGCGATGGGGGTCGGTGTCGGCGAAACCGTGGAGGGGCTGGGCCTGCACGACCTGCTGCGCCAGTTCGAGTTGCGGACGGACCTGGTGGCGGACCTGCCGGTCCATGTCGGCGGCCCCGTGGAGCCCCGCCGCGGCTTCGTGCTCCACAGCAAGGATTGGGGCGGGCAGGACACGATCGACGTCGCGGGGCGCTGGTCGCTGTCCGGCACGATCGACGTGCTGCGCGCGATCTCCGATGGCACGGGGCCGGAGCAATTCCTGGTCGCGCTGGGCTTCGCCGGCTGGGAGTCGGGGCAGCTCGAAGGCGAGCTGTCACGCCACGGCTGGTTCAACACGCCGTCGGAACCCGACCTCCTGTACGATGTGCCCGCGGGGGAGCGGTGGGAGCGTTACTTCATCGCCGCCGGCATCGATCCGCGCCTGCTGGTGTCGGCGACCGGCACCGCCTGAGCGCCCGGTTCGGCACCGCTTCGGACGCGACATATAAAGAACTCTTTATATAGCTGATTGCGCCCGCGCGGGGGCTCGGCTACTGGCGCGGCATGCCGCGCGCCATGTTGGGCGCGCACCGGTTCGACAGGAGATATTTCGTGGCCACCGTGCTCGACACCCAGGATTATGTCATCAAGGACATCAGCCTTGCCGGCTTCGGCCGCAAGGAAATCGAGATCGCCGAAACCGAGATGCCCGGCCTCATGTCGCTGGTCGAGGAATTCGGCGCGTCGCAGCCGCTGAAGGGCGCGCGCATTACCGGCTCGCTGCACATGACGATCCAGACGGCAGTGCTGATCGAGACGCTGGCGAAGCTCGGCGCCGAGCTGCGCTGGGCGTCGTGCAACATCTTCTCGACCCAGGATCATGCCGCCGCCGCCATCGCCGCGTCGGGCATCCCGGTGTTCGCCGTGAAGGGCGAGACGCTGGAGGAATATTGGGATTACGTGACCCGCATTTTCGACTGGGGTCAGGACACTACCTGCAACATGATCCTGGACGACGGCGGCGACGCGACCATGTTCGCGCTGTGGGGCGCGCGCGTCGAGGCGGGCGAGACGCTGTTCACGCCGACCAACGAAGAGGAAGAGATCTTCGTCGCGACGCTCAACCGCTTCCTCAAGGAGCGTCCCGGCTACCTCACCAAGACGGTGCAGGCGATCAAGGGTGTGTCGGAAGAGACCACCACCGGCGTCCACCGCCTCTATGAGCTCGCCAAGCAGGGCAAGCTCCCGTTCCCGGCGATCAACGTCAACGACTCGGTCACCAAGTCGAAGTTCGACAACCTCTACGGCTGCAAGGAATCGCTGGTCGACGCGATCCGCCGCGCGACCGACGTCATGCTCGCCGGCAAGGTGGCATGCGTCGCGGGCTTCGGCGACGTGGGCAAGGGTTCGGCGGCGTCGCTGCGCAACGGCGGCGCGCGCGTGCTGGTGACCGAAGTCGATCCGATCTGCGCGCTGCAGGCGGCGATGGAAGGCTATGAGGTCGTGACGATGGAGGACGCGGCCACCCGCGCCGACATCTTCGTCACCGCGACCGGCAACGCCGACGTCATCACGCTCGACCACATGCGCGCGATGAAGAACATGGCGATCGTGTGCAACATCGGCCACTTCGACAGCGAGATCCAGATCGCGGGCCTCAACAACCTGAAGTGGACCGAGATCAAGCCGCAGGTCGACGAGGTCGAGTTCGCCGACGGCAAGAAGATCATCGTCCTCGCCAAGGGCCGCCTGGTGAACCTGGGCTGCGCGACCGGCCACCCGTCGTTCGTCATGTCCTCGTCCTTCACCAACCAGGTGCTGGCGCAGATCGAGCTTTGGACCAAGTCGGACGAATATAAGAACGACGTCTACGTCCTGCCGAAGCACCTCGACGAGAAGGTCGCGGCGCTGCACCTGGAGAAGCTGGGCGTGAAGCTGTCCAAGCTCAGCCAGAAGCAGGCCGACTACATCGGAGTGCCGGTCGAGGGCCCGTTCAAGCCGGACCACTACCGCTACTAAGTAACACCGCCGCACTGCGGAAGGCATGGAAGGGCGGGGTGCCGACAGGCGCCTCGCCCTTTCGCTTTTCCGGGCGACAAAGCGACGCGCCCGTGCTGCGGTGCGAATGGCGCTGGGCGACGAGATCGCCTAAACCGCCGGCGATGAGGGCATTCGCACGGCCGCGGGGACGAACGCGGCGATGATCATTCTGAACCCCGTCTCGGCGATCCTGGCCGGGGCGATCCTGGCGCTGGTGCTGGTGGGGGCGGTGTGGGCGCTTGGCGCCGGGCTGTGGCTGCGCAGGCGCGCGCGTGCCGGGATCGCGGCGGCGAGCATCGACGCGACCCTGGTGCAGGCATCGCCCGCGCAGGCGATGCTGGTGCGCGCCGACGGTCGCGTGGAGATGCCGCCGCAGCTCGCGCAATGGCTGGGGCTGTCGGCGATGCCGCAGACGCTGGCCGACCTCACGGGAATGGACGAGGGGCTCGATCCCACCAGTGCCGAGGCGCTGTTGCGCGAGATCGGCGGTGCGCAGCGCGCCGCGCGGCCGTTCCGGATCGAGGTCCGCGCGCGCGGTGCCGCCCGGACGCTGACGGCGAGCGGCGAGCGCGCACCCGCGTCGCTGGAGCCGCACGGCGGCGCGCTCGTCTGGTTCTTCGACGCGACCGAGTTCCAGTCGGAGATCGGCACGCTTTCGCGCGAGATCGAGGAGTATCGCAGCGGCTTCGATGCGCTGTCGGGGCTGATCGAGGCTGCGCCGATGCCGATGTGGTATCGGGACGGCGATCTCCGGCTGGCGATGGTCAACAGCGCCTATGTGCGCGCGGTGGATGCGTTCGACGCCCGCGAAGTGCTGGCCCGTCAGGCGGAGCTGGTCGACGGCGACGGCATGGGCGGGCCGCTCGGCAGTGCGTTGATCGCGCGAGACACGGGCCAACCGCAGGCAAGCGTCATGCCGGCGACGATCGGCGGCGCGCGGCGCATGCTGCGCGTCCACGACGTGCCGCTGCCAGAGGGGGGCATCGCCGGCTTCGCGGTCGACATCCATGACGTCGAGGAGATGCGGGCGGGGATGAAGCGCTTCCGCCTCGCGCAGCGCGCGGTGCTCGACCGGCTCTCGGCAGGCGTGGTGCAATTCTCCGCCGACCGGTCGCTGGAGTTCTGCAACCAGCCATTCCGCCGCATCTTTGGAATGCGCGGCGAGTGGCTCGCCGACCGTCCCGAGTTCGACCGCGTGCTCGAACGGATGCGCGAGGCGAAGCGCCTGCCGGAAGTACGCGACTTCCCCGGCTGGAAGCAGGAGCGGCGCGCGTGGTTCCGCGCGGCCGAGGCGGTGGAGGAGCCGTGGCACCTGCCGGGCGGCACCTATCTGCGCGTCGTCGCCCAGCCGATGCCGGAAGGCGGGCTGCTGCTGATCTTCGAGGATCGCACGGAGCAGGTGCAGCTGGCGAGCGCGCGCGACACGCTGCTGCGGGTGCGTACCGCCACGTTCGACAATCTGTTCGAGGCGCTCGGCGTCTTCTCGGCCGACGGCCGGCTGCAGCTGTGGAACAGCAAGTTCCGCCAGCTGTGGGGACTGGAGGAAGCGTTCCTCAACGACCATCCGCGCGTGGACGTGCTGGCGGAGCAGGCGGCGCCGATGCTGGCCAACCCGTCGCGCGCGGTGCTGATCCCCGAACTGATCCGGTTCGCCACCGTCCAGCGCATCCAGCGCAGCGGTCATTTCGCGATGGCGGACGGGCGGCACTATCAGTTTGGCGCCGTGCCGCTGCCGGACGGTAATGCACTGCTGACGATGCTCGACATCTCCGACAGCCGACGCATCGAGCAGGCCCTGCGCGATCGCAACGAGGCGCTGGAGGCGGGGGACCGCACCAAGACGGCGTTCCTGGCGGCGATGAGCTACGAGCTGCGCACGCCGCTCACGTCGATCAAGGGTTTCACCGAGATGCTGCACGGCGGCTATGCTGGCGCGCTCAGTGAAGACGGTGCGCGCTATACCGGCGCGATCCTGGAATCGGTCGACCGGCTCGGCGAACTGATCGACGACGTGCTCGACTTGACCGCAAGCGAAGGCGCGCCGCTGCAACGCGCGGAGGTCGACCTGGCACCACTCGCTCGGGCGATGGCCGCGGACATGCTGCCGGCCGCCGCCGCCAAGCGGATCGAACTGGTGGTGGAGGTGGACCCGTCTGTCGGGAGCATCGTCGGCGATGCCCGGCGGATCGGCCAGGCGATCGCTCACCTGCTCGACCACGCGATCGCCGGCACCCGCGATCGGGGACGGGTGCTGCTGCACGCGGACGGCGATGCCGAGAAGGCCCGCATCATCGTGTCGGATGACGGCCCCGGGATGGACGCCAACACGGCCGCGCATGCGCTCGATCGGTTCGCGCCGGGTGGTGCCCTGCGCCGGGGCGAGCGAGCCCTGGGGCTGGGGCTGCCGCTCGCACGGCGCATCGTCGAGGCGCACGGCGGCACCATCGCGCTGGTGTCGGAACAGGGTGCGGGCACGCTGGTCACGATCGAGGTGCCGCGAGGATGAATGACCTGCTGCTGCATAGCCCCGAAGAAGCGCATGCGTTCGGCGCCGCGCTGGCGCGCGTCGCCAACCCCGGCGATGCGATTGCGCTTTCCGGGCCGTTGGGAGCCGGCAAGACCAGCATCGCGCGCGGGCTGCTTGCGGCGCTCGGGCTGATGGAGGAAGCGCCGTCGCCCAGCTTCGCGATCGTCCAGCCCTATGAGCCGCCGGAGACGCGCTTTCCCGTGCTCCACGTCGACCTGTATCGCATCGAACATGCGGACGAGGCCGAGGAGCTTGGCCTGGACGAGGCGCGGCTCGACGCGCTGCTGGTGGTCGAATGGCCCGAGCGGCTGCCGGACAGCGCCTGGGAAGACGCGCTCTGGCTCACCCTTACCCCCGAAGCCGATGGCACCCGCCGCTTGACAGCGAAGGTGCCACCGTCATGGAAAGCACGATGGCCGCTGACATGAACCCGCCCGCCGCGGCGCCCGCCTTTCTCGCAGCACATGGATGGGGAGGGGCCGAGGTGGTCCCGCTCGCCGGCGATGCGTCCTTCCGCCGCTATTTCCGTGCGCTGGATGCCGGCCGCAGCGCCGTGCTGATGGACTCGCCGCCCAAGCTGGAGGACCAGCGTCCCTTCGTGGAACTCGCTCGCTGGCTGACGGAGCGCGGCTTTCGCGCGCCGGCGATCCTGGCCGAGGACGCGGCCGAGGGGCTGGTGCTGCTGGAGGACTTCGGCGACGCCCGGCTGCGCGAGACCGCGGACGCCGCGCCCGAAAGCGAGCTGCGGCTCTACGGGGATGCGGTCGACGTGCTGATCCGCCTGCGCGACCATCCGGCGGCGCCGGTGCCGGCCTATGACCGCAGCGTCTATCTGCGCGAAGTGATGCTGCTGCCGGAATGGTACTGCCCCGCGATCGGCCTGGAGGTCGACGTACCGGGGTATCGTGCCGCATGGGAGGCCGTGCTCGATACCGTCGACGGCGGCGAGGCCGTGACGGTGCTGCGCGACTATCACGCCGAAAACCTGATGCTGATCGAGGGCGAGGCGGAGACGCTGGGGCTGCTCGACTTCCAGGACGCGCTCGCGGGGCACCCGGCCTATGACTTGGTGTCGCTGCTCCAGGATGCGCGGCGCGACGTTTCCCAGGCGCTGGAGGAGGCGATGCTCGACCGTTATCGCCGCACGACGGGCGTGGGGGAGGAGTTCCTAGACGCCTACCATGTTCTGGGCGCGCAGCGGAACGCCAAGATCGTCGGCATCTTCGCGCGGCTGTGGCAGCGCGACGGCAAGCCGCGCTACGCGGCGCTCTGCCCGCGCGTCTGGCGCTATCTGGAGCGCGATCTTGCCCAGCCGGTGCTGGCGCCCGTCGCCGCTTGGTTCGACGCCAACATCCCCGCCGAACTGCGGGGCGATCCGATGCAGGTGCGCGCATGAGCAAGGCCATGACCCTGTCGCTGCGCCCGAACCCGGACGTGGCGGTGCCGGAGACCGCGATGGTGATGGCCGCCGGTCTGGGCAAGCGGATGCGCCCGCTCACCGCCACCCGGCCCAAGCCGCTGGTGTGCGTGGCGGGCAAGCCGCTGATCGATCACGTCTTCGACCGGCTGCGCGCGGCGGGCATCAAGCGCGCGGTGGTCAACGTCCACTATCTGGCCGACGTTCTGGAGGCGCACCTGCGCGCGCGGGTGAAGGACATGGAGGTGCTCGTTTCCGACGAGCGTGCCCAACTGATGGAAACGGGCGGCGGCCTGGTTCAGGCGCGCGAGCTGATCGGCGACAAGCCGTTCGTTTGCGTGAACAGCGACAATCTGTGGGTCGATGGGCCAGTGGACGCGATCCGGCTGCTGGCCGAGGCCTGGGACGACACGCGGATGGATGCGCTGCTGCTGCTGGTGCCGCTTGCCCGTGCGGCAAGCCATAGCGGTCATGGCGACTTCCACCTCGATCCGACCGGCCGCATTACCCGTCGCCGCCAGCCGGGGCGGCTTGCGCCGTTCGTCTTCACCGGCGTGCAGATCCTGTCGCCGCGGGTGATCGCCGATTGGCCGGAAGGGCCGTTCTCCACGAACATCTTCTGGGAGCGCGCGCTGGAGGCCGGGCGGCTGTGGGGCCTGGTCCATGAGGGGCTGTGGTTCGACGTCGGCACCCCGGGGGCGATCAAGGAGACCGAGGCGGCGCTCGCCGATGGCTGAGGCCCCGCGGCTTCGGCTTTTCTCCATTCCGCCGCACCGGGCGTTCGCCGACGCGCTCGCGAACGGTCTGCTGCGCCAGTACGGGCGCGACCCGATGGCGCTGGCGCGCGGCTTCGTGCTGTTGCCCAACAACCGCGCCAAGCGCGCGATCACCGACGCCTTCGTGCGCGCGAGCAACGGCGGCCTGCTGATGCCGCGACTGGTGGCGGTCGGCGACCCGGAGATCGACGAGGCGGTGGGGCCGTTCGCGGACCCCGCCGACGACCTTGATCCGATCCCGCCTGCGGTCGCGCCGCTCGCGCGCCGCATGATCCTGTCGCGGCTGGTGGCGGAGGAGCGCGCGCGCGCCGGCCGTCCGGTGGATGCCGCAGAGGCGGTGCGTCTCGCGGGCGATCTCGCCCGTACGCTCGACCAGTTGCTGGTGGAGGAAGTCGAGCCCGACGCACTCAAGCGGATCTCGTTCGACGAGCCGCTCCAGACCCATTGGGAACGCTCGCTCGCAATGTTCGAGACGGTGCTGGTGCGCTGGCCCACGGAGCTGGAGGCGCTCGGCCGCATCGACTTGGCGGTGCGGCGCCGGCGCCTGCTCGACCGGCTGATCGCGCGCTGGCGGGCGACACCGCCGCCGAGCTTCGTCTGCGCCGCCGGCATCGCCAGTGCCTCGCCGGTGATCGCCCGGCTGTTGCGCGCCATCGCCGAACTGCGGCAGGGAAGCGTCGTGCTCTCCGGCCTCGCCATCGACATGGACGATGCGGAGTGGGACCTGCTCGGCCCGCACGAGCCGGACCCGGTCACCGGCCGTCGTCGACGCTCGCTCGAGACCCACCCGCAGTTCCAGCTGAAGCTGCTGCTCGATCGGATGGGGGTGGGCCGGCGCGAGTTCGAGACGTGGCGGGCCGGCAGCGAGCATGACGCGCGCCCCGCGCGCAGCCGCACGATCGAAAGTGCTCTCGCGCCTGCCGAGCGCACGCATGGCTGGATCGACCTACCGGCCGAACGCCGCAGCCTTGCGGGCGTGCAGGCGCTGGATGTGCCGACCCCGGCCGAGGAAGCGCAGGCGATCGCCATTGCCATGCGCCAGGCACTGGAAATCCCGGGCAAAACCGCGGCGCTTGTGACGCCGGATCGCGCGCTGGCGCGCCGCGTGTCGGCGCATTGCGCGCGCTGGGGCATCACGGTCGACGATACGGCCGGTCAGCCTCTGTCGGTGCTGCCGCCGGGTACGATGCTGCTCGCGCTCGCCGATGTCGCCGCGCAGGATTTCGCGCCACTGCCGCTGCTGGCGCTGCTCAAGCACCCGCTCGCTTGTGCGGAAGAGGGGCGGCTGGAATGGCTGGAGGGCGTGCGGCGGCTTGACCGCGCGCTGCGGGGGCCGCGGCCGGCTCCTGGGCTCGCCGGCCTCGACGCCTTTCTTGCGGATGCGGAAGGGCGCGAGGGTGCGCTTCGGCGTGCGGCGGCACCGTGGTGGGAGAAGACCCGGCCGCTGCTAGCGCCGCTTGCCGAGGCCTATGCCGGGGGCGCACGCCCGCTACCGGAACTGCTTGCAGCATTGCGGGCGACGGCGACGGCGCTGGGTGGCGATGCGCTCTGGTCGCGTCCCGAAGGCCGGGCTGCTGCCGAGCTGCTCGACACGCTGGAGCAGGAGGCGATGCACGGCCCCGCGATGGTGGAGCCGGAGTCCATCGGCCCGATGCTCCGCACGCTGATGGATGAGGTTGCCGTGCGACCGCCGCATGGGGGGCACCCGCGGCTTGCCATCTACGGCCTGCTCGAAGCGCAACTCCAGACTTCCGATCTCACGATTCTGGGCGGGCTCAACGAGGGCGTGTGGCCGGGCCTTCCCGCGCCCGATCCGTGGCTGGCGCCGCGCATCCGGGCGGAGCTTGGTCTGCCAGGCCTCGAACGCCGCATCGGCCTGGCCGCGCACGACCTCGCCAACAGCCTGGGCGCGAAGGAGGTGCTGCTGACCCGCGCCCACCGCGACGCGAGCGGCCCGACGGTGGCCTCGCGCTTCTGGTTGCGGCTGGAGGCGCTGTCGGGCGGGCTTACGCGGGCCCAGGCGCTGGCGCGGTGGACGCATGCGATCGACGATCCGGGCGCTTATGACCCGGCGCCGCGCCCGGCGCCGTGCCCGCCGGTGGCGCTGCGTCCGCGGCAGATTTCCGTCACGGAAGTCGATCGACTGAAGGCGGATCCCTTCGCCTTTTATGCAAAGCGGATGCTGCGGCTCGCGGCACTCGACCCTGTTGATGCCGATCCAAGCGCTGCGTGGCGCGGCACGGCGGTGCATAACGTACTGGAGGAATGGGCGCGTCACGACGGGTTCGATCCGGCGAAGCTCGGCGCGCGCGTCGAGCAGCTTGCCGCCGATCCGCGCACCCACCCGCTGCTGCGCGCGCTGTGGGTGCCGCGGCTGCGCGAGGCGGTCGATTGGATCGCGGGCCAGGTCGCAGCGCAGATGGCCGGCGGCCGCAGCATCCTGGGCGTGGAGGGCGAGGGCAAGATCGACCTCGCGGGCGTCGAGCTGCGCGGCAAGTTCGACCGGATCGACCGGTTGGAGAACGGCGATCTCGCGGTGGTCGACTACAAGACCGGCCAGCCGCCCTCGACCCGCGCGGTGCGCGACGGCTTCAGCCTCCAGCTGGGGCTGCTCGGCATCATGGCGGAGCGTGGCGCCTTCGAGAACATCGGCGGCACTGCCACTGCCTTCGAATATTGGTCGCTCGCCAAGAAGGGCGACGCGTTCGGCTATGTCGCGACGCCGGTCGATCCGGCGGGCAAGTACAACCGCGTGCCGACCGACCGCTTCGTCGCGCTCGCGCTCCATCATTTTACCGAGGCTGCCGCCAACTGGCTGACCGGCGAGGCGCCGTTCACCGCCAAGCTCAAGCCCGAATACGCCCCCTTTGCCGAGTATGACCAGCTGATGCGCCGCGACGAATGGTATGGCCGTGAGTAGCGCCGGCCTGCTTCCCGAACTGCGCGGCAACCAGGCGCGCGCGAGCGATCCCAGCCGCCACGTCTGGCTGTCCGCCTCGGCCGGGACTGGCAAGACGCAGGTACTGACCGCGCGCGTGTTCCGCCTGCTGCTGCGCGGGGTCGAGCCTTCGGCGATCCTGTGCCTGACCTTTACCAAGGCGGGCGCGGCCGAGATGGCCGAGCGCGTCAATGCGCGGCTAGCACGCTGGGTGCGGCTGCCGGAGCAGGACCTGAGGAAGGACCTGTTCGCGCTGGGCGAGGACCCGAACGACGAAGCGCTGATCGCCCGCGCCCGCACACTGTTCGCGCGGGTGCTCGATGCGCCGGGCGGCGGCATCCGCATCCAGACGATTCACAGCTTCTGCCAGACCTTGCTGTCCGCTTTCCCCGTGGAGGCGGGGCTGGTCCCCGGCTTCCGCCCGCTGGAGGCGCGCGAGGAAGCGGCGATGGCGCGCGATGCGCTCGCCGCGATGCTGGTGGAGGAGCAGCGGAAGGGGCGGGTGACGCTGGGCGATGCGATCGCTGCGCTCAGCCTGCGGCTGGGCGAGGGACGGGCGGAGTCGTTCCTGGCCGAATGCGCACGCCGGCCCGACGCGATGGCGGCGCTGCCCGCGGACCTGTCCGGCTTCCTGCGCGACGCGTTCGACCTGCCGCGCGGGGACCTCGACGCCGCGATCTGCGACGGCTGCTGCGACGACGCGTTCGACGTCGACGCACTGCGCGACCTGATGGAGGCGAACCGCGCCTGGGGCACCGCAACGGGGCTGAAGGTCGCTGCCGCCATCGAGACCTGGCTGGAGGCCGATTCTGCCGCCCGTGCCGAGGCATTGGACACGCTCTACGGCCAGTTCTTCACCCAGAAGGATACGCTCAAGAAGGCATCGGCCAAGGTGCTGGCGGCGATGCCCGACTATGACCTGGCGGCGGAAGCGATCGGCAGCCGCTGCGCCGAGCTGGTCGCGATGCGCCGCCGCGCTGCCTATGCCGACCTGCTCGCCGCCGCGCTGGAGGCCGGGCGCCGCTATGCCGCCGCCTATGCCGAGGCGAAGCGGCGCGCGGGCGCGGTCGACTTCAACGACCTGATCGCGCGCACGCTGGCGCTGTTCGGCCAGCCCGGCATCGGCGAGTGGGTGCGCTTCAAGCTCGACCTCGCGACCGAGCACGTCCTGATCGACGAGGCGCAGGACACCAACCCCGAGCAATGGGCGATCGTCCGCGCGCTGGTGGACGAGTTCTTCGCGGGCGAGGGCGCGCGGGTGGCGGGGCTGCGCACCTTGTTCGTAGTCGGCGACTACAAGCAGGCGATCTTCGGCTTCCAGGGCACCGACCCGGTCTATTTCAAGGCGGCACACCAGCTGTTCGACCAGCGCGCGGCGGTCGCGCCGGAGTTCGACACGGAGGCGCAGCCGCTCGACACCCTATCGCTGACCGAAAGCTTCCGCTCGACCGCGCCGGTACTGGAGTTCGTGGACGCGGCGATCGACGCCTTTCCGCAGCCCGGCATGGGGGACATGGAGGAACGGCTCCAGCACGCCAGCCGCGTGGCCGGGCCGGGCACCGTCACCCTGTGGGCACCGACCGTCGAGGAAGCGGGCGAGGGGGAAGAGGGCGAGGAACAGTGGATCGCCGATGCGACCCGCACCCTCGCCGGCAGGATCGCGCGCCAGATCCGCGAGTGGATCGGCACGCTGCCGCTGGAGAGCAAGGGACGCACCCTTGGCGCGGGCGACGTGATGGTGCTGGTCAAGCGTCGCGGCGAACTCGCCTCGCTGATCGTCGCGCGGCTCTATGCGGAAGGGGTGCCGGTCGCGGGCATCGACCGGCTGCGGCTGAACGCGCCGCTGGCGGTGCAGGACCTGTTGTCCGCGATCCGCTTCGCGCTCCAGCCGGACGACGACCTGTCGCTCGCCAACCTGCTGGTCTCGCCGCTGATCGGCTGGAGCCAGGATCAGCTGCTAGCGGCGGCGCTGCGCGAGCGCGGGAGCCTGTGGCGCCACCTGCGGCTGACCCAGCCCGACGAGGCGCTGGCGCCGCTCCACCAGATCCTGCGCCGTGCCGACGTGGCGACGCCCTACCGCTTCCTGGAAGAGCTTCTGTCCGGGCCACTGGAGGGTCGGCGCAAGCTGGTGCTGCGGCTGGGCGAGGAGGCGCGTGATCCGATCGAGGAACTGCTGAACGCCGCATTGAGCTTCGAGCAGGTCTCGACGCCGTCGCTTCAGCGCTTCCTCGACTGGTTCGATCGCGGCGACGTGGAGATCAAGCGCGATCCGTCGCAGGGCGGCGGCGCGGTGCGGGTGATGACCGCGCATGGCGCCAAGGGATTGCAGGCGCCGCTGGTCATCCTGGCGGATGCCTGCATCGATCCGAGCCAGAACCGGCGCGAGACGCTGCTGTGGACGCCCGAGGGGTATGACGGCCCGGCCTTTCCGGTGTTCCGCCCGCGCGCAGGCGAGCGCGACCGGCCGCTCGACGCTGCACTGGCCGAGGCGGATGCCAAGGAACTCGCCGAGCATTGGCGGCTGTTCTACGTCGCAGCCACGCGCGCCGAGGAACGGCTGGTGATCGCGGGGGCGCCGGGATCGCGGGCGCAAGGGGTGGCGCCGCCGCTCAGCTGGCATGCCGCCGCTGCCGCCGGGCTCGATGCGCTGGAGGTGGGCACGGAGGAGGACGGCACGCGCGTGTTCCGCGGCCGAACCCCGGCCAAGCCGATCCCGCAACGCAGCGGTGGCGCGAAGACGGTGGGCGCGGCGAGCGAGCCGGACCCCGCATGGTTGCGTGCGCCAGCGCCCGAGGAGGCGCGTCCGCCGAGGCCGTTGGCGCCTTCGTCGCTGGGCGAGGACGAGGTCGCGGATCCGCCGCCGACCCCGGCGATGCGCGCCGCCGCACAGCGCGGGCGCTTGCTCCACCAGATGTTCGAACGGCTCCCGAGCCTGCCGCCCGCCGAGCGCGCCGCTGCTGGCGACCGCTGGCTGGCGGGCGCGGCGCAGGTCGAGGATGCGGCCGAGCGCCGGCGGATCGTGCGCGATGCGCTGGCGATCCTGGAAGTGCCGCGGTTTGCGCCGCTGTTCGGCCCGGGCGCGCTTGCGGAGGCGCCGATCGCGGCGACGATCGGCGGCACGGTGGTGTCGGGCACGGTCGACCGGCTGCTGATCGAGGAGGACCGCGTGCTGGTGGTCGACTTCAAGACCGGGCGGCGTGCGCCGGAGACAGCGGCCGAGGCGCCGACCTATCACCTGCGGCAGATGGCGGCCTATGCGGCGGCGCTGGCGGTGATCTTTCCCGGCCGCAGGATCGAGGCGGCGCTGCTCTATACGGCGGTGCCGCGGCTGATCGAGCTGCCGGACGAACTGCTCGACCAGCACAAGCCGCGCTTGGCCGCTCGGGAGCAAAGCTTGGCCTCGGACGGTTGAGACCGCGCCCGCCCGAACCTAGGTAACGCAGCGACAAAGGAGATTACGACAATGGCGACCAAGGCGATCACCGATAGCAGCTTCCAGGCCGATGTCCTCGATGCGGGCAAGCCGGTGCTGGTGGACTTCTGGGCGGAATGGTGCGGCCCGTGCAAGATGATCGGCCCGTCGCTCGAGGAAATCTCCGAGGAACTCGGCGAGGAAGTGACCATCGCCAAGCTCAACATCGACGAGAACCCCGACGCGCCGGGCAAGTACGGCGTGCGCGGCATCCCGACGATGATCCTGTTCAAGAACGGCCAGCCCACCGCCACCAAGGTCGGTGCCGCGCCCAAGGGCCAGATCAAGGGCTGGCTCCAGGGCGAGCTCTAAGCAGCAAAGGGCCGGCATACGCCGGCCCTTCTTTTATCCGAATATCAGCGGCGCGGCCTTTTTCCATAGTTCCGGCGAAGCGGCGCTGAGCATGCCCCGGCGATTGTCGCCGACGCGGTACGGCGAGCCATCCGCGCGGGCGGCGCGCCCGCCGGCTTCCTCCAGGAAGAGGACGCCCGCGGCGTGGTCCCAGGGCAGGGTGCGCTGGAACAGGGCGAGGTCGTTCTCGCCGAGCACCAGCCGCGGATATTGCTCGGCAGCGCAGCGCGGGATCTCGACCAGCGTCAGCTTGCCCGAGACGCGCTCGGCCAGCGCGGCGCGATCCTCGTCCGACATGAAGTACGTCGCGAGCGCCGCGACCGGCTCGGCCGCACCCGTCGCTCGCGCGGTCACCGGCTCTCCGTCGATGAAGGCGCCGCCGCCGCGGACGGCGTGGCACATGCGGTCAGCCACCGGATCGTAGAGCCAGCCGGCCTGCGGGACGCCATCTTCGACGAGTGCGATCATCATCCCGAACGGCGTCTTGCCGGCCGCGAAATTGTTGGTGCCGTCGACGGGGTCGATCAGCCACACGCGGCCGCTCCCCACCGTGTCGAGCAGCGTCGGGTCTGCCGCGCATGCCTCTTCGCCCACGATGCGCGCGTCCGGATCGATGCCGGCGAGCCCGCGGGCAAGCTCCACCTCCGCCTCCCGGTCCGCGATGGTGACCAGGTCGTCCTTCGCCTTTTCCTCGATGTCGGCGGCGTCGAGGTGGCGGAAGCGCGGCAGGACGACCGCCGCCGCTACCTCGCGCAGCAACGTGCAGACGGCGGTGTGGCGGGCGTCGGTCATGGGGTCAGCTCCGATAGTCGGCGTTGATCGAGATATAGCCGTGGGTGAGATCGCAGGTCCAAACCGTCGCGCGGCCCTCGCCGAGCCCCAGGTCGACGCCGATCTCGACCGTCTGCCCCTTCAGATGCTCGGCAACCGGCGCTTCGTCGTAGCCGGTGACGGCAAGCCCGTCGCGCGCCACCTGCGTGGTGCCGAAGCGGATCGAGAGCTTGTCGCGCTCGGCCGGTTCTCCGGCCTTGCCGACTGCCATGACGACGCGGCCCCAGTTGGCGTCCTCGCCGGCGATCGCGGTCTTCACCAGCGGCGAGTTGGCGATGCTCATCGCAATCCGGTGCGCGCTGCGGTCGCTCTCGGCGCCCTCCACATCGATCTGGATGAACTTCGACGCGCCCTCACCGTCGCGCACGACCTGCTGGGCGAGGCTGAGGCAGACGTCGAAGAGGGCGGCGGCGAACGCATCGGCGCCGTCGCTGTCGGCATCCACCAGCGGCGTGTTGCCGGCCTGGCCGGTCGCGAACGCCAGCACCGTGTCGCTGGTCGAGGTGTCGCCGTCGACCGTGATGCACGAGAAGCTCTTGGTGTTGGCCGCCGACAGCGCCGACTGGAGGAAGGCCGGATCGACCGCCGCGTCGGTGAAGACGAAGCCCAGCATGGTCGCCATGTCCGGCGCGATCATGCCCGAGCCCTTGACGATGCCGACCAGCGTCACCGTTCGGCCGCCGACGATCGCGGTGGCGGTCGCGGCCTTGGCGAAGGTGTCGGTGGTCATGATCGTCTCTGCCGCGGCTTCCCAGCTGCACGGTTCGGCCACGAAGGCGGCGTCGAGCCCGGCCTCGGCCTTGTCGATCGGTAGCGGCACGCCGATCACGCCGGTGGAGGCGACGAACACGTCCGAGGGCTGGCAGCCGAGGTGCGCGGCGGCGCGGGCGGCGACGGCCTCCACCGCCTCACGGCCGCGGTGGCCGGTGAAGGCGTTGGAGTTGCCGGCGTTCACCACCAGCGCGCGCGCCTGGCCCAGCACCAGCGCCTTGCGGCACCATTCGACCTCGGGCGACGGGCAGCGGCTCTGCGTCAGCACACCGGCGACGGAGGTGCCGGCTTCCAGCGTGACGAAGGTGAGGTCGCAACGATCCCATGCCTTGTAGCGCGCGCGGGCGACGCGCGGGGTCACGCCCGCGATCGGCGGCAGGGCGGGG
>NZ_JBBEFX010000007.1:0-149921 GCF_048058635.1 Sphingomonas sp. MJ1 (PH-R8)
ATCGTCGGCTGTCCGTTCGCGCCGATGATCGACGGCGTGCCGCCGGAAGTCTCGCTGAACCACGTCAGCCCGCCGCCGCCGCCACCGCCCGAGGACTTGGGGGACCTGAAACTCTATCGCGTGCCCGAACCGGTGACGGTTCAGGGCCGTGCCCAGAAACAAGTCGCGCTGCTGGGGCGTACGGGCGTGCCCTTCGAACGGCGCTACCGGCGCCCGATCCCCATCGGTGCGGCGCTCTCGCCCATGCCTACTGCCGTGGTGTTGGTGATGCGCAACCGTAAGGAAGCCGGCCTCGGCCTGGCCCTGCCGTCCGGGAGCACGGCGGCTTATGCCGAGCGGCAGGGGGGCGAAACCCTGCTGCTGGGGCTGGGGGCGCTCGACGACCGGGCGGAGGGCGAAACCTTCCGGATCGGAGCCGGCGTCAGCACGCAGGTGCTGGTCGAACAGCGGACAGAGAAGCCCGGCGAGGCGCGGATCCGCGTGACCAATGCCAATCCGTTTCCCGTGGCGCTGGAGATACCGATACAGGTCGGCACTGCCGACGTGGATCTGAAGATCGAGGGGGACGCTCCCGTGGCAGCGGACGGGCTCCGCACCTGGTCGCCGACGGTGGCGGCGGGTTCGGAGGCGGAACTCCGCTACCGCTACTGATCGGGAACGGAGCTTTGTGCGCCGCCGCCGGGTTGGCCGCAACTGCTCGAACGAGCCTTGGGGGGAAATTAGCCCTCGTTCTGTTGATACTGCTAGTGACTCGCAACTTGCCTTCGGCTAGAGGCCCCGCAACATCAAAGGGGGATCCCAATGCGTTTGCCGAAGAGCCTGTTGTCGAGCGTCGCCACCGCCTGCCTGGGCGTAGCCACTGCACATGCGGCGCCCGTTGCCGACGACGCGCAGGTGCGGTCGGAGGACGCTAGCAGCGACGAGGTGGTCGTGGTCGGCAAGAGCTACGGCCGCGAGGTCGGCAAGACCGTCACCCCGCTCAAGGACATGCCCAACACGGTCACCCTGATCGACCGGGAACAGATCGAGGCGCAGAACCTGTTCACGCTGGAGGACGCGATGACCGCGACCAACGGCATCACCGTCACCGGCATCGGCAGCGAGGACCCGTCCTTCATGTCGCGCGGCTTTGCGATCACCAACTACCTGATCGACGGCGTGCCGACGCTGTCGTTCGGCTTCCCGGGGGTGGTGCCGGACCTGTTCGCCTATGACCGGCTGGAAGTGCTGCGTGGGCCTGCCGGCCTGTTCAGCGGATCGGGCAATCCGGCCGGCAGCATCAACCTGGTGCGCAAGCGGCCGCTGGAAGCGTTCAAGGTTCAGGCCTCGGCCGGCTATGGCAGCTACGACAATCTGCGGCTTGAGCTCGACGTTTCCGCCCCGCTCGGCGATCGCGCCGGGGTACGCGTGGGCGGCATGCTGCAGGACCAGGACCAGTTCTTCGACGTTGCGCACCGCAACCGGCTTGGCTTCTATGGCATCACCGCGATCGAGATCGGCGATCGGACGACCCTGACGATCGGGGGGAGCTATGACCGGTTCAAGCCGGCGATCCAGTCCGGCCTTCCGGGCTATGCCGGCGGTGCCGACGGCAGCGAGGGCCGCCTGCTCGATGTCGACCGCTCGACCTATCTGGGTGCCGACTGGAACCGCTTCCGCTCGGAGACCTGGACCGCCTATGCCGAGCTGACGCACCGGGTGAGCGACCGCTGGACGCTGCGCGCGACCGGGCTGATGACCGACGTCGACCGGATCGACGTCTACAGCTACATCGGCAACCAGGCAGTGACGCCTGCCAACGGCGGCAACACCAGCCACATCGCCTATCGCGGCGACAATTTCGCCAAGACGCGGTCGTTCGACATGAACGGCGTCGGCAGCTTCCCCCTGTTCGGGCGCGAGCAGACGCTGATCCTGGGCGCCGACTATCAGGCGTCGGATTATGACAGCTATTTCACGCGGCTTTCTAACTATGCGCGCATCAACGTGTTCGATCCGGTTTCGCCGACCGAACCGCCGCTCAACCCCTACGGCCCGCTGCCCTACTATCCGGTGCAGGGGAGCAACGCGACCTGCCCGAACACCAGCACGCCGATCACGCCCGCGCCGGTCAATTGCGTCCTGCAATCCTATGGCGGCACCAGCACGCTCGTCGAGCAGTACGGCCTCTACGGCCAGATGCGGCTACAGCCGGTCGAGGGGCTGACGCTGGTCGGCGGCGGCCGCCTCACCTGGTGGGAGCAGACGACGGAGACCCTGCTGCCCACTCCGGCCGCACCGCGCTCCACGGGCGTGGATGCGCAGCTCACGCCCTATGCGGGCATCGTGTGGGACGTCACCCCGAACCTCAACGTCTACGGCAGCTATGCGGACAGCTTCACGCCGCAGTCGGCACCGGCCGGCCGCACGCGTCCGGATCGCGAACCCGTCAAGCCGCTGATCGGCGACCAATATGAGCTGGGCACCAAGCTGGCGCTGATGGACAATCGGCTGCTGCTTTCGGCGGCGGTTTATCAGCTCACGCAGAGCAACCGACTGTTCAACCCGGCCGACGAGCCGACAATCGTGCTGCAGGTCGGCAAGGTCCGCGCACGCGGGATCGAGGCGGAGGCGACCGGCGAAATCCTGCCTGGCTGGCGGATCAACGGCGGCTATACCTATACCAAGACCGAGTATCTGGAGGACACCCAGCCGCAGTTCGAGGGGCTGTCGCTGACGCCGATCATCCCGAAGCACATGATCAAGGTTTTCACCAACTATGCCCCGCAGGACGGGGTGCTGGCGGGCGCCAGCGTCGGCGGCGGGCTGACGTGGTTCAGCGAGACTTCCGGCGGCACGCCGTCGATCATCGGCGCGAACGGACAGCCGACGATCTCCACCGTCGTGCGCCAGGGAGCCTATGCGGTGCTCGACCTGCGTGCCGGCTACAAGGTCAACGACCAGCTTTCCTTCTCGATCAACGCGAACAACCTACTCGACCGCAGCTATTATTCGCGCATCTCCTCCACCGGGCGCGGCAACTACTACGGCAGCCCGCGCACGGTGTTCGCGACCATCCGGCTCACCTACCCGTGAGCGCCCTCGCTTTCTCGAAAGGACCCTCTGCCATGAAGAAGATGCTGTTCGCCGCCCTGCTGCTGGGTCTCTCGACGGCGGCTCAGGCGCATGAAGTCTGGATCGAGCGCGACGGCGACGGTCCCGCGCGCATCTACCTGGGGGAACCCGCCGAGGCGATGCCCGCGGGCGGCGATCCGGAGTTCGCCAAGCTGAAGGCGCCCAAGTTGCTGAAGGCGCCGAATGCCCGGTTGGAGCGCAAGACCGGCTATCTGGAAGCGGCGCTTCCCGCAGGGGACGTGCGCGCGTGGGACGACACGGTGTTCGCGCCCTGGGGCGAGCCGGGCAAGCAGGAGTCGGTGGTCTATTACGCCCGCGCGGGGCGGACCGAGACGCGGGCTGCCCTTCCGTTCGAGTTCGTGCCTGCCACGGCGGGCGCCGACCGCTTCCGCCTGGTACGCGACGGCAAGCCGGTTGCCGGGAACGAAGTCACGCTGATCGCACCCGACAAGTCGACGCAGAAGCTGGTCACCGATGCCAAGGGCGAAGTGACGGCGCCGGCCGGCGCGAAGGGGCGGTATCTGCTGACGGCGGCGCTCAAGGACGAGGGCGCGTACACGACGCCCGCAGGCCCGGTCGCGGTGCTGCATCGCATCACCACGATCAGCTACCTCGCGAACTGACAAAAACGGCAGCTTCAAGGGCCGAAGCGCTTGAGGCTGCCGTCTGCAGTGGCGGGGTCGGGGGAACCCCGGGGAAGCGGTCAGAAGCGCATCCGCACGCCCAGACGATAGATGCGACCGAGCGTGTCATAGAGCGCGGGATTGACGTCGAGGCCGGTGTTGGTCTGCGGCGACGGTGCCGGATCATGGTCGAACACATTGTCGACTTTGAAGAAGGTCGTGACCTCCTTGGTCACGTTGTACGAGCCGCCGATGTCCAGGTAGAAGGCGCCCTTCATCCGGTTGTAGTCGATGGTCGGATTGTTTCCGGTGGAAACCGGGCAGTCCGAGATGCAGGCCACATACTGGTTGCCGAACACCCCATCCGAGAACCAGCGCTCCTGGAGGGTGAGGCTGAAGCGGTCGTTTTCGTAGGTCTGGACCGCGAGCCATTTCCAGTCCGGCGTGGCGCCGGTGTTGGCACCGGCCTGGTCGACCGTCGCGACGCCCGCGATGCCCGCGTTGACCAGAAATTCCCGCACGTGGGTGCCCAGCGCCCGGACGGTGAAGCTGCCGGGCAGGCCGAGCGGCTGGGTCCATTGGTAGCTCGCCTCGATGTCGAAGCCGCTCGTCTTCCAGGAGGCGAGATTGAACGGCTGGACGTTGACGAAGTTGCCGCCTTGAACGGGGCTGTTGAGCTCGAAGCCGCCGCAAAAGGCCTGGTTGCCCTCGAAGCAGAAGCGGACGATCTGGTCCGGGCTGAGGGTCGAGACGACCCCGTCGAGCTTGATGTTGTAATAGTCGAGCGAGAGGCTGAAGCCGGGCAGCCACGACGGGCGCGAGAGCACGATGCCGACTTCGGTATTGCGGGCGATCTCCGGTTTCAGGTCGGGATTGCCGATGGTGTTCTGGAAGATCTGGACAGCGCGATTGCGGAACGGGTCGGTGAAGTTCGGCACCGTGGTGACCGTCGGCGCGGCGAACAGCTCCGATAGGTTGGGAGCGCGAACGTCGCGCGAGGTGACGGCGCGGAGCCGCAGGCCCTCCAGCGGCGTGTCCCAGGTGCCGCCGACCTTCCATGCCCAGACGGTGCCGGACGTGCTGTAATGGGTGCCGCGGCCGGCGGCGTTCAGGTTCGCACGCCCGATCGAGGGGCTGTCGAACAGGGGTAGGTTGACCTCCAGGAAGCCCTCATACACGTCGTACTTGCCGCTGCCGTTCTTGTAGTTGCCGGCCGCCCAGTTGCTTCCCTGGTCCGCGTTGAGCAGCGGGTCGGCGGGGTATTCGGGGCTGTTGCGGCTCACGTCCATGACGCCGGCGCCATAGGGGTCGGCACGCACGCGATAATATTCGCGCCGGTACTCTGCACCGAACGCCACCGACAAAGGACCAGCCCACAGCTCAACGGGCGCGCCGGAGAAGTTGAGGCTCGCGACATCCTGGGTCAGCTTGGTGTGCTGGAACGGGCCGTTCTCGGGCGTGATATAGGCAAGCGCTGCGGCGGATGGGGCGAAGCCGCCGAAGATGTTGATCGGCTGGCATCCTGCGGCCCGTGCCGCAGGATCGGCGCAGACGACCGCTCCGTTCAGGGTGATCGCGTTGGTCGCGGCGACATAGCGGTTCTGCAGCACGATGTCGTCGACATCGATGTCCGACATGGTGATGCCGTGTTCGTAATAGGCATCATAGGTCCAGTCGCTACCGCCGATGTCGAACTTGCCCTTCAGGCCGCCGACGAAGCGGTATTGCCGGCGATCGGTGCGGACCAGGGGGTCGGGGAAGCTGCCGTTGCTGGTGCCGAAGTTGAACTGGGTGATCCCCGCGGCCGCGCAACGATCGCGTACCAGCTGCGGCAGGAATGCGTTGGCGCACTGCACGGTCAGGTTGGGCCGATTGTAGCCGGGGCTGGGCTGGTTGGAGGTCTTCACCTGCGCCACGTTGACGGTGAGGTAGACCTCGTTGTCCTCGGCGAAGTCGAAGCCGATGCGGCCGAAGCCGTTCAGGCGTTCGAGTTCGGATTTCAGCGACGCGCCTGATCCCGGTGCACCGGAGAGGTCACCGCCGACGCAGAAGCTGTTGCCAGGATAGCAATTGGTGACGCGGCCGGTGCCCGTGGGCGTGCCGCCCGATCCATAGTTGAAGTTGTAGGGCGTACCGTTCTGGTCGAACGCGATCCCCTGAAGCGGCCCGTTGTTGATGAGGCCGTAGAGCGCGTACTGATAGGGTTGCGCATAGTCGCGATAGTTGAACTGCGGGAGCCCGTTGTCGGTTATTCCCGTGTTGAGCAGCGTCGTCGCCCGGTACCAGTTGCGGCCACCCGCCAGGTCCGTGCCGAAGTTGCCAGCGCCGACGCCGCCCTCATGGTCGAACTCGCCGCTGACGATCAGGTGCAGGCGGTCGTCGAGCAGGGCGGTGCCATAGGCTCCCTGCACGAGCACCTGTTCGTCATCGCCATAGTTGGTGATGCCGCCCTGGACGTTCGCCTTGAAGCCCTCGAACCGGGTGTCGGTGATGAAGTTGACGACGCCGCCGACCGCGTCCGAGCCGTAGGAGGCGGAGGCGCCGCCGGTCACGACGTCCACACGCTTGACCAGCAGCTGCGGGAACATGCTGATGTCGGGAACCCCCGTCACGTTCGCGCCGACGACCCGCTGGCCGTCGAGCAGGGTCAGCGTGCGGATGGGGCCGAGGCCGCGCAGCGAGAAGGAGCTGAGGCCCTGGGTGCCGCTCGACGTGCTGAACGTGCCCGTGGAAGCGCCGGTCGAGCCCTGCAGCGACGGCAGCTGCGCGATCGCGTTGAAGATGTTGGGCTGCGCGTTCTTCTGGAGCTGGTCCTCGCCGATCACGGTCGTGGGGGTCGGCGCGTTGAAGCCGGTAGTGATACGGGTGCCGGTCACGACGACCTCGGTGGGCGATGCCTCCGGCTGGGCCGCGGTCGAGCCGGTGATGCCCGGGTCGGCGGGTGTCGCGGTGGTGTCGGTCTGGTCCTGAGGCTCGTTGGGGGGCGTCTGCTGCTGCGCCAGGGCAGGTGCGCCTGCGAGCAAGGCCGCAAGCACCGCAAAGCTGGTAACGTTATCATACGCACGTGTCTTGCAACGACGATCGCGAAGGACCTTGCCCATCATCCATCCCCTCCTTGGTGCCGGCGCGTGCCGGTGGTCCGGCGTGGCGTCGTGTCCGTGTGCGTGCATTCTATCCGATGCCGGCAGGCGCAGCATCTACGACCAAAGTCGAAGGGGCCGGTCAGGGCCGCACCGCGAACAGCGCATGATGGGCGAGGATGAACAGCGTGGCGCCGTCCGGGCCGCCGAACAGCAGTTGGAGCGGACGCTGCGGCACGTCGATGCGCCCTTGCTCGCGCCCGTCGGGGCCGTAGACGAAGATCTCGCCGTTCGCGACGTAGACGCGCCCGTCCGGCCCCACGGCCACGCTTTCGCCGCCGCGCGGCGCAAAGGGCTTGAGGTCGGTGACCGCGCCGCCCGCGCCCAGGAGGCCACTGTAGGTACGATCCTCGGAGCCGTTCGCGACATAGACGCGGGAACCCACCGTGCCGTGGACGAAGCCATAGGTGTCGAGCGTGTCCGAGAACCGCCAGCCCCGGTGATCGGCCGGACCCTGCTGCCAGACGCGGTAGGCAGGAAGCGCGATGCTTCCGTCGGGCGAGCGATATTCCAGCGGCTTGGGCAGTGCCATGTCGCGCGCGAACATCTCTGCCAGCGTCGTGAAGCGGTCGGTCGCGGGATCATATTGGTCGCGGAACTCGCCGTTGTTCCAGAAGCTCGCCGGCAGGGCGATACGCCCGCCCGTGGCGGCGGAGGCGGGAGTCGGCGCGATGATCCGCGGCGCCTGGGGAGCCGCGGGATCGATGCTGTACACCGTCGCGGCCGGGCCGGCGGACGACAGCACCATCAGCTTACCGGAGCGGTCGACCGTGAGGTTGACCGGATCGAGCGGCGCGTCGGCGACGATCGACAGCCCCTCCTTCTCCGACCAGCCATGGATGCGCTGGAACTGACGGTCGACGAAATAGAGCTTGCCCGCCGGGTCCACGGCGCCACCGCCGAGCGAATAGAAGCCGTCCGCCAGCATGCGTACCGGCGCGAGCGAGGGGCTGGCTGCCGGTGCCGGCGCCTCCGTCACGTCGAGCACCGCAAACTCGCGTTCGCGCACCGCGGCGCGGCGAGTCACGTCGACGATCGCGTCCTCATACGGGTATTTGCTGGCGCGCAGGTAGGTCCCGCACCCGTTGCCGTCGCAGGTGGCAAAGCCGCTCTCGGCATTCACGTGCACGTTGCGGAAGCGGATGCCGCTCGAACCCTCCAGCGTCACGGCTGCGGGCGCGGGCTGGAGCGAGCGGGTGACTCGATAGGCGTGCAGATTGGCAAAGAGGATGTCGCGCGAATTGCGGACCTCCAGCGCCACCGCGTCCCGGCTCTCGCCCGCCTCCTCCTCCGTCTGCGGCGCCAGGAACTGCCAGTTGCGGACGCGGTCGAGCACGATCTCGGCGCGGCGGTGATGCTCGGCCGACATCTGGTAGACGTAGCCCGGCGTGCTGGTGTCCGACACGTAGAGCCCCGCCTGGGCATAGGTGTTGGGCGTCCACAGCCCGTTGAAGGTGCCGCCGCCGCCGTCGGTGACCCATAGGCTGGCATATTGGCCGTCCCAGCGCTTCTTGGGGTCGAGGTCGGCCGTGTGGTTGGCGTTATAGGGATCGAAGCGGCTGCCGTCGGCGAGGAAGGTGCCGTGACCGCCCTGGAACTTGACGTCGTCTACCAGCGATCGTTCGCCGGCGCGCCATAACAGCGCCGTCGCACGCGGATTGGTGCCGCCCGTGAACAGGCCGAGGCCGGAGACGATCGCGTCCCCGCCTTTCGCGCTCTCGATCAGTGCGCGCGGGCTGCCGACGCCTCGGAAGGGCGCACTGTCCTCGGTCAGGACGATCTGCGTCATGCTGGGATGCAGGCCGATCAGCACGCTGTCGGGGCGCAGCTTCAGCGTGTCGGAGACGCGATAGAAGCCGGCCGGAAAGTAGAGCACCCGGCGGCTGTCGATCGCGCGCTGGATCGCGGCGGTGTCGTCGGTCGCATTGTCCCCGCGCACCCCCAGGTCCCGCACGTTCACCCAGTCGGCGACCGGTGGCAGCAGGCGGATCGCGTGATCGCGGCGACGCGGGGTGCCCGAGAGCGGCGCGGCATCCATGCGCGTCGCGTAGCTGCCGGTCGCGCCCAGCGCCGGCACGGTCAGCCCATAGGTGAACTCGCGCACGCGGTAGCGGCTCCCTTTGCCGGCCACCGTCTGGCCGCTGTCGCGAAAGCGCGCGAAGACGGGCGTACCCGTCGCCACGGCATTGTCGAAGCCAACCTGCGTGTACGCATTGCCTTCGTTGCTGATGATGACGCCGGCTTGCGAGACATTCTCGAAGCGGACGTCCTTGCCCCACAGCCAGTCGCCATAGCCGCGGTCGATTTCGATCCCGACTGGCACGTTGCGGAAGCTGGTGTTGACCAGCGTGAGGCCTGCCTCGTGCTCGCGGATTGCGGCGTCACGCTGTCCTTCGAAGCTCGAGTCCAGCAGCGTGTATTGCCAGGCCGGCGAGGGTTTCTCGGTGAGGATGCCATAGCGGCCCCCGAAGAAGCGCAGGTTCTGACCGAGGTTTCCGACCTGGTAGATGCCGGCGAGGGCGGAGCCGAGGTGGAAGTCGATGTGGCTCAGATAAGTGTGCTGGGCGGTGTGGAAGCGAACCGCGGTCGCTGCCGGATTGCCGCTGCCGATCTCGAAGTCGACGTTCGCCATGGCCGAGTAGAAGGTGCCGGAATTGGCGTCCGCGATGCCGGGATTGAAGGGAACGCTGGTGGGTGGCGGCACGGGTACGCGCGGACCCGCCCCGTCGGGTGCGGGGCGGTTGCCGGTGAAGAAGATCATGTTGCCGACGCCGCTCTGGAAGCCGGGCGTGTTGGGTGCCAGCACGAAGACCGGCCGCTTCTTGCCGACCCCGAACAGGCGCACGCCCGGCCAGACATACAGCGTACGGGTGATCCGGTACCGGCCGGAGGAAGGAACACGAGACCGCCGCCGCCCTGGCCCGCGGCCGCGTCGATCGCCTGCTGAATCGCGGCGCTGTCGTCGGTGGTGCCATCGCCCTGCGCCGACACGGTGATTGCGCGCGGGTCGTTCGGTGCGGTGGCGTAGACGGAGGTCGAGCCGGGCGCCGCCAGTGCCGGCAGGGCAGTGCCGGCGAGCAGCAGCGCCGGGAACAGACGAAGGGCGGTGCTGGCTGTCATGGCGATGCGTTCCTTGATCGCTGCGCGAGTGTGCCGGCCTGGATAGTTGGCGGTCCCAAGGGTGGCGACCTCGACCAAGGTCGCAATGGTCAAGCAGGCAGCCAGACCCAATACCGCCCGTGCAACACGGCCGGCCGGCCAAAGCTGAGGGCACTGGCGTGCAGGCACAACGGCAAGGGATCGATCGACCGCGCGCGGTCGTCGTGATGGGGGTGAGCGGTACGGGCAAGACCACGCTCTCGGTCAAGCTGGGGGCCGAACTCGGCTGCCCCGTGCTGGAGGGCGATGCCTTTCACTCGGCCGCGAGCGTCGCGAAGATGCGGGCCGGCCAGCCTCTGACCGATCAAGATCGCTGGCCCTGGCTCGAACGGCTGGGCCACGCGATCGGCGAGGCAAGCTCGACTAAGGGGATCGCCATCGCAGCCTGTTCGGCGCTGAAGCGCGCCTATCGCGAGCGGCTGGCCGCGACGTCGGCGGTGCCGATGTACTTCGTCCTGCTCGACACCGCTCGCGAGGAGATCGCGCGGCGCATGGCGACCCGGGATGGCCATTACATGCCGCCCAGCCTGCTCGACAGCCAGTTGGCGACGCTGGAGCGTCCCGGGCCGGACGAGCGCGCCTTGGCGCTGGATGCGGCGCTGGCGCCGGAAAGGCTGTGCGCCGAGGTTCGTGCGTGGCTCGACATGGCGCCCGCGTCCCGCTGAGGCAGGAGCGGCGCTCACGGCATCAGTCGCTTGCGCCCTTGCGACAGATGCCACCGCATGGCGAGCGCTGCACCATCGGCGTCGCGGGCGCGGATCGCGTCCACGATCGCGTCATGCTCGTCCATCATCGCGCCGATCACCTCGGGCGGGCGGGCGCGCGAGATTTCGACGCCTGCGCGCAGGATCTGCATCACCGCATCCTGCAGGTGATCGAAGACCGGCGGGAACGCCGCGTTGCCGGTGGCCTCCGCGATGCTGCGGTGAAGAAGCCAGTCCTCGTCATGCGCGGGCGCGTTCGAGAGGAGCGCGGCGCGCAGCGCGCTCAGCGCCCGCTCGATCGTCTCCAGTTGCTGGTGCGAACGCCGCTGGGCGGCCAGCCGTGCCGCCTCCGCCTCCAACACGAAGCGGACCTCGTATGTGCCCAGCGTCGCCGCCAGAGCATCCATCGGCATGTGCGAGCCGAGCCGGTCCGACGGTCGCCGCTTCACATAGGAGCCGGCACCGCGGCGTGCCTCGGTGATCCCGTCGGAAGCGAGGCGGGCGAGCGCCTCGCGCACGATGGTGCGCGACATGCCGAACAGGTCGGCCAGCCGCGCCTCGGAGGGTAGGCGGTCGCCGCTCACCATCCCCTGGGCGTTGATGATCCGGACGATCTCCGTATAGGCGCGATCCGCCAGGCGTCCTTCGCTCATGGGCGATCCCCCACCCGGTGTGCAGCCCGGCTCTGCCTGCGATCAGACCACATAGCTGAGGGCCAGGACCAGCAGGAGGCCGACCACCGAAATGGCCGTTTCGAGCAGCGACCAGGTGCGGAACGTGTCGGCGGTGCTGGTGCCGACATAGCTCTTAACCAGCCAGAAGCCGGGGTCGTTCACATGGCTGAAGAACACCGATCCGGCGCCCACCGCCAGCACCACCAGTTCGGGGGAGACGCCGGAACCGGCGACCACACCCGGCATGATGCCCACCGCAGTGATCGTCGCCACGGTCGCCGAACCGGCGGCCAGGCGGATGCCGACCGCGATCAGCCAGCCGAGCAGCAGCGGCGAGATGGCGTACATCAGCACGACCCGCGCGAGCAGGTCCGACAGGCCGGCCGTCACCAGCACCTGCTTGAGCGCGCCGCCCGCACCGATCGCGAGCAGGATCGCACCGGCAGCACCCATGGTTTCGAACCAGACCGCGTCCTGGATCGCTGCCTCGCGCAGGCGCCGTCCGAACAGCAGCGGCAGCGCGAGGAGGTTGGCGATCAGCAACGCCACGACCGGGTTGCTCGCGGCGGCAAGCGCCGTGTTGCCGCGCAGCCCGGGCAGCATCTGCCCGATCTCGCCCGCGGCGATCAGGACGACAGGAAGAAGCACGATGAGCAGTGCGCTCCCGCGCCCGGGTGTCGCGATGTCCAGCCGGTGGTCGGTGAGAACCGGCGCCTCCAGCCGCACGCCGCGTGCGGTGACCTTTGCCAGCATCGGCCCTGCCACGATCGCCGTCGGGATCGCGATTACGATGCCGTAGAGCATCGTGCGGCCGAGGTCGGCGCCCAGCGCCTCGACGGCGAGCAGCGGACCAGGATGCGGGGGCACCAGCGCGTGGACGACGCCCAGGCCTGCGAGCGCCGGCATGATCAGGCGCAGCTTGGCCGCATCCCGTTCCGCTGGATCGTCGCCCGCCATCGTTTCGGCTGCCGCGACCACGATCGGCAGCAACAGCACCAGGCCCGTCTCGAAGAACAGCGGCAGGCCGATGACGATCGCGATGCCCAGAGTAGCCCAGGGTGCGGCGCGGGCGCCCGTGAGCTGTAGCGCCCCCTTCGCCAGCGTGGCGGCGCCGCCCGACAGATGCAGCATCGCGCCGAGCGACAGGCCGAGCGCCACGACCAGGCCGGTGCCGCCGATGATGTCGCCGACGCCCTTCTGCACCGCCTTGGCAGTTTCCGGCAGGGGAAGGCCTGCGAGCAGACCGACGGTGAACGCGCCGCAGAGCAGACCGATGAAGGGGTGGAGGCGGCCGCGCACGATCATCAGCACCGCCAGCAGAATGCCGCCCAGCGCCGCGCCGATCAGGCGAAGGTCTTCGCCGGTCATCCTGCGAGCCCGTGGAAATACGCGCGAGAAACCAGCGCTTCGGCCATCGACATCCCTCCCAAGGGTCTGGCGGCATTTTGCCTTCCGCCTATAGCTGTAGGACAGGTTTTTGCGGATCAGCAATGAAAAAGGCTTGATCAGGCCCAAATAGAGGGATCATACTCAAAACCTGTCCAACCGAATCCACAAGAGTGGAGCGCTGGACCAAGAGGCCGCCTGGACCGCGCGTCCGGTCGGACAAGGCCAAAGAAGCCGACCAGGAGGAGGATGTCGATGGGAGGGACCGCCCAACAGACTCGCCGATCCGAACCGCTCGCGAGCCACGCGGCCGAGTTCGGTCTGGCGCAACTGACACCTACGCAGATCAAGGTTCTGCGCGGTGTCCACTCAGGGCTACTCAACAAGCAGATCGCCTTCGACCTTGGCATCGCCGAGGCGACAGTGAAGGCGCACATGACCGCATTGATGCGCAAGCTGAACGTGCGCAACCGTACCCAGGTGGCGATCGCCGCACAGGCGCTGGCCCACCACCTTTCCTGAGATCACCGCTACGCACGGGCCGGAACCCGGCTGCATTCGGCGCTTCCGTCCGTGCGAAAATGATAACGATACCAGAACAGAGGGAGATGATGGATGAAGGCGACCTGGCTGCTCGGCGCGGCGGCATTGATGCTGCCCGCCCCGGTTCTGGCAAAGTCATCATCGGTCTACCTCCAGGCTCCCGACGACCCGCGTGCGATCACCGTCCGGGGCGTCGGCGACGGACGCGCAGACGATAGTGCGGCGATCCAGCAGGCGATCGATGCCGCAGCGGAAGGCGGTCACGGGGGCGTGGTCTTCCTTCCCTCCGGCCGATACCGCATCAGCCGCACCATCTTCGTGAAGTCCGCCGTGCGGGTGTTCGGCGTCGGCGTCACTCGTCCGGAAATCATCCTGGGCGACAACACCGCCGGCTTCGGCTCGGGCGTCGCGGCGATGGTGGCCTTCACAGGCGAGGATCAATATCGTGTCGGCAAGGCGCCGGTGCCGCCGCGCACCAGCGTGCCGTTCGATCCCAGCATCTTCGATGCCACGTCGAGCACCTTTTACTCGGCGCTGTCCAACGTGGATTTCCGCATCGGCGCGGGCAATGCGGGCGCGGTCGCGGTGCGTTTCCGCGTCGCGCAGCACGGCTATCTGCGCCACGTCGACTTCCACATCGGCTCCGGGCTCGCGGGGGTCTACCAGGCGGGCAACGAGTTCGAGAACCTCCGCTTCTACGGCGGCCGCTATGGCATCATGTCGGAAAAGACATCGCCTGCCTGGCAGTTCACGCTGATCGATTCCGAGTTCCAGGGCCAGCGCGATGCCGCGATCCGCGAGCATGAGGTCGACCTGACGCTGGTGAACGTCGCCATCCGCGACACGCCGGTCGGGATTGAGATCGACCGCGGCTATTCGGACTCGCTGTTCGGCAAGCAGGTGCGGTTCGAGAATGTCTCGAACGCGGGCGTGCTGATCTCCGAAGAGAACAACGTCTTCACCCAAGTCGGCTTCGCCGATGCGGTGGCGGTCAACACGCCGACGTTCGCCCGCTTCCGCGACAGCGGGAAGACGGTGGCCGGGTCTGGGGCCCGCTACCAGGTCAAGGACTTCTCCTACGGGCTCAAGCTCGCCGGGCTCGGCACGGTCGGCGACTATGCGACCGACGTCGAGATGGCGCCGCTCGGTCGCACGCCGGCGCGCCCGGCGGCGAAGATCCGCGCGCTGCCGCCCGTGTCGCAATGGACCAACGTCCGCGACCTCGGCGTAAAGGGCGACGACACGACCGACGATACGGCGGCGCTGCAGCGTGCCATCGATAGCCACCGCGTGCTGTATCTGCCGATGGGGCGGTACCGCGTCACCGACACGCTCAAACTGCGCCCGGACAGCGTGCTGATCGCGCTCCATCCGAGCCTCACCCATCTCTACCTGCCGGACGAGACGCCGGCGTTCATGGGCGTCGGTGGGCCCAAGGCGCTGATCCAGAGCGCCAAGGGTGGCAATGCGATCGTCCACGGCCTCGGGCTGTGGACCGGTGGCGTGAACCCGCGCGCGACGGCGCTGCTGTGGCGCGCGGGCGAGGCGTCGGAGGTCAACGACGTCAAGATCCAGGGCGGCGGCGGCACCGTGCTGACCAAGGGCAGCCCGATCGGCTTCGGCGATCCGCGTGCGCGCTTCGACGGGCAATATCCCAGCATCTGGGTGACGGATAGCGGCGGCGGCACCTTTGCCGCGCTGTGGTCGCCCAACACGCTGGCGTCGGCCGGCTTCTACGTTTCGGACACCAAGACGCCGGGGCATGTCTACCAGCTGTCGGCCGAGCACCACTATCGTGCCGAGATCGTGCTCAAGAACGTCGAGAACTGGGAGTTCCTGGCGCCGCAGACCGAGCAGGAGGTGCAGGACGGCGTCAACGCGGTCTCGACCGAATTCCACAACTCCCGCAACATCCTGTTCGCCAACTACCACGGCTATCGCGTGACGCGGTCGATCAAGCCGATGGATGCGGCGGTGAAGCTCTACAACTCGGGCGACATCCGCTTCCGCAACGTCCATGTGAACGCCGAGAGCGGCTTTGCGAGCTGCGACGCGAAGGGCTGCGGCACCTTCACCCGCGTCAGCAAGTTTCCGTTCGAGAACGCGATCAAGGACATGACCCGGCAACAGGAGGTCCGCGAGCGAGAGTTCGCGCGCCTCGATCTGCCTGCCGCGCCCACGGTCGCCGCAACCCAGTCCGGGGTGCCGGTGTCGCCGGGCGTGGAGAAGCTCGCCGACGGCTTCTACTCGATCGCGGGCGGGGCTGTGGATGCCAACGGCAAGCTCTTCTTCATCGACCGCTTCTTTCAGCGCATCCACGGCTGGTCCAAGCCCGAGGGGCTGACGATCGTCGCCGACGCGCCGCTCGACGCGGTCAACCTGGCGGTGGATCGTTCCGGCGACCTGCTGGTGCTCTCCTCGGCCGGTCGGGACGGGACGGTGTTCAGCATCAATCCGAAGAAGCCAGCCGATGTCCGCGTGATCGCACCGACGCCGGTCCGCGCGCGCAACGGCGCCTCGACCCTGCTCCCGGTCAACGTCTGGGCGAATGGCGAGTTCGCCGACCGCATCGATCCCGCGACCTACGCCTACCCGCCGCTGTCCCACTTCTTCGTCGACAAGCTGGGGGAGGCGAAGGCGCAGGAATATGTCTCCCCGGACGGATCGCTGGTGCTGCCGGCCTTCCGCGTGTGGAACCAGGGGCCGGACGATCATCGCGGGTGGCGCTGGTCGGACACCCTCGACGCCTATGGGCTGGTCGCGGCCGATGCCGAGGGCCGGGTGGTCGTCACCAACGCATCGGAGAACCGGACCTACAGCGGCCGGGTGGCCGAAAGCGGCCGGATGACCGACCTTAAGATCGTGGCGGATCGCGGCGGCGAGAGCGTGGCCCGGGATGCTGCCGGCAACCTCTATGTCGCGAACGGGCAGGTGTTCGTCTACGGCCCGGACTCGCGCCTGCAGCGGAGGATCGACGTGCCGGAGCGGCCGCTGCAACTGCTATTGGGCGGCCCGGACCGGCGGACGCTCTACATCCTCACCCACCACAGCCTGTACGCGACCGGCATCTGATCGCGGCCGGCGGCGGAGTGTCCCCGCCGCCGGGCCCGCTCAGGCCAAGCGCTGGAGCGGCCCGCGGGAGGTCGCCCGGAAACGGGCGGCCACCGCGGTCGTGTAGGGCTTGGCGACGATGGTGGAGACGGTCGCGAACTCCGCGACCGCCGCCTCCCGCGTGAGCGTCAGGCGGAGGAAGCCCTTGTTGTCCTGATCGCAGAACTGCACTTCCTCGTTCGCGTCCGCGATCAGCCGGCCGATGCCCGGTAGCAGCGAACCGTAGGAAGGGCTGCTGATCGCGGTGGCGCCGAACTCGACCGCGGCAAGCGTGCCCTTCTGGTCGTGGAGGTCGTTGGCCCAGGCGGCGTGGCTGTCGCCGGACAGCACGATCGGCCGCGACCCTGCCCGGCGGAAGCTGGCGTACAGCCGCTCGCGCGCGGCCGGATAGCCGTCCCAGCTGTCGAAGTTGAACGGCAGGCCGGCACGATAGGAGGCGAGCGCCGCGGCCATCCGCTCGCGATAGGCGGCGGGCATCTTCGCCATCATCGCCGCGTAGCGTTCCGCGCCGAGCTGGCGCTCGACGTTGGGGCCAGCGACGCGCGCCATCACCACCTGGTTGCCCAGCACCTGCCACGGCTTGCCCGCCTTCACCGAGGCTGCAAGCACTCCCTCGAGCCAGCGCTGCTGACGCGGGCCCAGCAACTCCCGATCGGCGCGCGCACGCTCCGCCATCATCGGCGCATAATCGGCTTGGGTAGGAGCCGCGCCCTTGGCCGCGACCTGGCGCGCGCGGGCGAGAAGGCGGGTCTCGACCATCGCCAGGGTCGCTAGGTCGCCGAATTCGAAGCTGCGGTTGATCGCGTCCCACGGCTCGCCCGGGCGCGGTTCGCGGATCGGCATCCATTCGAAATAGGCCTGCATTGCTGCCGCCTTGCGCTTTTCCCAGTCGCCCTCGGTGCCGGCGTCGTGGTTCTCGGCGCCGTGCATCCAGCTGTCGTTGGCAACCTCATGATCGTCCCACACGCAGATGAAGGCGGCGCGGGCGTGGGCTGCCTGCATGTCCGGGTCGCGCTTCACCTGCGCGTGGCGGAGGCGGTAATCGGCGAGCGTCAGGATCTCGTGCCGCGGCTCGGGGAGGCGACCGAGCTTGGCGCCCATCTCCGCGCCATATCCTTCCGCGCCATATTCATAGATATAGTCGCCCAGGTGAAGCACCGCGTCGAGCCGGTCGCTGCGCGCGATCGCGTCATAGGCGTTGTAGAGCCCGCCCGGATAGAGCTGGCAGGAGACCACCGCGAACACCAGTTCCGCCGTCGCGCCGGTCGGGAGCGTGCGGAAGCGGCCGACCGGCGAGCGCGTGCCGTCTCCGCTCGTGAACCAGAACCAATATTCGGTGCCGGCGGAAAGGCCGCTGGCCGCGACCTTGACGGTGAAATCGCGTGCCGCGCGGGCCACGACCTCGCCGGAGGCGATCGGCGCTGCGTCTGCGGCCGGGGCTACGTGCCAGCGTAGCGGAACGTCGGCGTTGGACCCGGCGGGCGGGGTGGCTCGCGTCCACAGGATCGCGCCGTCTGCGGCGGGATCGCCGCTCGCGACACCATGGTCGAAGCGGCCCGTGGCCGGTGCCGCGCCGGCGCCTGCGGGCAACGTCAGGGCGAGGCCCGTCCCCAGCAGGGACAGGGCGCCGCGGCGGTTGATCGTCATCGAAAATGCTCCCCAAATCTGCCGCGGCCACTAAGCAGCGCGCGCGACACTTCGGTTGCGGAGGCGTGACACTTTGGGGAAGCGCGCGTCACCGCTGCGTCATGCGGCTGCCGCCGCTTTGTCACCTGTCCTCCCTAGTCGGGCCGCGTCGCCGTTTGGGGGAAACAGAAAGATGCGGAAGTTTGGTTTGGGGTTCGTGCTGGCGACGCTCGGCGCGGGGGTTTCTTCGGGGGCGCTGGCGCAGGCAAGTGCGCAGCCGGAGGGGGACGGGTCGGCGTTCGAAGCAGGCGACGTCATCGTCACGGCACAGAAGCGGGCGCAGCGGATCGAGGACGTGCCGGTCACGGTTACCGCGCTGTCGGGCGAGCACATGGCCGACATCGGCGTGTCCGAACTCGACGAGGTGGCGGCGTTCATCCCCGGCCTTCAGGTGCAGGAGCAGAGCGCCAACAACCCCGGCTTCGTGATCCGCGGCATCACCTCGGACTCGGGCTCCGCACAACAGGGCGCGCGCGTCACGCTCTACTACAACGGTGTCGACATCAGCCGTTCGCGTGGCGCCTATCAGGACCTGTACGACCTGGCCCGCATCGAGGTGGTAAAGGGCCCCCAGGCGACGCTGTTCGGCACCGCGGCTGCGGTCGGCGCGATCAGCATCGTGCCGGCCGCGCCCGAGCCGGGCTTCTCCGGAGAGGTCGCCGGCTCCTACGGCAACTTCGATCGCACCCAGGTCTCCGGCTTCCTGAACGCGGGGGACGAGGTGCTCGCGGGGCGTATCGCCTTTGCCTACAAATACCGCCGCGGCTATGTCCGCAACATCGCCGGCGATCCCGACGTGCCGAACCAGAACCAGGGCCGGGTCGATCAGGACGACCTCAACGGGCAGGACCAGCGCGGCATCCGCGGATCGCTCCGCTGGCAGCCGAGCGATGCGGTGACCGCGGACCTGGTCCTCACCTATGACGGGCAGCGCAATCCCGGCACCGCCTTCAAGTCGCGCGCGCATGCGCCCACCGGCGGGCAGACCGGCGACTATGGCTATGCCGAGCTGTCGGGCTCTCCCTACAGCGAGGAGGTGCTCGGCGCGCGCAAGCTCGGGCTCGACCGCAACGTCTATGACGCCAATCTGACGGTGAGCGTCGACCTCGCGGACGGCATCCGCTTCACGACCGTCAACGGCTTCCGCCATTTCGACGCGCTGGAGGTGTTCGACGCCGATGGCGGCCCGGCCTGGTACCTCGAGTTCGCCGAGGATGCGAAGGGGGAGCAGTGGAGCCATGAGGGCCGCTTCTCGTTCGAAGGTGCCGAGTATCGCGCCGCCTTCGGCTGGAACGCCTTTTTCGAGAACGGCTACCAGCGGGTACCCTTCTCGACGGAGGAAGGGACCTATCTCGCCTGCTCGGTGGCGGCAGCCTATGCGCCGGTCCGCGCGCAGTTGCAGGCGATCGGTATCCCGACGGGAACGGGCTGCGTTCTGCCGAACGGCACCATCCCGGCAACGCAGGTGACGTCGATCGTCACCGGCGGGGCGCTTCGCGAGCTTCCCTACGCGTCCGAGTTCAGCAACTACGGCAACAACGACACCTATTCGGTGTTCGCCGACGCCACCTGGATCCCGACGCCGCGCCTGGAACTGACCGCGGGCGCCCGCGTGCTGATCGAGGACCGCAAGTCCGGCTACAGCTCGATCCAGCCCAACTCCGTGATCCTGGCCGCGCTCGGCATTCGCACCAGCCTGATCGGCACCGCGAACACCCAGGGCGCGAAGCTGACGGCGCAGCGCAGCTTTGCGGCGCTGCTGCCGCGGTTCAACGCGCTGTTCCGGCTGAACGACAGCCTCAACCTCTACGGCACCGTCAGCAAGGGCCGGCGCTCGCCGGTCGTGCAGCTGAGCGCCGCCAACAGCGCCGCCGGCGTGGTGCCGAACCTCCAGTTGGTGCCCGAGGAAACGGTCTGGAACTACGAGGGCGGCATCAAGGGGCGGGTCGGCCCGTTCACCGGCGCGGCGTCCGTCTTCTACCAGCGGTACAAGGGGTTCCAGGTCTCCGTCACCGGCGAGGACGGCGTCACCCGCACGCAAAGCGCTGGATCGGCCGACAATCTGGGCGTCGAGCTGGAAGCCAGCTTGGCGATCTCGCCCGTGCTGACCCTGTTCGGCAGCTTCTCCTACCTCGACGGCGGCATCGCCGATGATGCGGCGAACGGCGTCTATGCCGGCAACCGCTTCCGCCTGCAGCCCGACACGACGGCCTCGGGCGGTGCATCGCTGCGCGTGCCGGTCGGCAACTGGACGCTCTATGCGACCCCGACCGTCACCTACCGATCCAAGGTGTATTTCGAGGTGCCGAACAACGAGGCCATCAGCCAGGACGGCTATGCGCTGGTCAACCTGCGGGCCGGCATCGAAACTGCGGACGGCCGCTATCGCATCGGGGGCTTTGCGCGGAACCTGACGGACGAGCAGTATCTGATCGACGCGGGCAACACCGGCGGCGGCTTCGGCATCCCCACCTACATCGCAGGCGAGCCACGCTTCTATGGCGTGGAACTCGGCGCCCGCTTCTGATCCCTGCCGCCGCCGCCCGCATCGGGCGGCGGCGCGCTAAAAGCGGTCCGTGATGCGGCCGTCGACCTGCCGGTCCTTCAGCCAACGGGCGCCGGTGCTGCGGAATTCGGTGACGTCGGTGAGCGCGAAGGTTTCGCCCCGCGGCGCGCGCAGGTTGGTGATGTCCGCATCGGCCACGTCCTCCAGCCAGATCGCCGGCCGCGGGTCGGGCGCCGCGGTCGCGATCTCGACATGGTGCATTTCCAGGTTGCGCAGGTGGCGCGCGAACAGGCCGGTGGCGGGAAGGTCTCCGAACATGGTCGCCTCGGGATAGCCGAGCTCGTTTTCGGGCGGGCGCACCTGCGCCATCGCTGCCGGCGCGCCGCCGATGTGGTGGAGGTAGATGTCGGAGAGGGACACGTCCTCGATCGGATGGCCGGCGAGCCCGGCGAAGACCGAGGGCAGGGGCGTCGCGTTGCTGCTGGTCACGTTCTGGATCATGATCCGCTTGAGCGTGCCGATCGGCCGTCCGGCGGGGCCGCGCATCCGCTTGCCCAGGCGCAGGAACAGGGGCGCGTCGACGATCCCGCGCATCGTGATGTTGCTGATCGCGAAATCCTCGATCACGCCGCCATCGACCGTCTCGATCGCGAGACCGCGGCTGTCCTCGAACACGCAGTTGCTGATCGCGACGTTGCGGAAGCCGCCGTTGGTCTCGGTCCCGAACTTGATGCGGCCGTGAATCTGGGGGGCGAAGTCGGCCGGCATCTTGCGGAAGCTGCCGTCGATGACGGACCCTACCTGATAGTTGCCCGTGACGAAGCAGTTGGCGATCGTCAGGTTCTCGGTGATGCGCGGCTCGCCCAGCGCATAGCTCGACTTGGGGCAGATGCCGTCGTCCCAGGGCGAGTTCATCGTGCAGTTGGTGACGCGCACGTTGCGGCAGCAGTCGATGTCGAAGCCGTCGCGGTTGGTGTCGACGACGACATTGTCGATCGTCAGGTTGTCGACGCCGGTCGCGAGCAGCGCGAACCAGCCGCCTTCGAGCACCTTGAAGTCGCGCAGCAGGACGTTGCGGCAGTTCTTCAGCGCGATCGCCTTGTTGCCGGTGCCGGGTCCCGAGGGGTCCTTCAGCCAATTGTCCTTGCCGTCGCCGCGGCCCAGCCCCTTGCCCCAGATGAGGCCGGGGCCGAGGATCGCGATGTCGTGCAGCCCCTCGCCCCAGATCAGGCTGTTGCGCCAGTGGCTGTGGCCGAAATCCTGGAAGCCGACGGCGCGCGGGTCCTGCGGCTCGGCGACGTCATAGCCGGCGGTGGGGGTGGGGGCGGCGGCGAGGATCGTCGCGCCCTGGTCTAGGTAGAGCGACACCCGGCTCTTCAGCCGGATGGTGTGGGCGGCATAGGTGCCTGCGGGGAACACGACGGTGCCGCCGCCCCGCGCCGCCGCGTGGTCGATCGCGCGGTTGATCGCGGAGGTGTCCAGCGCGCGGCCGTCGCCCTTCGCCCCGAAACGGCGCACGCTCACCCAGCCGTCCCCCGCCACCTGCCCGGCGGCCCAGGCGGGGGACAGAAGCAAGCCACCGGCGGCGACGGCTCCGCCCCGCAGCGCGGCACGACGATCGATCAGCATCCTGTCTGTTTCTCCGCAAGTCGGGGGTAGGCTGGCCCACCCTGCCGGATCAGAACTTCGCGGTCGCGCCGAGGAAGAACTCCGGCCCGAGTACGTCGTAGGTGGCCGAGAAGGTGTTGGCGCTCGGCCCCTGGGTGGTGATCGGCGGCTTGTTGTTGAGCACGTTGTTGACGCCGCCGAAGAACTCCACCTTGTCGGTCACGCCCAGGCTGAACGAGACGTCGACATAGTTCTGCGCGGCAAGGCGCGGGTAGGCGAAGTTGGTGATCGGCGGGGCCGTCTCCGCATTCTGGCGCAGCGGCACGATGTAGCGGTCGGTGGTGACCGGGCCGATGTAGCGATGGCGGACGCTCGCCGAGAAATCGCCGATGTTGAGCGTCGCTCGCGTAGTGCCGCGCCATTCCGGCAGCGGCTGCCCGCAGGTGGGACCGTATGCGCCGACGCACTTGTTCTTGATGTCCGGGAAGGCTGCCACCGGCGTCGAGGTGAAGTCGAGCAGATAGGTGAAGGTGGAGCTAACCTCGACTGAGGTATCGCCCGAGCCGATGTCGAAGCGATAGCGGCCGGCGAAGTCGATGCCCTCGGTCTGGAGCGCGCCCGTGTTCGCGTTCAGGATGCGAGCGACATAGGGATCGTTGATCTCGCCCGTGCGGGGATCGCGGTTGAGTGCGCGACAATATTCGCTGTTTGCGTCCTGCAGCGTCAGATAGCAGAGGTTGAAGGTGTTCTGCAGCCCGCCGCCGAGTGCAGCGACCGCCCCCTTCAGGTCGATGTTGAAATAGTCGACGCTGAGGTACAGGCCGGGCGCGAAGCGCGGCGTGATCACGGCGCCTGCCGTGTAGGTGTTGGACTTTTCGGCATCGAGGTTGGGGTTGCCGCCGAAGTCCGCGGGGATGATCGCGTTCGGCTGCACCTCGGGCGAGAAGACGGCGGCCGCTGGCACGCCGGTCGCGATGCACACCGCGCGAACCGCGTCGGTCTGCTGCGACACCGGCGCGCGGCTCGAGCAGGGATCGGTCGCTGCGCCGACGACGCGGTTGATGCCGCCGTAGAGCTCGCCCACGTTGGGTGCGCGGATCGCGCGCTGATACTGGCCGCGCAGGGTCAGGTCGCGGGATACGCGCCAGTCCAGGCCGGCCGAATAGGTCCACTGCCCGCCGACGCCTTTCAGGCTGTAGTCGGAGTAGCGGAACGCGCCGTTGAACGCGAGATGCTCGATCAGCGGCGTGTCGTGGATCAGCGGGATGCGGACTTCGCCGAAGGCCTCCTTCACCGACACCGAGCCCTGCGTGGGGAGGCCCGGATTGAAGCCGGCGACGTCCCCGGACGCGAGGAAGGAATCGGGCGAGAAGGTCGCGCTCACCTTGCGCCATTCGAAGCCGCCCGAGAAGCCCGCCCCGCCGGCAGGCAGGTTGACGAGATTGCCGGTGAGGCTTGCTTGCGCGACCTGCTGGGTGGCGACGGTGGTGTTGGTCGCGTTGATGCGGATCGCGCTGGCGCATTCGGCGCTGACGTTCGCGCCGAAGATGTTGCACAAGGGGGCCGCGCCGCCTTCCGAAAGCAGCGAATCCTGGAGCCGGCTGCGCGACAGGGCATTGCGCAGCTGCAGCGTGTTCTCGCTGCGCGAGTAGGTGTAGTAGGCGTCCCACTTCAGGTCGGTCAGGAAGTTCTCGGACGCGTTCCCGAGATCGCCGCGCAGGCCCCAGGCGCCGCGATAGACGTTGCGCCGCTCGGTCGCGGCCCGCGCGCCGACCTCGACGTAACGGCGGCCGGCAGTGACAAGCGCAAGGCCATCGCCCGGGTTGTTGATCCGGGTGGCGGTGCCGCTGGTGACGGTCGTGGGTCCGGTCTCGGCGAGGTCGAGCTGCCGGAAGACCTCCTGCAACGCGGGCGTGAGATAGGGGTTGTCGATGTTGAACAGCGTCGGCGAGCCGACGTTGGTCGGCGCGAGCCGGGCATCCACCTCGTTGTGCGAATAGTGGAGCTCCATGTAGCCGGTGATCGAGTCCGTGAAGTCATAGTGCGCGAAGCTGTTGATCATCCAGCGCTTCTGCGGCTGGATGAGGTAGTTGTCCGGACCGAGGTTGAAGTCGTCCTGTGGGGTAAGCGCCGGCCGGGCCGAGGAGCCTTCGTCGTTGAAGGTGAAGCCGCGGCCACCGAGGCCGCTCAGGCCGGCTGCGGCATAGGCGGCGTTCAGCGCGGCGTTGGTGCCACCGAAGGCCGGAATGCCGGAGAAGCGACCGTTGGGGATGTCGCCCGATCCGCTGGCGACGAAGCCGAGCTCGCCGCCGCCGGCGACGCAGCCAAGTCCTCCGGCAGGCGTGAACGGTGTGCCCGGGCCGCTCGCGCTCCCCGATCCGGGCACGACGCACCCATCGGCGAGCGACAGATAGGCGAAGCTACCCCGTTGCCCGCGGGTGATGGAGCCGCGGTCGAGATAGTTCATCGAGACCACGGCGTTCCCGCGCCCTTCGGCGAAGTTGCCACCAACCGTGAGATCATAATTATAGGTGGGCGTGCTCGTCGGCCCCGCCAGGTTGAGCTGCGCGCGCGCCTCCACGCCCTCGAAATCGGTGCGCATGATGAAGTTCACCACGCCCGTGATCGCGTCCGAGCCATAGACCGCGGACGAACCGCCGGTGACGATCTCGGTCCGGGCGATCAACGTCGAGGGGATGGTGTTGAGATCGACGACCTGTTCCGGCCCGAAGATCGCGAAGCGCCGGCCGTTCACCAGCACCAGGTTGCGCGTCGAGCCGAAGCCGCGAAGATTGACGTCGGCATAGCCACCGGGAACGGTGTTCGACGTGGCGCCGCCCAGTTGCGAGGCGACCGTCTGCGGGATTTGCTGGAGGGTGCGTTCGATGTTGACGTTGCCCGAGAGCTTCACCTCCTGCGCATCGACGACGTTGACGGGGGTCGGCGCGTCGAAGCCGGTGCGGGCAATGCGGGATCCGGTGACGACGACGTCGGCGCCGGGTTCACCCTCCCCATTGACCTGGCTGCCCGCCTGGCCGTTGGGATCGGCGACGGTGCTGGTCTGGGCAGTGCCGTTGGAGCCGATGGGGGTAGGCGCCTGCTCCGTGGCCTGGACGGGCGCCGCCTGAGCGAACGCCGGGCCGCCGGGCAACGCTCCGGCCATCAGTACCGCTGAGCCGGCCAGCAGGTGCGCGCGAACTAGAGCCCGAGTCCCCATCAAACATCCTCCCTGCTGCCGACCCGTTGATCGGCCTGTCGCCCCGCGGCGCGACGGTAGGCCCGTCTGCTGCCAAGTCGTAAGCGATAGCGCTAACGTCTCGCGAGATATATTGAAACGTAGTTCCACTTGTTGAACACGTCAATGCTATGTTCTACGTCTGGAAAGCGGCACCAAGTCGCCACGCGAACAACGCAGATGCAGCAACAAGAAGCGTGGTAACGCTCTCGCTGTTTGGGATGAGGAGGGGGTGATGGTTCAAGGCTTGGGACGGCGGAGGTCTGTACGCACCGGGTTGGCACTGCTTGCGCTGACCTTGTGCGGCGGTGCGAAATCAGTCTCTGCGGAGCCGCCGGCCACCGCACCCGCCACGTTCCGCAACCCGATCCTGTTCGCCGACTATTCCGATCCGGACGTCATCCGGGTGGGCACCGCCTATTATATGGTGTCGTCGAGCTTCCACTTCTCGCCCGGCATCCCGATCCTGCGGTCCTATGACCTGGTGCACTGGACGATCATCGGCAGCGTGTTGCCGCGCCTGCCGTTCGCGCCCGAATACGACATGCCGGGACCGCACAGCCTCACCGACAAGATCTCAAAGCCGGTGGGGGGCACGCGCTACGCAGGCGGGGTGTGGGCGCCGTCGATCCGGCATCACGACGGCCGGTTCTACGTCTATTGGGCAACGATCGACGAAGGCGTGTTCATGGCGACCGCCGACGACCCGGCCGGTCCGTGGAGCGAGCCGGTCAAGGTCATCGACGAGCGGATGCTGGAGGACCCGTGCCCCTTCTGGGACGAAGACGGCACCGCGTGGCTGGTCCATTCCCGCCACGGCGCCGGCCCGCTGATCCTCCATCGTATGAGCGCGGACGGGACTCGCGTGCTCGACAAGGGCGAGGTGATCGTCGAGGACAAGGCGAACCTGCCGATCCTGGAGGGGCCGAAGTTCTACAAGCGCAATGGCTGGTACTATATCTTCGCGCCCATCGGCGGGGTGGAGAAGGGACAGCAGGTTGCGCTGCGCGCCCGCAATATTCGCGGACCCTATCAATGGCGGGTGGTGCTGGAGCAGGGCTCGACCCGGTTGGAGGGGCCGCATCAGGGCGGATGGATCGAGACGCCATCGGGCGAGGGATGGTTCGCCCACTTCAACAGCACCGGTGCGTTCGGCCGCATCGTCCATCTCCAGCCGGTGCGCTGGGTGGACGACTGGCCGATCATGGGCCGACCCTTGCCTGGCAAGGGGTCCGGCGAGCCGATCATGGCGCCGCCCTGGCCCAACACCGGCCATGCGCCCACGCAGGACCGGCTGCAGGACTCCGACGAGTTCAGCGCGCCGAAGCTGGGCCTGCAATGGGCCTGGAACCATAATCCCGACGACACGCGCTGGAGCCTGTCGGCGCGCCCGGGCTGGCTGCGGCTGGAGGCGGGCGAGGCGCAGCATCTGGTGACGGCGCGCAACACGCTGACCCAGGTGTTGCAGGGGCCGGAGAGCCGCATCACCGCGCGGATCGATCTGTCCCATATGGCGGATGGCCAGCGTGCTGGTCTCACCCTGTTCGGGGTACGCCCGAGCTGGATCGGCGCGGTGCGCGAGCGGGGTGCGACCCACCTGGTCCTCGCACGCGAAGGGGAGGAACAGGCTGGGCCGAGGTTGACCGCGGACACGATCGAACTCCGCGCCGAGGTCGGTAGCGACCAGACCGTGCGCTACAGCTACCGCCTGGGCACGGGCGGCTTCACGCCGCTGGGGGACGCTATCCCGCTCGCCCGCTTCTCCTGGTGGAAGGGATCGCGCCCAGCGCTGTTCACCTTCAACAAGCGGGGCCCGAGCGGCCACATCGACGTCGACTGGTTCCGAGTCGACCATCCGGAACTCAACCCATGAGGTCGCCCTTGGATCGCAGATCATTCCTTGCCGCAAGCGCCGCTGCCACGCTGGCCATGCCCGCCTTTGCTCGTGCCCAGCAGGGCGGGGCCGCAGGCGTGCCGCGCTTCTCGACCACGAACACGCGCTGGCAGGCCGCCTATGACGCGGCCCTCGACGTGCTCGCCGGCAATGTGAAGGTCATGCCCTACGTCAGCAAGCCGGTGCTGATCGAGGGATCGGTCTACCAAGGCATCTGGCAGGAATGCGGGCCGCACGAGGCGCTGCTGTATCGCAAGTTCCGCCCGGATGTGGCGCGCAACAGCCACCTGACCTTCTTCGAACTGCAGCGCGCCGACGGTCAGCTGCCCGCGAACAACAAGGTCGTCGAGACCGGCTTCGGCCAGATCCAGATGGTGGTGCCGATCGCCGCCACCGCCTGGGACCTGGCGCGGGCGACCGGCGACGGCGAACTGCTGGAAGCGGCCTATCGCGGCTGGGGCGCGTGGGACGGGTGGCTGATGCGCCATCGCAATACGCGCAGCACCGGACTGGTCGAGGGCTTCTGCACCTATGACACCGGCCACGACAATTCGCCGCGTTGGAAGGGCATGCCGAACCAGTGCCCGAACAAGGACGCGCGCACCCATCATCCGATCGCCTCCCTGCCGCGGCTGTGTCCGGACCTGTCCGCGACGGTGTACGGCGGCCGCCGGGCGCTGGCGGCGATGGCCGAGGCGCTTGGCAAGCGCGACGAGGCCGCACGCTGGGCCGAGCAGGCGGAAGCCATCCGGCGGCGGATCCTGGACACGCTCTATGTCGCTGAGGATGCCGCCTTCTACGACCTGGATGCGCAGAATCAGTTCGTGCGCGTGCGCTCCGACATTCTCAGCCGCGTCTGCGGGGAGCATGTCGTCGACCAGAAGACCTTCGACACCCTGTGGGCCCGGCAGCTGGGCAACCGGCAGGCGTTCTGGACGCGCTACCCGATGGCGTCGATTGCTATGGACGATCCGACGTTCGTGCGCCCGATCCCGGCGAACAGCTGGGGCGGCGCGTCGCAGGCGCTCACCGCCATGCGCGCACCGCGCTGGATCGAGCATTATGGCCGCACGGCCGAGTTCACGGAGATGATGGACGCCTGGTGCGAGGCGATCCAGGCGGACCCGAGCTTCCGCCAGCAGATCGATCCGGAGACCGGCGCCTTCACCCATGGCGAGGACCAGCCACGCTATTCGCCCTGCGCATTGGTGATGGTGGACTATAGCTGGCGCCTGGTGGGCGTCGTCGAGGAGCCCGACGCCCTTCACTGGAACGTGCGTCCTGGGCACCCGGCCGCGGCTGGTGCGCAGCTGTTGCTGCCGACGGACGCCGGTCGGACGGCGGCGATGGCCTATGATGGCAGGGGGGCGAGCCTCACCCTGTCGAGCAAGCTGCTCGGCCGGATCGAGGGTGGTGCCGTCCGGCTGATCACCGCTACGGACGGCACGCCACGCGCGCTGCTCGGGATCGAGCCCAAGCCGCAGCGGGTCACGCTCCGCCTCGCCGGGCGGCCGCCCCGCACGATCACGATCCAGCCCAACCGCCGCATATCGCTCGACCAGGGCTGAGGCCCGGTGACCGGAGAAGATCCATGTTCGATCGCCGCCAATTTCTTGCCGGAGCCGCAGGGGCCGCCGGCGCGCTCGCGCTGCCACTCCAGGCCGCGCCACGCGGTGACGGTCTGGGCGCAATCGCCGCCGCCAGCGGCATCCGCTTCGGCAGCACGATCGGCAAGGGCAATTTCGCCGACGCCGCCTATCGCGCGCTCAATGCCCGCGAGTGTGTGCTGATCGTGCCGGAGAACGAGCTCAAGTGGAGCATCACCCGGCCCGATGCGACGACGTTCGACTTCGGCCCTGCGGACGCGCTGATCGGCTGGGCAACCAGCAACGGCCTGGGCGTGCGCGGGCATACGCTGCTGTGGCACTCGGAGCGCTGGACGCCGAAATGGGTCACCGAACACGACTTCGGCGCGCAGCCGGCACGCGCGGCCGAGCGGCTGCTCCAGGAGCATGTGACCAGGGTCGCCGGGCGCTATGCCCGCGTCATCGACAGCTTCGACGTGGTCAACGAGGCGATCGACTCCGACACGGGCATGCTGCGCGAGACGGCGTTGTCGAAGGCCATGGGCGGCGCACAGCAGACGCTGGATCTCGCCTTCCACAGCGCGCGGGCGGCGGCACCCGCGGCCGAGTTGGTCTACAACGACTATATGGGCTGGCGCGGCGACGAGGCAGTGCATCGAAACGCGGTGCTGAAGCTGCTGGAGGGCTTCCGCAAGCGCGACGTGCCGGTGGACGCGCTCGGGGTGCAGAGCCACCTGGGCAGCAAATATTCGGACTCGCCGACAGGCCTCGGCGCGCTCGACGAGACGGCGTGGCGCAAGTTCCTCGACGAGGTCACGGCCATGGGCTTCCGGCTGCTGATCACGGAGATGGACGTGCACGACAATCCGCTTCCCAGCGACATCGCCAAGCGCGATGCCGAGGTCGCGGCGCATACGCGCGCGTACCTGGACCTCATGCTCTCCTATCCGCAGTGCCGGACGGTCATGTGCTGGGGGCTGTCGGACCGCTACAGCTGGCTCAACGACTTCCGTCCGCGACCCGATGCGTTGCCCAAGCGCCCGCTGCCGTTCGACGCCGAGTTTCGCCCCAAGCCGATGCGCGATGCCTTGGCGGCGGCGTTCGAAGCGCATCCTCGCAAGCGCTAGTCGCCGAAGCGCCACCGCAGGTTCAGGCCGACGTTGCGCGGCTGCGCTACGCCCCACACCGTGGCAGGGGTCAGGTCGCCACCGTTTTCCGCGCCGTGATAGTAGAGCGCGTCGAACAGGTTCTCGACGTAGGCCACGGCTTCCCACCCGGCGTCCGAGCGATAGCCGAGACGGAGGTTCACCGCGGTATAGCCGTGGCGGCGGGTGATGCCGCGCCAGTCGAAGCTTTGGCGCCCGCGCCCTTCATAGACCCACTCGCCCGCGAGATAGGCCTCGCCGGAGGCCAGGGGATAATGGAAGGTGCCGACACCGCTCGAAGCCCAGGTGGGGTTCGGGAGGCCGCCGCAGTCCTTCAGCGTGCAATCGCGGTCGCCGCGCTTGCGCGTGTGGGTGTAGGTGAGCGTCCCCGTCAGATCGAAGAAGCGGCTGGGGCGAAGGGTCGTCGCGAACTCGGCGCCATACCCCTGCACCCGCCCGACGTTCAGGACCCGCTGCGTGCGTGTCTCGGTGTCGAAATAGACGCTCTGCAAATTGCGATAGTTGTAGAGGAAGCCGGTGAGGTCGAAGCGCAGTCGGCCGCCGAGAAGATCGCCCTTCACCCCCAGCTCCTCGCTCCAGATCGTCTCGGGCGCAAAGGCGTCGGGCTTGGTGCCCTCCGGAACCAGGCCAAACTCCTCGATCGGTCCGGGCGCTGCCACCGTGAAGGAGCCGAACCCGCCCGACTTATAGCCTCGTGTGACGCTGGCGTAGACGTTCAAGCGGGGCTGGATCTCATAGCGCACGTAGAGTCGCGGCGTCGTACCCTGCCAGGACCTGCCATCGGTCACGAAGCCGTCGGTGTAATAGGCGAACGTCCAGATGTTGCCGAGCGTGGTGTCGCTCGGGAGAATGTTCAGCCCGAACTTCTTGTGGTCCCAGGTGTAGCGCAGTCCCAGGCCGACGTTCAGCTTGGGGAGGACGCGATAATTGACGTCGCCATAGGCGGAGAGGCCGGTGTTCACCGTCCGCGCCTCGTTCACGTCGACCAGGATACCGTCCGGCGCGGCAACATAGGGCGTGCCATAGAGGTCCTGGGTCAGTTCCTCGCAACTGGAGTAGCCGTAGCCGGCCAGGCAGACGGCGGTCTCGTCCGCCTGCTCGGTGAAGCGGGCCCGCACCGTTTCGCGATAGCCGGACAGCCCGGCCGACCAGGTGAACCGACCCGTACCCGGAGAAACGAGGCGGACCTCCTGGCTCGCATAGGTGCCGCGCTGGCGCTGGCTGTAGTTGCCGATGCGAAGCGGCGTCCCGTCATAATCCTCGGAATAGAAGAAGCGGTGGCGGCGGTAGGCGGTGGTCGAACTCAGCGTGGCGAAGTCCAGATCCAGGTCGGCCTGCAGCGTGCCTCCGTAGATCTCGCCGTCGTCGCGGGGATCCGTCAGCTCCGTATCCACATCGCGAGGACCACCGCGGACCACGAGATCGATGCCAAGTGCGTCGTCGATCGCATCCAGCACCTCGCGGTCGTCGTTGGAGGCGCGATAGGGCGTGCCATCCAACCGCCGCCGCTCATACTCGCCCATGGCGATCACGCGCAGCGGACCCGCCGTATAGAGCAGCGAGGCGCGCGCCGCAGTGCGGTTCTCGCCCATCAGCCGATCGTCGCGACCGGGCGTGAACACATTGTCCACCCACCCGTCCGAGGCGGTGTGATATCCCGCCACGCGCAGCGCCCAATGCTCGCTCAGCGGCAGGTTGACCGCAGCCTCCCCTTCCACGCGATCCACCTCCCCATAGCCGAGGTAGACGTGCCCCCGGACTCGCTCCGTGTCGGGCTTGTTGGTGACGATGTTGATCGCGCCGGAAATCGCGTTGCGGCCGAACAGGAAGCCCTGCGGGCCGCGCAGCGCCTCCGCGCGCTCGATGTCGAACAGGGAGGTGACCGCGCTTCCGGTCCGCCCCTGATACACGCCGTCCTTGAAGATGCCGATCGAGGGATCGCCGCCGATCCCATAGTCGTTCGAGACGATGCCGCGAATCGCCAGCGTATCGATGTAGCTGTCTTCGGAGTTGCCGGAGAAGCCGGGCGTGTAGGTCACCACATCCTTGATGTCGCTGAGCTTGCGCTGGACGATCGCCTGTTCGTCGAGCGCGGTGATCGCGACGGGCGTGTTCTGGATACGCTCCGGACGGCGCTGCGCGGTGACGATGACTTCTTGCGCCTCCGCCTGCGGTTCGGCCGCAGGGCCAGGCTCCTGCACGGGAGTGGCCGCTGCGGGCGTTGCCAAGAGAAGGAGGGCCGGGGCGGCGCAGGACATGAGGCGCGCACGGCAAGATATCGGGATCATGCCCGCGGCTATCCAGCAGATTGATGATTTCGACGTTAACGGAAGATGGGCCGCGGGTCTTCGAATTGCGGCGCTACGACCCGCACAGGGAGAAAGTGCCGGGTAGCGCAACTCCTTGGGACACCGGAGATTTTTTCTTGAGGAGTCGGGGGTGGCAAGGCTTGGCAGCAAGACCTCCTTAACTGCCACTCCTTACCCCTTGAAACATGGAGCCGGCACAGAACTCAGCCGGGCGCGCGGGCCGCAGGCGGTTCCTCGCCCAAGTGGTTGCACCTGCCCTCGCCACGGTCGCGGCGATGGCGGTGCTGATCGCCGCGCTGGTTCTGTTCTCCGCGCGTCAGGCCGACCGGCTCGCCTTCCAGCGCGAACATGGCGTGATCTCGACCGTGCTTGCGCAGAGCATCGCGCGGATCGCGCACGACCAGGAGGGCGTCACCGTCTGGGACGACGCGGTCCGGCACGTGCGAGCCTTTCGTCAGGACCCGGTGTGGCTGGATACCAACCTCGGCGTATGGATGCGCACCTATTACGGGCATGACGAAGCCTTTGTCCTGAACCCCAAGGACGAGCCGCTCTATGCGATGCGCGCGGGGCGCCGCCTTTCTGCCTCCGCCTACCATCAAGACATCGCGCGCATCGCCGCTCCGCTCGTCGCGGAGCTGCGCCGCAAGCTGCGCCAGCCCTCCCCGGAAGATGTGGGGCCATCGGCGCTGACGCCGGGAGCGATCGACCTCGCGATTGTCAGCGGTCATCCTGCCATCGTCAGCGTAAAGCCGATCACCTCGGACACCGGCACCATTCCCCAAGCGGCCGGGACCGAGTTCCTGCACATCGCGGTGCGGTATCTCGACACGGGCTTCACACGGGAGCTTTCCGAGCGGTACCGGGTGCAGGGCGCGGACTTTGCGCAGCGGCCTCTCGCCGCCCAGGCAGAGGGGGCGGTGCCGCTGCGCTCCTCCGCGAACCAGTTGCTCGGCTACGTCGTCTGGCGGCCGTTCCAGCCGGGGTCGTTGCTGGTGGAGCGCGTGGCACCCGTGATGGCCGCATCGCTCCTCCTCATCTTCGCGATCGTGACCATTTTGCTGCGCCATGTGCGTCAGGGCACGCTGCGGCTGGAGGCGAGCGAGGCGCAGGCGCAGCATCTCGCCTTCCACGATTCGCTGACGGGGCTCGCGAACCGCGCGCTGTTCGACGATCGCCTCGCGCATCAGCTCGCCCATGCGCGTGCCGCATCCACCTCGCTCGCGCTTCTGTACCTCGACCTCGACGGGTTCAAGAACGTCAACGACACCCTCGGCCACCCTGCCGGCGACGAACTCATTCGGCGTGTAGGGACTCGGCTCGCCGCGCTGGTCCGCTCGACGGACCTGGTCGCGCGGGTGGGCGGCGACGAATTCGCGATCATCCAGTGCGACATCGAAGGCCCGGCCGAGGCCGAGATCCTGTGCATGCGGATCGTTGAGGAGATCAGCCGCCCCATCGACATCGCCGGCACCCAGGCGAGGGTCGGCGTCAGCATCGGCATCGCCATGGGGCCGGCCGACGCAGGCGAGCGGACCGAACTCGCGCGCAAGGCGGACATCGCGCTCTACGAGGCGAAGAGCGCGGGCAAAGGACGCTACACCTTCTTTGCCGAAAGGATGGACGCCAGCCTGAGACGACGCAAGGAGATCGAGACGGGGCTGCGTACCGCCCTGGACACCGGCAGCGGACTGGAGGTCCACTACCAGCCGCTCTATTCGGCGCAGAGCGACGTCATCACCGGCGCGGAGGCGCTCGTTCGGTGGCGGCATCCGGAAAAGGGCGTCATCTCGCCTACCATCTTCGTGCCGATCGCCGAGGAGGCCGGGCTCATCGAGCAACTCGGGGAATGGGTGCTCGAGCAGGCCTGCCGCGCAGCGGTGAACTGGCCGATCGGCACGATTTCGGTGAATGTTTCGGCAGTTCAGCTGCGCAACGCGCACTTCGCCGAGCGGGTGATGGAGATCTTGAGGCGAACGGGCCTGGACCCCGCCCGGCTGGAAGTGGAGATCACCGAGACCAGCTTCATCGAGAATGCGGCCACCTGCCAACCCAATCTGACGGCGCTGCGCGCACGCGGGGTGAAGGTCGCACTAGACGATTTCGGGACCGGCTATTCCTCCTTCACCCATCTGCGCAACTTCGACGTCGATCGCATCAAGATCGACCGGTCGTTCGTGAGCGGCATCGGCAGCACGGAGGACGGCAGTCCGATCATCCAGGCGATCATCGATCTGGCCAAGGCGAGCGGCCTGAAGGTGACGGCGGAAGGCGTGGAGACTGCCGAGCAGCGCTTCTTCCTGTCCGAGATCGGCTGCAATTCGCTTCAGGGCTACCTGCTCAGCCGGCCGATGCCTGCGACGGCCATGGACGCGGTGTTCCGCGTCGGCGGGCACTCGTCCGCGCTCGCCGACGCCAATTGAGCGGAGGGGGCTGCCGGAGCCCTGCTCGTCCCCTGGATCGGGAACTCGGCCATTGCCGGCGGTCAGGGCTCGCCGGTGTCCGTCAGAAGCGTGATCGGTGCCCCGGTGCTGCCGCTGCTGAGGCTGTCGGGCGTCACCACGACGGTTGTGCCCGCGACCAGCAGCGGCAACAGGCGATCCCGAAAGCGCGGATCGACGCTGATGCGGTCCTTGTCCTCCGCAACGGGGGATGTCGCGGCCTTGCCGTCCCAGGGAAGCGCGACCTTGGTCCACTGCGCCCCGGCGGCATCGACGCTGCTGGCGACATAGGCCGCAGGGCGCGGAATGGCGCCGCGCAGGGTGACGGGGGCTGCCCCGATCTCCACGCCGTTGCGCAGCACCACCACCCGCCGGTCTGCCGCGCTGACGATGATCGAAACGGGGCCGGAGACTGCCCGCTCCGGCTGCCAGAAGCCGGCATCGCCGGTCTGGGAGCGGGCGGTCTTGCCCGCCTTCAGCAGCTGCGGGGTCGGAGCCACGCGGGGTACCGGCGCATCCTGAGTGATCACCACCGTCATGCCCTTGCTGGTGGCGCCGTAGAGCAGCCGCGCAAAGGCGAGCGGCAGCCGGATGCAGCCGTGCGAGGCCGGGTAGCCGGGCAGGTTGCCGGCATGCATGGCGATCCCGTCCCAGGTCAGGCGCTGCATGAACGGCATGGGCGCGCCGTTGTAGAGGTTCGACTTATGGTCGATGTCCTTCTGAAGGACGGTGAAGACACCGGTCGGCGTCTCGTGTCCCTTGGCGCCTGAAGAGATGGTGGAAACGCCGATCATCACGCCGTTGCGATAGACATAGGCGCGCTGCAGGCGAAGGCTCACCACGATCATCATCGGCCCGTCGGGTGCGACCTGCGGCGCCCACAGATAGCCGCCGGGCTTCAGCTTCTGCACCGCGTCGAAGACGCTCAAGCTGGGCCCGTTCGGCTGCTGTGCGGCGACCGGACTGTCGGCAAGCACCGCGAGCATGCAGAGCAGCACGGCGGGCGGAGCGGAAAAGCGGTTCATGCCGTTCCCCTATCGCGGAATTGCCGGCGTCGGGTCAGCCGGAGTGACGCGGGCTACGGCGGGCCGTGGTGGCGGCACGCTTCGGATGCACACCTGGGCACCCCTGTCCGACTGACGCGGGCCGCTGGCGAAGGTGGCGACGCAGCGATGATGGCGCAGCAACCGGTGGTAGACGGCCAGCGGGCGAGCAAAGCGGCCCGGTTCCTGCGCATAACGGGCGTAGTTCGACAGGATGACGACGTCGGCGTCGCAGGTCGCAAGCAGCGCCACATCGACGTGGCCGAGATCGACAATCGCGCTGCCCTGCCGGAGACCGTTCACGCGGCGGTAGCTCGGCCGCTTGTTCAGCGCCGTCCGCACATCGACGCAGCCGGCGCTCCCGAGCGGGAAGAGCAGGCGGCCGCGATACGGGAGCAAGTCGAAGGCGGCGTGCTCGACCAGGACGGTGCGGCCGGGCGGCACATGCGCGCGAACCCAGGCGGTGGCGGCCTGGCGCGGATCCTCCGCATGGCGGGCGAGCCGTTCGATCGTGACGCTCGCCATCCAGGTCGCCAGTGCAAGCAGGAGGATGCCGCCACACCAGGTGCGCCACGCACTGGGGAAGAAGTCGGCCACCCTGGTGAGGCCGATCGCCGCGAGAATGGCGGCGATCGGCAGCACCGGTACGATCCAGCGCTCCCAGACGAGCGCTTGCACCGCCAGCGCGATCAGGATCGCGGCGGCGGTAGGAAGCAGCACGATCGCTGCCGCTGGACGCCGGCGAATGCCGAATGCACCGGCGGCGATGAGCGCCAGCCCCGGCCAGCCGAAACTGTGCGCCAGGGGATGGCGGATGTACCAGCCGAGATTCCCGAGAAACCCGTACCCGGTGGCGCCAAGGTGCACCGGCCGTGCTTCTGCGGTGAGGTCGCGCAGCACGGTAGGATAGTCGAGCAGCAGATAGGGCGAGACCAGCAGCAGCGTTCCCAATGCGACCACGGGTGCGACCGGCAGCAAGCGGAGTGCACGGGTGTCACAACGCGCGCGCCACAGGCCCGCCGCGAGCGGCGCCACCAGAACCAGAACCGCCGGCCATTTGGCAGCACAGGCGAGGCCCGCGGCGACTCCTGCCCAGACGGGGTGGCGGCGTCTCGAATCCTCTGTTGCCGAAAGGGCGTGGAGCATGCTCCAGCACATCAGCAGGGTTGTCAGCATGTCGGTGCGGATCAGCTGCGACAATTCGACATGCACGGTGTTGCACGCCAGCAGCAGCGCCGCGGCCAGCCGGGTGCGGGGGCCTGCCACTCGTCGGCCGAGCCGCCAGGTCAGCCACACGCTGACGACGCCGAACGCCACGCTCAGTCCGCGCATTGGCAGGACGAGGATGCCCGGATCGGCGAACACCGCGGCCACGAAGGCGTCGCTGCCGCTCCAGCGGCCGAGCAGTTCGCCCAGCCCGGCCACGGCGACGATGACCAGCGCCAACAGGTAGAAGAGCAGCGTCGCCGGATGACCGAACCAGCCGGGGTTGAGGCGTGCTTCCCGCAGCATGTCGAGCGTGGTCATGATGAAGACCGGCTCGTCGGGATCGTTGAGCGCGGGCAGCCCGAAATCGAGGTGCCACAGCCGCAACGCGGCCGCGAGCAACAGGATCGCGACCAGCAACAGCGTTTCGGATTTACGGGCCATGGCGCGCGGTTCCGTCCTCTTCGCGAACGTCATGTGCGGGAGAATCCATGCGAACCGTGATACTGGCAGGCGGCCTCGGCAGCCGCCTGGGCGAAGAGACCGCCGTCCGCCCCAAGCCGATGGTGGAGATCGGCGGGATGCCGATCCTGTGGCACATCATGAAGATCTACGCTTCGGCCGGTTTCAACGACTTCGTGATCTGCCTTGGCTACAAGGGCTATCAGATCAAGGAGTATTTCGCGAACTACTTCCTGCACACCGCCGATGTCACGATCGACCTCAGGGCTGGCAGCAACGGCATGGAAGTGCATCGCGCGCGCAGCGAGCCGTGGCGCATCACCCTGGTCGAGACCGGGGAGACGGCGATGACCGGCGGTCGGCTGGCAGCGATCCGGCCCTATCTCGATCCGGACGAGCCCTTCTGCTTCACCTATGGCGACGGCGTCGCCGATATCGACATCGCCGACCTGGTGCAGTTCCACAAGGCGCATGGTGCCCGCGCGACGATCACCTCGGTCACACCGCCGGGCCGCTTCGGATCGCTGGAGTTCGACGGCGAGCGCGTCACCGCCTTCCGCGAGAAGCCGGCCGGGGACGGCGGGCAGATCAACGGCGGCTTCTTTGTCGCGCACCCCAGCGTCCTCGATCTGGTCGACGGACCAGACAGCGTCTGGGAATCCGGGCCGCTGGAGCAACTGGCTGCGCAGGGCGAGCTTCGGGGCTACCGGCATGATGGGTTCTGGCACCCGATGGATACGCTTCGCGACAAGAATCACCTGGAAACGCTTTGGCAGAATGGGAGCGCGCCGTGGAAGCGCTGGTAAACCGCAACTGGGCCGGCCGGCGCGTGCTCGTCACCGGCCATACCGGCTTCAAGGGCAGCTGGCTGTCGCTGTGGCTGTCTGCGATGGGGACAGAGGTGACCGGACTGGCGCTGCCGGCTCCCACCAGCCCGAGCCTGTTCGAGGCCACGCACCTCGCGCGCGGCGTCCGGCACATCGAGGGCGACATCCGCGACCTGGAGACCGTCCGCGCGGCGGTGGCCCAGGCGCGGCCCGAGATGATCTTCCACCTCGCAGCCCAGCCGCTGGTGCGCCTGTCCTACCAGGAGCCGGTGGAAACCTATGCAACCAACGTCATGGGCACGGTCCATGTGCTGGAGGCGGCGCGTCAGGTCGGTGGCGTCCGCGGCATCGTCTGCGTCACCAGCGACAAATGCTACCAGAACCGTGAGTGGGACTGGCCCTATCGCGAGAGCGACCCGATGGGCGGGCACGATCCCTACAGCAGCTCCAAGGGATGCGCCGAGCTGGTGGCGGCGGCATGGCGCAACTCGTTCTTCACCCAGGGCGGCCCGCTGCTCGCAACCGTGCGGGCTGGCAACGTCATCGGCGGTGGCGACTGGGCACAGGACCGGCTGGTGCCGGACCTGGTTCGTGCGTTCGAGGCCGGCGTCGCTCCGCTGATCCGCGCGCCCGATGCGGTGCGGCCCTGGCAGCATGTGCTGGAGGCGCTGGGCGGCTACCTCATGATCGCAGAGCGGCTGCTGGACGGTGAACGGCGCTTTGGCGATGCCTGGAACTTCGGCCCGGGCGATGAGGACGCCCAGCCGGTGCGCTGGATCGTCGATCGCATGCGTGCGGTCTGGCGCGACGGTGCCGCAGCGCCAAGCTTCGATACCGGCCCTCGCCCGCACGAGGCGGGGCTGCTGCGCCTCGACAGCTCGCGCGCGCGGACCGCGCTTGGCTGGCGCCCGGCGCTGACGCTGGGCGATGCGATCGACTGGATCGTCGACTGGCACAAGGCGGTGGGCGCCGGTGCGGATGCACGCGAGGTCACCCTGGGGCAGATCGCGCACTATGAGGCGCTTTCGGGCAGGGTCCGAGTGCGCGCGGCTGCCTGACCGCGGAAGGGGATCCGCGGGCTGGCGGATCCCCTGTTTGTCGCAGGGAGCGTTCATCGCCGGGATCAGGCCTGTTCCGCGCTCGTGCGAAACGTGACCCGGCTGTGCCAAAACCAGCTGCCCGCGATGAGCGCCACCGTAAAGCCCAGCTGGGCGATCACCGGCGGCACCTGCGCAAGCTCGACCAACAGGGGCAGCGCCACCCAGTTGGCGGCATAGTTGAACAGGTAGAAGCTCGCGAAGGTCGCGAACTCGCGCAGGATGTTGCCGCGGGTGCGGAACACGCCCAGCTTGTAGGTCGTGAACGCGAAACACAGGCTCACCGCCTGGGCGATGCCCAGCGCCACGAGGTAATGGGTGCGGAACGCGGGCACGCTCCACAACAGCGCCGGATAGATGGCGAGCCCGAACGCCGTGTTGGCCGCACCCGCCATCAGGAAGCGGAGCGGCCGCCGCTGGGTGACGGCGGCGATGCTCACTGCTCCTCGACCAGCGGGATCGCCATGTTCGCGGCCAGCACCTCTCGCGGAAGGAACGGCGACAGGTCTTCGAGCGGGGGTGAGGTGATGCGGCCGTCGGCGTGGACCTTGGCGCCGAGCTTGGGCGCGAAGGCGACATGCTCGTCGATCATGATCTCGCACAGTGCCGGCCCGGGCGCATCGAGCGTTGCCTGGATCGCGCCGGGCAGGTCGTTGTGTTCCTCGGCGCGCGCATAGGCGAAGCCGAACGCATGGGCGACCTTCTCGAAGCTGGGGAAGGTCACGTTGCTCTTGGGGCCGCCGCCCACCTCGACGCCGTTGAAGAAGTTGCGGTGCGTCTGGAAGATCGAGACATAGCCCGAGTTGTTGAGGAGGAAGACCTTCACCGGCAGGTCGTAGCCGGCGATCGTCTGCATCTCCTGAAGGTTCATCATGATGCTGCCGTCGCCTGCGATGCAGATGACGCGGCGGGTGCCGCCGGTCGCTGCGCACACGCCGATCGCGGCGGGCAGGTCATAGCCCATCGTCGCGCAGCCGGAGTTGGTCCACAGCCGCTGGCCCTGTTGCAGGCGCCCCGCCTGGAAGCTGACCACGCAGGCGGAGCCGTTGCCGGTCACCACCACGTCATCGGTATCCAGCGTCTCAAACAGCGCCTCCATCGCGACATAGGGATGGTTCATCGGGCCGTGGTCGCGATATTCCGGAAGCACGACTGGGAAGGCGGCGACGCGCTGCTTCGCCCAGGCCAGCCATTCGCGGTGCTTTGCGGTCGCCCCCGCATAAGGCGCCTCGAGCAATGCCGGGAGCAGGTCGGCCAAGTCCGCGACCACCGGCAGGTCCGGCTTCACTGTCGGCTTCTGCAGCTCCAGCGGGTCGATATCGACCCAGATCTTGTAGGCGGCGCGCGCGAAGCTGTTCCAGTTGTAGCTCACCTGCCGGAGGTTGAGCCGGCTTCCGAGCACCAGCAGCAGGTCCGCGCTCTGCGTCACCAGATTGCCGCCGCGGTCGCCTACGGTACCCGGCCGGCCGGCATAGAGCGGGTGGTCGTTCCACAGCGTGTCGTGCGCGTTCCAGCCGGTCATGACCGGCACGCCCAGCCGCTCGATAAGGGCCAGGAACTCTCGGTGCGCGCCGCTCAGCCGCACGCCGGCACCGGCCAGCACGACCGGCCGTTCGGCGGCGGCCACGCGCTCGAGGATCGTGCGCGCGGTGCCGGAGAGATCCGTCTCCCGCCACGGCTCGTCGAGTTCGGCAGGATCGAAGCCGGCCAGCATCTCCGGGTCGATCTTCGCGGCCTGCACATCGAGCGGGATGTCGAGCCACACCGGGCCGGGGCGCCCGCTCGTGGCGAGATAGAGCGCCTTTTCGGCGTGGTAGCGGATGCTGGCCGGCTCGGTGACCATGGTCGCATATTTGGTGATCGGGCGGACCAGTTCCTCGATGTCGAGTTCCTGGTCGCCCAACTGGCGCAGCTTGAGCCCGGTAGCCCGCACCGTCGTCTCGTGCTTCACCTGACCGGAGATCACCAGCATCGGGATCGAATCGACAAAGGCGCCATAGACGCCGGTGATCGCGTTGGTGCCGCCGGGGCCGGAGGTGACGTTCACCACGGCCGGGCGGTTGGTGAAGCGGGCATAGGCCTCCGCCGCCATCGCCAGCGCCTGCTCATGATGGGTGAAGATCGTCTTCAGCCGGGGATGGGTGCCCATCGAATGATTGAGGTGCATGGCCCCGCCGCCGGTCAGCATGAACACCTGTTCGATGCCATGGTCGGCGAGCCATTGGGCGAGCCAGTCGGAGAGCTTCATTTCGGGCATTGGGTCCATCCATTGGCGACCGCGGTGCGCCGGATCGCTTCGTTGAGGTCGATGGTCGGGGCGACGCCAAGGTCGCGGCGAATCGCCTGGGTCGAGGGTACGTAGCGGCCGGGATTCCAGCCGGGATCGGGCTGTTCCAGGATCTCGACGCCGGGAGCGCCCAGCACGTCCGCGGTGCGCCGGGCCAGATCGGCGATCGACACCGCCTCCTCCGATCCGACGTTGTAGGTCGCACCCGGTGCGGCCGTGAGGTGCAGCATCCACATCCAGACCGCTAGGTCGGCGGCATAGAGATAGGAGCGCACCGCCTGGCCGGAGCCGGTGACGCGGACGGGCTTTCCCGCGATCGCATCGCGGATGAAGTTTCCGGCGGCGAAATGCGTGTCGAGCGACAGCCCCGGCCCCAGCAGCGCGAAGATGCGCGCGGTGACGGTGTGAAGCCCGAACTGATGGTGGTGGATCGCGGTCAGCGTCTCCGCCGCGCGCTTGCCCTCCGCATAGGAGGACCTTGGGTCGCGCGGGTCGGGGCCGCCCATCCACTGCTCGTCGACGTAGAGCCGGTCCCAGGGCTGGGTGCCATAGACGGCACCGGAACTCATCAGCAGGAAGCGGGCGTCCTGCGCGCGGGCGAAGGCGAGCGCGGCGCGCGTGCCGTCCACGATGGTGTCGAACATCCGCTGCGGGTCGTTCGCGGTCAGCGCGGCGCTGGCGTCCGTGGCACCGTGGATCACGTCGGTGAAGGCGCCCGCCGGCGGCTCGAAGCGCAGCACGTCGCCCGCGACCGTATCGAACCGGGCCGCAAGATGCGGTGCGCGGCTGGCGAAGGCGGCGGGATCGCGGGTGAGCAGCGTCACCTCGACGTCGATGGGCGCGCGGGCCAGCGCCTCCAGCATCCATCGGCCAATGAAGCCCGTGCCGCCGGTCATGAAGATGCGCGCGCCGTCGAGGCGCGGCCAGAAGGGGGCGAGGGCGACGTCGATCGCGCGCAGATCGTGCTCGGGGATCATGCGGTGGCCAAGCCCAGGGTGGGACGATGTTCGCGATGGGCAAGCGCCACCCGCACCAGCGCGTCGAGCGACAGCGACCAGACGATCAGGATGACGAGGCCAGGTCGTACGAAATGTCCAAGCGTCAGGCCGAACTCCGGCAGCACCGGCCGACCGCTGAGCCAGCTCTGCGTGTCGAGGCGCAGCACGGTTGCGAGCGGGAGGTCGCCCACCAGGCACAGGAGATATGCGGAGACCAGCGCCGGCACCGCGCCGCCGCGCCACGGCTCCAGCAGCAGCAGGAACAGCAGGAAAACCTGGGTGTAGCCACCGGGTGATTGGGTCACGAGATAGGCGCCCAGCAGGGTCGCGGCGACGCGCGCGTGGGTGAGCGCGCGCGGCTGAAGCCAGGCGGCGGCGAGGGTCGCCAGCGCCAGCAGCTGGGTCGAGCGGATCGCGAGCGGTACGGCCGTCTCGATCGCTTCGATCGTGCGGGAAGGGACGAATTCGAGCAGCGGCAGTTGGCTCTCGCGCATCAGCAGCAGCGGCGCATAGCTGGTGGAATAATTGACCTCGTTCCAAATCTGCCCGGCGACGAAGCTGACCCAGTTCACCGTGTTGGACGCGAGCTCCATCGGCGAGCCCGATCCGACTAGCGCCAGCGTGACGAGATAGAGGAGGATGGTGGCGATGCCGGCGAGCTCCAGCGGCCGCCACTCGCGCCGCACCGCGTGGGCGAAGGCAGGCAGCACCAGATATGGCTTGAAGTTGATCGTGACCGCGGTGCCGATCGCCCGCCAGGGGCCGGACCGGATGACGGGTCCATGCGCGACCACGAACGCGGGCAGCGCGACCAGGATGAGGTTGCCGCGCTCCAGCGTGAACAGCAGCGGCAAGCCCAGCGCCATCGCCATCGTGCGGGGGATTGCCGTGCGCGGATCGGTGCGGCGAAACGCAATCCACAACACCGCCACGTCCGCCACATAGGCCGCCAGGATCGTCACGCGCGCCAGCCAGTCGCAGTCGCGCGCCTGGAACGGCGAGCCGACGTAGCAGCCGGGCAGGCTCGTCCAGTCGAGAAACACGAATGACAGTGGCGGATAGATGCTGCGCCACACGTCATACGCGCCGGGCCGGTTCGCCCAATAGGCGGTGTTGAACCAGTCCATGAAGGTGTCGTTGGTGTCGAACACGAACGGCTGGGGCAGATAGCCGTGGGTGGAGAACCACCACAGCATGTGCGCAAAGCTCGCCACCACGGCGAGCATCAGCGCCCATTCGACGACCGGCGGGCGCGGCCGCGCGGTCATGGTGCGTCCGGGAAGTTCAGCCGCGCTTCCTCGATCACCAGCGGCACGTTGCGCGTCCGCTCGGCGATCAGCCGCAACTGGTCCCCGATCAGGCCCAGGAAGAGCAGCAGGGTGGCGAACATGCCGATCCCGCCCGCCCAGCCGAACAGCGCGCCCGCGGGTCCGCCCGCCACCAGCGCGACAAAGCCGAGCGCCGCGAGCAGCAGCGTCACGCCACCCGCGCATACCGACAGCAGGATGGGCGCGCGCAGCAGGGTCTTGGCCGATCCGGCCAGACCGGACAGCGCGAAGCCCATCAGGCTCGCGACGCCGTTCTTGGTCTCGCCGCCCGCGCGCTCCGGTCGGTCGAACGGCACCAGCGCGATCGGATAGCCGCTTTCCACCAGCATGCCGCGGAAGAAGGGCTCCGGCTCCTTCCACTGGCGCAGCGTGTCCACGACCTTGCGGTCGAACAGCCCAAAGCCGGTGACATTGGGGATCACGGGATAGTCGGCGATGCGCCCCAACAGCGCATAGCCCGCGCGGCGCACCAGCCCCAGCAACACGCCCGTGCGCTCGCTGCGGCGCTGGCCGAGCACGATCGCCGCGCCGCCGCGCCATAGCGCGACCAGTTCGCCGATCATGGCTGGCGGGTCCTGGAAATCGGCGCACATGCCGATCACCGCGGCGCCGTGCGCCTGGTAGATGCCGTGCGTCGGCGAGCGCATCTGACCATAGTTGCGGTTGTTGAGGATGCCGCGCACCCGTGGGTCCGCTGCGCACAGCGCACGGATCGCGTCGCGCGTGCCGTCGGTCGAGCCATTGTCGATCAGGATGATCTCATGGCTCGCGGCGTGGCGCTCTGCCTCCCGCGTGACCGCTTGCGTGATCGCCTGCACATTCTCGATCTCGTTGAAGCACGGGATCACGATCGACAGTTCGGGGGGGCTCACGACCGCGGCTTTCCGATGACCGGCAGGCGGATGCCGGTCGCCGGCGCATACAACTCGGTGAACAGCGCCAGCGCGATCACCAGCGCGAGCAGCGCCACCGCGGGGACGTTGTACTTGCGGTCCACATCCAGGCGCGGCGCTTCGATCACCTCGGCGTCCGACGCGGTCTCGGCCGCGAGCGACTCCACCGCGATCTCTTCCGACGAGCGCGCGTAGACCTCGTACAAAGCCTGGGCGAAGCGATAGTCGCGATAAAGGTCGAGATATTCGCCCGACACTTCGGTCAGGCCCGCGACGTTGGGTCCGGCAGCGCCCGATGCAGGGTTGGCGGTGCGCGCAATCTGCGCGCGCAACGTGCCAACCTCCGACTCAGCGGCCCGCAGCTGCGGGTTCTCGGCCCCCTGGAACTGGCGGAGCGTCTCCACCTCGACCTGCTTGGCTTGGAGCTGTGCCTGCAACCCGGCCCGCAGCGACAGCTCGGCGCCCAGTTGCGCCTCGGGCTCCGCAAGGCGGTTGCGGCGGCGGAAGGCGTTGAGCGCCGCCTCGGCCGTCACGACACGCTCGCCGGCTTCGCCGAAGCGCGCGCGCACGACTTCCTGCTTGCGGCGGACGCGGTCGCGGCTGAGGCCGTTGAGCCGCTGACTGATCGCGGCCACGAACGCCTGGGTCAGCGTTTCTGCTTCCTCCGCGTCGTGGGTACGCGCCTCGACCTCGATTACGCCACCGGTGAGCGAGTGGATGTCGACCTTCTTGGCAAGCGCCAGCTGTGCCTTGCGGGCCGAGCCATAGCGGTCGACCAGCTTCAGCCGGGCGATGACCGCGTCGCTGACCTCCCGGCCACGGGCGACCGACAGATAGAGGTCGATCGGCTGCTTGCCGCCGCCCAGCAGCGCGGCAAAGCCGCCGAGTTGCCCCATGCCGCTCACCGTCGAGCTCAGGCCCAGGCTCCCGGGTTCCTGCGGCACGAGCTTGGCGCGTGCTTCATAGGGTTGGGGCACCACGCACAGCAGCGCGAGCACCAGCGCCGCGACGCCATAGGCGCGCAGGCGCCAGCGCGGATCGCGCACCCATTGCATCACGCGTGCCATCAGTTCACCGCATTCACGACGGTGGCCGCGCCGATGACGCCGCCGAACAGGCTGCCGGTGATGTCGCGCAGCCGCGCCCAGAATTCGCCGCGGTTCGCGTCGACCGGCACGAAGACGAGATCGCCCGGCAGCGCCGGCGCCTTGAGCGTCCGGCCGCCGCGCGCGAGCACGGTGCCGTTGGCGCGCACGACAAAGATCTCCTTCTTGTCGCCCAGCGACTGGATGCCGCCCGCGCTTTCGACCGCATCGCCGATGGTCTGCCCCTCGCGATAGGCGAAGGAGGCGGGGCTCGCGACCGCGCCGAACACGCCGACCGTCACCGGGCGGGTGGGGACATAGATCGCGTCGTTGTTCTCGACGATCAGGTCGGCGGGAAGCGCAGCGGCGGTGACCGGCAGGTCGAACACCAGCCGGCCGCTCGGCTCGCGCGCCCGCATCTTGGCGATCACCTGGTCGATCAGCTGGAGGTTGGCGGCGGACGACAGCTGCGCCCGATTGACCGACACCAGCGGCTGGGTGCTGAGTAGCAGCTCCATGTCATCGACGGCCCGCGCAAAGCTCTCGCGCTGCTGCGCCTTGACGCTCTCGCGCGTGATGACGCTGGCATAGGGAAATGCCTCGCCGGTGAGGCCGCCGGCCTGCTGCACGACGTCGGCGAGGCGGGATCCGGGCTGGACGTAATAGCGGCCGGGCTTGGTGACCTCGCCGCTTAGCGTGACCAGCACCGGCTGCTGCGCGACTGGGCGGGCGATGCCGACATTGGTGAGCACGCGCACCACGTCGCCACGGCGCACGGCGCGGGTGCGGGCCTCGGCCGCGCCCAGCTGCTGCCAGCCGCCGTTGCCGCTGCCCAGTGTGTCGAGCACCAGCAGGCGGGTGTCGTCGGCGATGGTGCTGACGCCGCCGGCATAGGCGACCGCATCGGCCAGGCTCTCGCCGGGGCCGACTTCGAAGATCGCCTCGCGGTTGACGCTGCCGGTAACCGCGACCTGTTCGCCCGCCGGGGCGATGTGGATGACGTCGCCGTTGCGGAGCACCGCGTCGCCGGTCTTGTCGCCGCGCAGGAGCAGGTCATACAGGTCGAAGTCCGAAACCAGCGTGCCGCCGCGCCGCAGCTGGATCGAGCGGAAGCTGCCGCCCTCGGACGGGCCGCCCGCGGCCAGCACCGCGTTCACCAGCGTCGAGACGCTGTTGACGGTGTAGGCGCCGGGCCGGCGCGCAAAACCGGTGACATAGACGGTCAGCCCGCGCAGCCGCGCGATGCCGACCTCCAGCTGGAAGCCGCGATACTGGCGCGAAACCTGGGAGGCGACGACGTTGCGGACGTCGCCATAGCGCACGCCGCCCACCTGGATCGCACCGACGCGCGGCACGAAGATCCGCCCTTCGCTGTCCACCGTCAGGCGGAGGTTCGAACCCTGGACCGAGCCCGAAAGATCGAGCCGCAGTTGGTCGCCCGGGCTGATGAGATAATCGGCGGGAATGGCGGTGGTGGTGGGCGTCGTGAAGTCGCGCGCCTCCGGCACGAGCAGCTCAGCCCCGAAACGGCGCAGCGGCTTCCCGACCACCTCGGAGACATAGGCCTCGAACTCGCTCGGCGGCGGTGCCGGTGTCGGAGCCTGTGGCGCCGCAGAGGCGGCGGCGGGGGACGCAACCGGGTCGCTTTCGGGCAGGGGCGGGTCGATGCGCGCGGGAGAGAAGCGGGCGGGGCTTGCCTCCGGCACCGCCACACCCGGCGCTGCAGAAGGCGCACCGGTGGCCGGACGTGCCGAGCCGCCGACGGGCGAGAGCAACTGGGCTGAGGCGGGGAGGGGGGCGAGCGCGAGCGAAGCACTCGCAAGCAGAGAGGCGCGGGCAAGCATCATGCAGCCAGCGCCCCCAGTGAGCCTACTTCGGCAAGCGGAGCGCGCAGCACGTCTGCCGCCACTTCCCATAGGCGCACGTCCGCCGCGGCGAGCAGGCCAGCACGGTCCGAACCGACGCGATAGCTGCTGCCGTCCCAATGGGTAACGTGGCCGCCCGCCTCGGTCAGGAACAGCACGCCTGCGGCATGGTCCCACGGAAGGATACGCTGGAACAGCGCCACGTCGTTGCGGCCGTTCACCAGCCGCGGATAGCTTTCCGCAGCACAGCGCGGGATCGGCTCCAGCGCGAACCGCCGCTCGGCCGCGCGATGCGCCCGCGCGCGCTCGGTCGGCGTCATGAACTGGGTTGCTAGCGCCGCGACCGGCCGAATGCGTCCGCTGTTCCGGGTGCGTACCGGCCGGTCGTCGATCCAGGCGCCCAAGCCGCGCTCGGCATGGCACATGCGGCCGGTCGTCGATCCAGGCGCCCAAGCCGCGCTCGGCATGGCACATGCGGCCGGTCGTCGGGTCGAGCATCCAGGATGCGATCGGCTCGCCATCGGAAACGAGCGCGACCATGATCCCGAACGCGCCGGTGCCGCTGGCGAAATTGGCGGTGCCGTCGAGCGGATCCACCAGCCAGACCGCGCCACTGCCGATGCCGTCGAGCAGTGCGGGGTTCTCGGCGCATGCCTCCTCCCCAACAATCCGGGCGCCGGCGCCGAGCCGGTCGAGCCCCTCGCGCAGCCGCGCCTCCGCCTCCCGGTCGACGCAGGTCACCACCTCGCCCGGGCTCTTCTCGGCAATTTCATGCGCCGCAAGCACGCGATGCCGCGGCATCACCACGCGCTCCGCGACATCGCGCATCAGCGCGGCGACCTGTCCGACCAGCGGCATGGGATCAGGCGGCGACCAGATCGGGGGCGTTGGCGCGTGCGGTGCGCTCGCGCATCATCGCGATCCGGCTCGCGTCTTCCTCGGCCATGGCGCGATATAGGTCGCGCTTGTTCTCCAGCCAGGCGAGTTCGAACGCGGTCGCAAGCGCGATGCCACCGTCGAACCCATTGCCCTCTACCGCGACACCGTCGAACACGACCTTGCGCGTTTCGAAGCGATCGAGCCGCACCTGGCGAATTTTGCGCAGCGCAGGCGCGGCCTCGACCGCCACCGAGCCGCCGATGACGAGGTCGAGGTCATGGCGGCGGCATGCTTCGGCCGCGACCAGCACCGCATCGGTGATCGCGCGGTCGTTGATCGCGCCGCGCGGGAGGCCCCGCGACAGGGTGAAGTCCACCCGGCCGAACACCACGCCGTCCAACCGCTCCGCCGCGATCGGCAGCATCGCGTCGAGCGCCTGCAGCGTCGCTTCGGTCTCCAGGTTGAACAGGAAGTTGGTGTCGCTGGGGCCGGTGCCATAGACCTTGTCGCGGGCGTCGGCGAATTTGGAGAGCGCGTAAGGCGTTTCCACCATCGGCGCGATAATATAGTCGGTGCCGTAGAGCTTGGAGGCTTGGAGGTCGGACACGGCCTCGCACCCGCCGATCTTGAGCGCGACCTTCAGGTCGGCGCGGCGGGCGAGTTCCAGCAGGCGAAGGAACTCGTCAGGTCGCGTGCCTTCGGCTTCGAACTCCGCCTTCACGGCGACGAAGCCATAGTGGTCGCGACCCTTCTTCAGCAAATCGAGCATATGCGCTTCGGTAGGGCTCATCATGTCCTCCCGGGATGGTTTTCGAGGAAGAAACGGAGCCGCGTAGCCAATCCCGTAAAGGTTCCCGTCAGATGCGGACTTATGTTCACGACTCCGTTTTGCGGTCATGCGGCTGCTGCTGGCCCTGCTTGTCCTGTCCCCCGTCGTCGCGGCCGCGCAAGACGCGCCGACGTTGCGTGTCTCCTCCCGCTTCGGCCTTCGCGCCGATCCTCTTCACGGCCGGGCCGTCACCCATCGCGGGGTCGATCTGCCCGGGGCGCCGGGCACCCCGGTGCTCGCCGCAGCGATGGGGGTGGTACGGGTGGCAGGACGGCGCGGTGGCTATGGCGGGCTGATCGAGCTCGCACATCCCGACGGCAGCGCCACGCGCTATGCCCATCTTTCCCGCATCCTCGTGCAGCCGGGCGAGATGGTAGAGCAGGGGCAGTTGATCGGGCGGATGGGTTCGACCGGGCGTTCGACCGGCAGTCATCTTCATTTCGAATATCGGGTCGGCGGCGTCCCCGTGGATCCGCTTCGCTACCTGGGAAAGGTCCCTTCCGCGCCAGAGCGCCCGCTGGCGGACGAGCCGGACCGGACCGCGCCGGCGCTGCCCCATCGCTCGCGTTTCGCGCGACGCCGGGCCACGTATCCAAGCGTCGACCCGGCCACCCTGCCGAGTGGGAGCACCGCGTTGCGATCCCCGCGATCCTAGCCGCAAAATTCGAGCAACTGCACCCCATTCGGGAAGATCTTCCTGGCGCAGCGGGGCGGGTGGGACTTGGCAACTGGCGCAGGGAGTGCTTTCCCGTGCGCGATGGAACCGGATTCGAAATCCGACGGCCTTACGCGTGTCCTTGTCGACGAGCGGGCGCGTCTGCTGCGCTTCCTCGCGGCGCGTGGCGCAGGCGACGAGGCGGAGGACGTGTTCCAGGATCTTTGGCAGCGGCTGGTGGTGACTCCGGCGCAGCCGATCGCGGATCCGATTGCCTATCTGTTTCGCGCGGCCGAGAACGTGCTGCGCGACCGACGGCGCAGCGCGATCAGCCGCGAGCGGCGGCAGCAGGATTGGCACGAGGCGAGCGTCGGCGAGCGGGATGAGGCCGTGGGGGAACGCGTGCTGATTGCCCGGCAGCGCCTCAGCGAAGCGGAGGCGGTGCTTGCCGCGCAGGGGCCAAGGGTCAGCCAGGTGTTCCGGCGCTACCGGCTGGATGGCGTCGGCCAGGCTGCGATCGCGCGGGAGATGGGGGTGAGCCTCAGTTCGATCGAGAAGGACCTGCAGAAGGCTTATCGTGCGTTGTCGCAGCTCAGAGAGAAATTCGATGCGGAATAGCCGCAAAGGCTCCGTCTCAAAGAGAGTATGGGCATGAACGCTGCACCCGACGACATGCTTCGCGACGACGCGCGCCTTTGGGCGATCCGCGTCGGCGATCCGGCGTTCGCGGAGTGGGACGGCTTCAACGCATGGCTGGGGGCCGATCCGGTCCACAATGCTGCCTATGAAGCCGCGCTCGACGATTTGGACGCTGCCGACGCCTTGTTCGACGTGCCTCCGGCGCGGGCTCCCGTCCTGCAACGGTCCGCCGCAGCGACGGGCCGATACGGTAGCTCGCGGCGCTGGCGTGCACCCGCCATGGCCGCCTGCGTCGCGGTGCTGGCGGTCGGCGGCGGCTGGCTCGCGCTCGATCGCGGGTCGATGCAGGAATATGCGACCGCGCCTGGACAGCGCCGGGCGATCGAGTTGGTCGATGGGTCGCGCATCGTTCTCAACGGCGGCACCCGAGTGGCGCTGGACAGCGCGAACCCGCGCGCGGTGACGATGGCGGACGGCGAAGCGCTGTTCCAGATCCGCCACGACCCCGAAGTCCCGTTCGTGGTGGCGACGGCCGACGGAACTCGCCTGATCGACGTCGGCACGACGTTTAACGTCGTGGGCGGAAAGGGCGCGCTGTCGGTGAAGGTCGCCGAAGGGGCGGTGGTCTATCGCGGCGGGGGAGCCGAGATGCGGCTGGACGCCGGGGAGATGCTGACCCGCGCAACCACGGGTGCGGCGCCGCGCAAGCAGACGGTCGATCCCGCCACGGTCGGTGCCTGGAGGACCGGCTATCTTCAATTCAGCGATACCCCGCTGGATGAACTCGCTGCCGATCTCTCGCGCAATCTGGGCGTGGCCGTCGCGATCGACGATCGGCTGGCGACCCGCCGCTTTTCGGGTACGGTCATGGCGGACGGCGGCGCGGATGCGGTGATGGCACGCGTGGGGCCGCTGCTCGACGTGCAGCTGGAACGCCGTGGCGACGGCTGGATGATGACACCGAACGATGGTGCGCGCCGCTAGCCTCGCTCCAATTACCATGTTGGTCGCGGCCGCTCCTGCCTTTGGACAGGAGCGCGCGACCGAGGTCAACGTGCCCGTCGCGGACGCGGAGGCCGCGGTCCGTCTGCTGGGGCGACAAGCCCGGATCAGCGTCGGCTTTCGCGACCCGCGTCTGACCCGGATTCGCGTGAATGCGGTGCGGGGGCGCTACACGCCGGCGCAGGCGCTCGAACGGCTGCTCGCCGGTACTTCGGTACGTGCGGTGCGAGTGGCACCGGCCAGTTTCGTCATCGACCGCGCACCGCCCAGATCCAAGCCGGTGATCGCAGCACCGCGCACGCCAGTACCTGTTGCGCCAGAACCTGCCCCCGAGGAGATCGTCGTCACCGCAACCAAGCGGGACGTGCCGCTCGTCGCCTATGCGGGTGGCGCGCAGATCATCGACGGCGAGGCGCTGTCCCTTGCCGAGGCGGCCCGCGGCACTGGATCGATCGAGACGAGTGCCGCCAGCGTCACCTCCACCCACCTCGGGACCGGCCGAAACAAGCTGTTCATCCGTGGCATTGCCGACTCCAGCTTCGTCGGACCGACCCAGGCGACCGTCGGGCAATATTGGGGCAACAGCCGCATCACCTACAGCGCGCCCGACCCAAGCCTTCGGCTTTACGACGTCCGCAGTGTCGAGGTGCTGGAGGGGCCACAGGGTACGCTGTACGGCGCGGGGTCGCTGGGCGGCGTCGTCCGCGTGGTCCCCAACGCGCCCGACCTGCGAACCATTGGCGGAGCCGTCTGGGGTGGAGTGCAGGCTACGGAGCATGGCGATCCCGGGGTGGACGGTGGCGCGGTTCTGAACCTTCCCCTTGTCGAGGATCGGCTGGCGCTGCGGGTGCTGGCGTTCGGCGGCATCGAGGGGGGCTATATCGACGACCGCCAGCGCGGGCTGGAGGACGTCAACCGCGTCACCTCCTGGGGAGGGCGAGCCGCTCTGCGGTATCTGCCGGGGGACGACTGGACGATCGACATCACCGCGCTCGGCCAGCGGATCGATGGCGACGATAGTCAGTACGCCGATCGTCCGGGCGACCGGCTTTCGCGGGCGAGCGCGACGGCGCAGCCCTATCGCAACGACTTCTGGCTGGGTGAAGCGCTCTTCCGCAAGAATTGGGGCTCGCTCGAATGGACCTCCTCCATCGGCTATGCGCGCCAATATGTCTTCGAGCAGTTCGAGGGGCCGAGGCTCGACCTGGCGCGTCTCGACCAGGCGCCTGCCGTCGACGCGGCACCTACCGTGTTCACCCAGCGCAACAACATCGACATGATCACAGCGGAAACCCGCCTGGCACGGCGCGGCAAGGATGGCGCCGGATGGTTGGTAGCGGCGAGCCTGTTGCACAATCGGGCGCGTGTCCGCCGCAGCATGGGCGAATCCCGGGATCGCGCGACACTGACGGGGGTTCGCAATCAGGTCGACGAGGTCACGCTCTACGGCGAATATGCCATGCTGCCCGTCCAGGACGTGACGGTGACCCTGGGAGGGCGCATCACACGCTCCCGTCTGGCGGGGCAATCGGAAGACGTGGCACCCGTGATCGCACTGCGCATGGACCCCTCGGCGGGCGACTCGCGCTCCGAAACGCGGGGATTGCCCTCCGCGTCGGTTTCGTGGCGGGCCCGGGACCAGCTGACGCTGTTCGCGCGCTATCAGGAGGGCTTTCGCCCCGGTGGCATTGCCGTGCGGCAGGACTTCATCCAGCGCTTCCAGGGCGATCGCGTCGCGACGCTGGAAGGCGGCGCCCGGTTCGGCAGCGACCGGGTCGATTTGAGCGTCACCCTTTCCTACACGCGGTGGCGCAACATCCAGGCCGATATTGTCGATGGCTTCGGCTTTCCCACGACTGCCAACATCGGTGATGGGCGCGTCGTGTCGATCGGCTGGTCCGGGCGCTGGCGGCCGACCGCCGGGCTCGAACTGGATGCCGCGCTTTATCTCAACGACAGCCGGATCACCGATCCAGCCTTTATGATCCTGCCGTACGACACCGTCGCCATCGATCGGGGACGGCTCCCGAATGTCGCGGATCGCAGTAGCCGGCTGGGCGCCCGCTATTCCCGCGATCTCGGGTTCGGCCATCACCTCGATGTGAGCGGCTACGCGCGCTACATCGGCCAGTCGACGCTGGGTATCGGGTCGATCCTGGGGCGCCTTCAGGGCAATTATGTCGATACGGGCCTCGATATGCGCGTGGGGAATGATCGTCGGGGTCTCAGCCTCACCGTCACCAACCTGCTCGACGCGCGCGGCAACCGGTTTGCACTGGGATCACCGTTCCTGATCCGTGACCAGGACCAGATCACGCCGTTGAAGCCGCGCAGCATCCGAATCGGCCTCGACCTCGCGTTCTGATCGTCAGCGGGCGCGACAGAACGCTGCGCTCCCTTATCGCAGCCTCCCCCCCGCACCCGAATGCTCGACAAATTCCTCGCTCACAGTGATCGGCATTGCTCGTTGGCGGTCCGGCGCCCGGCCGGGCCAAGGGGCCGCACCGCTGTGATGCCGGCGACCGCCGACATCCCATAACCCGACAACATGGACGACATGATGGCTTTCACTACCTCGCGCGCCGGGCTCTTGGCTGCGTGCATCAATCTCTCGCTCGTCGGGCCCGTGCTTGCACAGGCACACCAGGTCGCGGACCCCGCCTCGACCCAGGCTGCAAGCCGCATGCAGACCGCCGCCGCGCCGACCGTTCCCGAGCGGCCCGTGCTGTCGCAGCCGGGCGTTGCAGGCACCGTTCAGGCCGGGGGGAATGGCGCTGCGGCCAGCGCACCCCAGTTCACCCGCGACAATGGCGCGCCCATCGGCGAGAATCGCCATTCCAAGGCAGTGGGCGACATGGGGCCGGTGCTGCTGGAAGACGCGCACCTGATCGAGAAGCTCGCCCGGTTCGACCGGGAGCGCGTGCCGGAGCGCGTTGTCCATGCCCGCGGCACGGGTGCCCAGGGTGTGTTCCGCGCCACCGCCGACATCTCCGACATCACCAAGGCATCGCTGTTCGTGCCCGGCAAGGAAACGCCGGTGTTCGTCCGCTTCTCGACCGTGATCCACGGCGCGGGCAGCCCGGAGACGATGCGCGATCCCCACGGCTTCGCGACCAAGTTCTACACCGATCAGGGCAACTGGGACCTCGTCGGCAACAACCTGCCGATCTTCTTCATCCGCGATGCGATCCAGTTCCCGGACATGATCCACTCGCTCAAGCCCTCGCCGGTCACCAACAAGCAGGATCCGAACCGCCTCTTCGACTTCTTCTCGAAGACGCCGGAGGCGACCAACATGATCACCCAGGTATGGACCAACCTGGGCACGCCCGCGTCCTATCGCACGATGGACGGCAATGGCGTCCACGCGTTCAAGCTGGTGAATGCCCAAGGCAAGACGATCTTCGCCAAGTTCCGCTGGATCAGCCGCCAGGGCGTCAAGAACCTGAACGGCGAACAGGTCGCGAAGGCGAACTTCAACTTCCTGACCGACGACCTCTACGGCCAGATCTCCGCGGGCAATCACCCGAGCTGGGACCTGATGGTGCAGACCATGTCCGCCGACCAGTTCGCGTCGCTGAACTACAATCCGTTCGACGACACCAAGGAGTGGCTGGGCGTGCCGTTCAAGAAGATCGGCGAGATGACGCTCAACAAGGTGCCCGACAACTTCTTCGAATGGACCGAGCAGTCGGCGTTCGCCCCGTCGAACATGGTGCCGGGCATCGAACCGTCGCCCGACCGCATGCTCCAGGGCCGGCTGTTCTCCTATGCCGACACCCAGCGCTATCGCGTCGGCGCTAACGTCATGACGCTTCCGGTGAACCGGCCGCGGGTGGCCGTGGTGAACAACAACCAGGACGGGCAGCTGAACGCCACGCAGCGTTCGTCGGACGTGAACTATTTCCCGGCCGATACGGCGCCCAAGACGACGGCGGCCGAGTTCCGCAACTCGACCTATGAAGTCTCCGGCATCGTGGACTCGAAGCCGATCGAGAAGACCAACAATTTCGAGCAGGCCGGCATCTTCTACCGGTCGCTGAAGCCGCAGGACAAGGCGGACCTGGTCAAGAACCTGGCAGGCGACCTGGGCCAGGTCACCTCGATGCGGGTGAAGACCATGATGCTCAGCTACTTCTACCAGGCCGACAAGGACTATGGGACGCGCGTCGCCAAGGCGGTGAACGTGCCCCTGTCCGAGGTCGTGAAGGCGGCGAACGAATATCGCGCTGCCTATCCTGAGCAGTTCGGGGCGAACTAATCGCCCCGAGGGTCCCGGCGCTCGCCCCCCCTCTCCCGCGCCGGGACCCACCCCCTTCAGCAAAGGACCCCCGATGTTTGTTGTGCTGACTGCCGCGCTGCTTGCAGCGGCGACTCCCCAGCAGATGCCGGCCGTTTCGGCAGCTCCGGCAACTGCCGTGCCGTCGGCGGAGCGCCGGCAGGAACTGCTGTTCGACGCCGCCCGCCTGGGACGGGTCGACATGATCGACACCCTTGTGAAGGCCGGCGCCGACGTCGACGGGTATGACAGGCGCGGTTTCACGCCGCTGATCCTCGCCGCGTACAACGGCCAGAAGGAGGCGGTGGAAGCGCTGCTCGAACGCGGTGCCGATCCGTGCAAGCCGGACGCCGGCCAGGGCAACACCGCCCAGATGGGCGTCGCGTTCAAGGGTGACGATGCCATCGCCGCTCGGCTGCTCAAGACGGACTGCGACGTGAACGCGCGCAACAAGGCCGGCCAGACCGCGCTGATGATGGCCGCGCTGTTCAGCCGGACCGCTCAGGTCGACCTGCTGGTGGCGGCGGGAGCGGATGCCAGTATCGCGGACGCGACCGGCCGGACCGCCGCCTCGGTCGCTGCCGCGCAAGGCAACACGGCGCTGGCAGCGGCGCTCTCGGCCAAGTGAGCGGGGGCGGTCTCATGATCCCGGCGAACCATCCCGCCACGCCGTCTCCTCGCATTGGCGTGCTGCTCATCAACCTGGGCACGCCAGACGCACCGGAACCCAGGGCGGTACGGCGCTACCTTGCCGAGTTCCTGTCCGACCGCCGGGTCATCGAGCTTCCGCAACTCCTGTGGCAGCCGATCCTGCGCGGGGCAGTCCTAACCACCCGTCCCCGCAAGTCGGCGCATGCCTATGCCCAGGTGTGGACCGACGCCGGATCCCCGCTTGCGGCCATCACCCGGGAGCAGGCGTCGGCGCTGCAGGGCGCGTTCGGCGAGGACGTCGTGGTGGACTATGCGATGCGCTATGGCAGCCCCGCGATCGGCGACCGGGTGCGTGCACTGAAGGAGGCGGGATGCGAACGCATTCTGCTGGCGCCGCTGTACCCGCAATATTGCGCGGCCACGACGGCGACGGCGAACGACAAGGCGTTCGCGGCGCTGGCGGAGATGCGCTGGCAACCGGCGATCCGCACGCTGCCGCCCTATCATGACGATCCAACCTATATCGACGCGCTCAAGGCTTCGGTCGAGGCAAGTCTCGCGGCGCTCGACTGGGAGCCGGACGCGCTGGTGGCGAGCTTCCACGGCATGCCCCTGCGCACCATGGACCTTGGCGATCCCTATTACCACCAATGCCTGGAGACCGGACAGCTTCTCTCGAAGGCGCTCGGCCGGGATCTGACCGTCAGCTTCCAGTCGCGCTTCGGCCCCGCGAAGTGGCTGGGGCCTGCCACCGACACGGTGCTCGCCGGCCTTCCTGCCAAGGGCGTGACGAAGGTGGCGATCTTCGCGCCGGGGTTTTCGGCCGATTGCGTCGAGACTCTCGAGGAGCTCGCGATCCGGGGACGCGAGACCTTCGTCGAAGCGGGCGGCGCCGAGTTCGCCTATCTGCCGTGCCTGAACGCCAGCGCCGGCGGGATCGCGATGCTCCGGGCCGTTCTGGCACGGGAAGTCGCAGGCTGGGTCAGGACAGCCGCCTAGCCGGTTCATGGACCTCGGCCGCGCTCGTCCCAGCAAAGATCAAGAATCTCACAACCTGCTATTGCGAATGATGCGCAACTCTCCTAGCGGGAGCCATGCCGTGGGCAATGAGCGTTGTGGGGAAAATCATGCAATTGAAGATCGCGTTTCTGCTGGGCGGAGCAGCCATGCTCGTCGCGTTTCCTGCAGCTGCGCAGGAAACGGACGCGAACGCATCGGACGAAGAGATCGTCGTCGTCGGTTCCTATACCCTCCCGGACGCGATCGACACGGCGACCGGCCTGGGCCTCACGGTCCGCGAGACGCCGCAGTCAGTCAGCATCATGACGGCGCAGCGCATCCTCGACCAGAACCTGATCACGGTGAAGGACGTCATCACCAACGCGGTCGGCGTGTCCGCGAACGAGTTCGACGATGTCCGCAACAGCTTCTTCGCGCGCGGCTTCGAAATCCGGAATACCTAGGTGGACGGCGTGCCGGCGGCCTGGACGCTGGCGGGCGGCAACGGCGAGACCAGCATCGACGTGTCCATCTATGAGCGGGTGGAGATCGTGCGGGGCGCGACCGGCCTCCTGTCGGGCGTGGGCGACCCCTCGGCCTCGGTGAATCTGGTCCGCAAGCATGCCGATGCCACCGACCTGACCGGCTATGTCAACGCCAGCCTCGGTAGCTGGGACACCTGGCGCCTGTCGGCGGATGTCGGCGGCGCGCTGACGGCGGACGGACGCGTGCGCGCGCGCGTCGTCGGCCGCTATGAGGAAGGCGAAAGCTACATCGACATCCAGAACAAGAAGAAGTGGGTGCTCTATGGCGTGGTCGACGCCGACCTGACCGACACGACGCTGGTGCGGGCAGGGATCAGCCATCAGGATACCAAGCCGGGGGGCGCCACCTGGGGTGCGCTGCCGACCTTCTACAGCGACGGCACGCTGACCGATCTTCCGCGTTCGCAGACGACGGCGGCGGACTGGACCTATTGGAACAGCACCAACCAGAACATCTTCGCCACCGTCCGCCAGGAACTCGGCGACCGGTGGAACCTGACGGTCAATTACAACCGCCTCAAGAACACCAGCGATACCCAGTTGCTCTACCTGTACGGCACCGTCGACAAGGTGACGGGTACGATGGACGGCACCAATCCGTACAAGTCGGCAGGCGTGAGCTATCAGAACAGCTTCGATGCCCAGCTGAAGGGTGCGGTGTCCCTGTTCGGCCGCGATCATGAAGTGGTGGTCGGCGCGCTGCACAGCATCCTCAAGCGCCACACCGACAATTACGACGCGCCGCTGCCCTGGCTCACCGACGTCCCGGTGATCGGCCAGGAAGGCATCCCCTATCCCGAGCCGGTCTGGGGTACCGAGCCCGTCCGCAACGAACAGGAGCGGATCAAGCAGACCGGCTATTACGGCGCCGTCCGCCTGAACGTGGCCGATCCGTTCAAGGTCATCCTGGGCGGGCGCCTCGCCAGCTGGAAGCAGACGGGTTATGCCTGGGGAACGAACAGCGACTATGGCGATGACGACGTGTTCATCCCCTATGTCGGGGCGCTCTACGACATCACGCCCAATCACCGCCTCTACGCCAGCTTCACCAAGATCTTTCAGCCGCAGAACCTCTACGATCGCGAACACCAGTTGCTCGATCCTCTGGACGGCGATGCCTATGAAATCGGCCTGAAGAGCAGCTTCTTCGGCGACGCGCTGCAGACCTCGATCGCGCTGTTCCGCATCGAGCAGGACAATGTCGGGCAGATCGACGGACCGGAAGTCATCCTCGACGGCCAGATCTTCCAGCCGTATCGCGCCGCCCAGGGCGTGGTCAGCAAGGGCTTCGAACTGGAGGCGACCGGCCAGCCACTCCCGGGCTGGAACGTCAACGCCAGCTACAGCCAGTTCAAGGCCGAAGATGCCGACGACGTCCCCGCCAACACCGACCAGCCGCGCAAGCTGCTCAAGATCTTCACCACCTATGACCTGCAGGGTCCGCTGGCGGGCCTCACCATCGGCGGTGGCGTGAACTATCGCAGCAAGGCATATTCGGATGGCACGAACCCGGTCCTGAACACCCCGTATCGCTTCCAGCAGGACGGCTACACGCTGGTCAGCCTGATGGCGCGCTATGCCGTGACGGAGCAGCTGCAGCTGCAGGCCAACGTCGACAATCTGTTCGACAAGACCTTCTACAGCAACGTGGGTTCGTTCAGCCAGTATCGCTACGGGGCGCCGCGCAACGCGACGGTGACCTTGAGCTACCGCTTCTGAGCCAGGCGGGCGTCGGCGTGCGCGCCGACGCCTCCTTCAGCCGCGTGCCGCAGCCGCTGCGGCAAGCGCCCGCTCGCGCGCGGGGCGATGGGCGATCAGGGGTTCGGGATAACCGGCCGGCGCCACGCCCGCGCCGTGCGGGTCGTGGATCCTGCTGTCGTCCAGGCCGGCAAGTTCCGGCACCCAGCGGCGGATATAGGCTCCCGCATCGAACTTGGGCGATTGCACCAGCGGGGCCATGATCCGGCCGAAGGGGCTGGAGTCGACGCCCGTGCCGGCGATCCACTGCCAGTTGACGGCGTTGTTGCCATAGTCCGCATCGACCAGGCAGTCCCAGAACCAGTGCTGGCCACGTCGCCAGTCGATCAGCAGATGCTTCACCAGGAAGCTCGCCGCGATCATCCGCACGCGATTGTGCATCCAGCCGATGTGCCAGAGCTGGCGCATGCCTGCGTCCACGATCGGATAGCCCGTCTGCCCTCGGGTCCAGGCGCGGAACTCCGCATCGGCTTCCGGGCCGGTGCGCCAGGCAAGCGCATCCATCTTCGCGCGACCGTGGGCGGTGCCATAATCCGGCTGCTGGACGATCAGGTTGGCCGCGAAATCGCGCCAGCCGATCTCCCGCAGATAGCTTTCCGCGCCACCCTTGCCGTCGAGCGCGTGCCAGACGGCGGCGGGGGAGACTTCGCCAAAGTGCAGGTGCGGCGACAGGCTGGAGGTGCCATCGGTGGAAGGCAGGTTGCGGGCGTGATCATAGTCGCCGACCTCGTCCGCAAATGCCTCCAGTCGCGCCCGGGCACCCGCCTCGCCCGGCATCCAGTGCGCAAAACCCTCTGCCCAATTGGGGGCGGTGGGGAGCAGGTGCCAGTCCTCCAGCCGATCGCTGCGCGGCGGGTGGGCCATGCCCTGCACGTTGGTGGGTGCCGGTTCGGGCGGCGGTGGCGGCATGTGGAGCTGGAGCGCGCGCCAGAACGGCGTGAAGATGCGGAAGGGTCCGCCGCTGCCGGTGCGGACCATGCCCTCCTCGGCCAGCAGGCGACCGGGGTGGCGCACCAGATCGACCGGCCGGGCGAGCGCATCCTCGGCCTCACGCCACCAGGGCTCCTGATGGGCGAGGCAATGGACGCGCTTGGCACCGGCCTCCTCCGCAATCCTGGCGACTTCCTCGGCTGCACGGCCACGCCGCAGCACCAGCGGGACGCCGAGATCGGCAAGCGACTTGGCCAATGCGGCGAGCGTATGATGCAGCCACCAGCGCTGCGCGCCGCCGATCCGCCATTCGCCGGGCGTCTCGTCATCGAGCACATAGACGGCGAGCACCGGCCCTTCTGCCGCGGCGGCGGCAAATGCGGCCTGATCGGAGAGGCGCAGGTCCTGGCGAAACCAGACGATGCTGGGAGATTTGGAAACGGTCACCGGGGCAGAATACGCGAGGGAGCGAACGGATGCATCCCCGGCCCGACCAAGGCGAGACGTCAGGCGCCTTTGGTCGCGTCCGGGGCATAGGCGCGCAGGAACACCTCGGTCGCGGTCTGAGCCCCGGCGTCGATCTCGGCCGCCGTCGGCGCCGCGCCGCCCCACAACATGCGCTGTTGCAGCCCCATGCACAGATAGGTGACCACGTTGGCGGCATCGGCGGGATCGGCGTGGCGGAGCTGTCCCGCGGCCATGGCAGCGGCGAAGAACTCGGCCAGCAGCTGGCGAGTGCGCTGGGGCACGCGCGAGAAGATCCTGCCCACCTCAGGCGAGCGCGCCGCTTCCGTGGCGACCAGGCGATGGAGCTGTACCGCTTCCAGAGAGGTGATCTTCGCGATGAAGCTGCGCGTGAAGGCCAGCACCGTTGCTGCCATGTCGGGCGTGGGTCGCAGTAGATCCGTCAGCTGCTGGCGATAAACCGCGGTTGCGTCGTCGAGAACCGCATCGAACAGCTCTTCCTTGGAAGGGAAGTAGTTCCACAGCGTCGCCTTTGAGCCACCCAGCTCGGCCGCGATCGCGGACATGGACGTCGCGGCATAACCGTTCTCCAGGAACATCCGCCGGGCCGTCGCCATGATCGTCAGGCGCCGATCCTGCTTGCGTGCCTCGCGCCTGCCGCAGCTCCTTTTCGCATCCTGTTGCATAACCGTACTATAGAGTACAGTTTCTGGTTGACAAGGCTGCGGCGCAGGGCCATCTGCCGCACCGTACCAATCAGTACGGTTTTGCTTCATGATCCGATTTTCCTTCCGGCCGTTGCTGCTTGCCGCCGCGGCCGGTGTCGTCCCGCTGGCGGCCTGTGCGCCAGTGCCGAACCTGGGCGCCCGGCCCGAGGTGCGAACCTCCCAGAACTTTGCCGCCGAGCAGAGCCTGGCAACCACGTCTGCCGCCTCCACCTGGCCCGCAACCGACTGGTGGACCGGCTTCGGCGACCCGCAACTGAGCGCGCTCATCGAGGAGGGGCTGGCCGCCTCCCCCGATGTCGTCGCCGCCGCCGCCCGGCTGCGCGCCGCACGCGCGATCGTCGAGCAGCGCGGCGCTGCCCGGCTGCCGTCGGTGGGCATCGAGGGCGGCGTCAGCGAGAACAAGCAGAGCTACAACAACGGCATTCCAGCCGATTTCGTGCCGCACGGCTGGAACGACACCGGTTCGGTCGCCGCGACCCTGGGCTTCGATCTGGACCTGTGGGGCCGCAACCGCGCAGCCCTGGCCGCCGCCACTTCGGAAGCGGAAGCGTCGCGGATCGATGTCGAGCAGGCGCGACTGGTGCTCTCGACGAATATCGCTGCGGCCTATGCCGATCTGGCGCGCCAGGCCGCCGAGCGGGCGGTGCAGCTGCGCTCGCTGGAAGTCCGCAGGCAAACCGAGCGACTGGTCGCGCAGCGCGTCACCAACGGCCTCGATACGCGGGCCGAAGTGAAGCAGGCAGAGGCGGCCATCCCGACGATCCGCGCACAGATCGCCGCGATCGACGAGAACATCGGCCTGACCCGCAACCGCCTGGCCGCGCTGCTGGGCAAGGGGCCGGACCGGGGGCTGAGCATCGCGCTGCCGCCGCTTCCTCCGGGGGCGCGGGCGCTGCCGGCCGGCGTCACCACCGACCTGATCGGCCGCCGGCCCGACATCGCCGCCGCGCGGGCGCGGGTCGAGGCGCGGGCGAGCGAGATCAAGGTCGCGCGTGCCGACTTCTACCCCGCGATCAATCTCAACGCGCTGGTAGGCTTCCAGTCGCTCGGCCTGGGCAACCTGTTCAAGGGCGGGTCCACCTATGGTCAGGTCGGGCCGGCGTTCACCCTGCCGATCTTCCGCGGCGGCCAGCTGTCGGGCCAGTATCGCGGCGCGCGCGCCAGCTATGACGAGGCGGTCGCGAGCTACGACGGCACGGTCGCCAACGCCTATCGCGAGGTCGCCGACGCGGTGACCAGCCAGCGCGCGCTCGTCGAGCGGCTCGCCCAGACCCGCGAGGCGCTTGCCGCCTCCGAAGAGGCGTGGTCGCTCGCGCGCCAGCGCTACGAGGGCGGGCTTTCGACCTTCCTCGACGTTCTCACCGCCGAAGACCGGGTGCTGCAGAACCGCACCGCGGTTGCCGACCTGGAGGCGCGGTCCTTCGCGCTCGACGTCCAGCTCGTCCGCGCGCTCGGCGGCGGCTTTTCCACCAACATCGCGGCCACGACCGCACGCAAGGACCCGACCCATGGCTGACGCCGCCCTTCCCAACCAGGCTGTCGCAGGCGAGGGCACTAAGCCCAACGGCCGGCGCAAGAAGTTGCTGGGGATCATCGCCGTACTGGTGCTGATCGCAGCGGTGATCTTCGGCGCCTATTACCTGCTGGTCTCCCGCCACTATGTGAGCACCGACAACGCCTATGTCGGCGCCGATACCGCGAGCGTCACGCCGATGATCGCGGCCCAGGTCGCGAGCGTCGCGGTTGCGGACACCCAGACGGTACGCAAGGGCACGGTGCTGGTCCGCCTCGACGACAGCGACGCGCGCATCGCCGTCGCGCAGGCCGAGGCGGATCTGGCGCGGGCGCAGCGGCAATATGGCCAGACGTCCGCCACCAGCACCGCGCTTGCTGCGCAGGTGGAAGCGCGGGACGCCGACATCGCCCGTGCCCGCGCCCAGCTGGTGGCCGCACAGGCCGACTATGAACGCGCGCGGCTGGACCTGGAGCGTCGCCAGCGGCTGGCGCCTAACGGTGCCGTCTCGGGCGAAGAACTGAGCAGCGCGACCAACGCCTTCGCCACCGCCCGCGCGAACCTGGAGCTGGCGCGTGCCGGCGTTGCCCAGGCGAGCTCGACCCGCGGCCAGGCGACCGGCCAGCTCGCGGCGAACAACGCGCTGATTCGCGGCACCACGGCCGCCACCGCGCCCGAAGTGCTGGCCGCCCAGGCCAAGCTCGCCCAGGCCAAGCTCGACCTGGAGCGCACCGTGATCCGCGCGCCGATCGACGGCGTGATCACGCGCCGCAACGTCCAGGTCGGACAGCGCGTCGCCCCGGGTACGGCGCTGATGCTGATCGTGCCGCTCAACCAGCTCTACGTCGATGCCAACTTCAAGGAAGGCCAACTCGACCGCGTGAAGGTCGGCCAGCCGGTGACGCTCACCTCCGACCTCTATGGCGGCGACGTCGAATATCACGGCCGCGTCATCGGCTTCTCGGGCGGCACCGGATCGTCGTTCGCGCTGATCCCGGCGCAGAACGCGACCGGCAACTGGATCAAGGTGGTCCAGCGCCTGCCGGTGCGCGTCGCGCTCGACCCCAAGGAGCTTCAGGCGCATCCGCTGCGCGTCGGCCTGTCGATGGACGCCGAGATCGACCTCCGCTCGCACTAGAGCGGTGTTCGATCCGGCTTCCCCGGATCGCCGCTCTGGTTTCCTTTTGTTGTCGCGGTTGCCGAGCCGGCAGCTGATGCCACCTGCCTCGCAACCGCTTTAAGGACAGGCCCATGAACGCCAAGGCCGAGTCGCCCACGCCCCTTACGGGCGTGCGGCTGCTGCTTGCGGGCGCGGTCCTCGCGCTCACCAACTTCATGGTGGTGCTCGACACCACCATCGCCAACGTCTCTGTGCCGCACATTTCCGGCAGCCTCGCCATCTCGGGCAGCCAGGGGACGTGGATCATCACCTCCTATGCGGTCGCGGAGGCCGTGTGCGTGCCGCTCACCGGCTGGCTTTCCGGCCGGTTCGGCGCGGTGCGGGTGTTCACGGTCGGCATGATCGGCTTCGGCATCTTTTCGGTGCTGTGCGGACTTTCGACCAGCCTGAGCATGCTGATCGCGTGCCGGATCGGGCAGGGGCTGTGCGGCGGGCCGCTGATGCCGCTGTCGCAGACGCTGCTGATGCGCATTTTCCGCCCCGACCAGCGCGCCCAGGCGATGGGCGCCTGGTCGATGACCACTGTCGTCGCGCCGATCCTGGGGCCGATCTTGGGCGGCACGATCAGCGACAGCTGGTCGTGGCACTGGATCTTCTTCATCAACATCCCCGTGGCGGCCCTCTGCGCATTCGGCGCGATGCGGTTGCTGCGCCATGCCGAGACGCCGACCCAGCCGCTGCGCGTCGACAAGATCGGCTTGATGCTGATGCTGCTATGGATCGGCGCCTTGCAGATCATGCTGGACCTGGGACGCGAGCATGACTGGTTCGCGGATCCGATGATCGTCGGACTGGCAGTGATCGCCGGTGTCGGCTTCCTGGTATTCCTGGCCTGGGAGGCGACGGAGGCCGAACCGATCGTGGACCTGCGCGTGTTCCGGCACCGCGGCTATACGGTGGCGGTCACCTCGTTGTTCTTCGCCTTCGGCACCTTCTTCGCCTCCGCCGTCATCATCCCGCAGTGGCTGCAGACGAGCCTGGGATACACCGCGACCTATGCGGGCTATGCGACGGCGTTCAACGGCGTGGCGGCGGTGGTGATGTCGCCGATCGTCGCAAAGCTCTCGACCAAGGTCGATCCGCGCGGGCTGGTATGCTTCGGCATCGTGTGGCTGGGCATGACGACGCTGTTGCGCACGCAGTGGAACAGCGGCGCGGATTTCTGGACGCTCGCCTTTCCGCAGCTGCTCCAGGGGTTCGGCATGCCGTTCTTCTTCGTGCCGCTGATGACGCTGGCGCTGGGATCGGTGGACCCTAAGGAGACGGCGGCTGCCGCCGGCCTGATGAGCTTCCTGCGCACCATGGCGGGCGCGATCGGCACCTCCGTGGTGACGACCATGTGGGACGACAGCTCCCGCGTGGCGCGCAGCGAGGTGACCGGCCGGCTCAACGATGGCCACACCATCGACGCGCTGAGCGCGCAGGGCATGCCGCTCGACCAGGTGCGCGCGATCGTGGCGCAGTTGGTGGACAAGGAGGCGATGGCGCTCGCCACCACCCACATCTTCCTCTTGTCGGCCCTGGCCTTCTTCGGGGCGGCGATGATCATCTGGCTGGCCCCCCGGCCGCGCCGCGCGGCGGACACCAGCGCCGCGCACTGATCCTTCCGGCGGCGGTGCAGCAGGTCTGCGCCGCCGCTGTTCCCTAAGCCTGCAGCCTGAACGCGACGCGCGAAAGCGCGCCGCGCGCGTCTTGGTGCGTGGGGCGGGTCCCCGAAGGGAGTGTCTGATTTTCTAGGAGAAAATGGTGCTGCCGGTGAGGATTGAACTCACGACCTCAGCCTTACCAAGGATGCGCTCTACCACTGAGCTACGGCAGCACACGCCGGCAGTTGCCAGCGGAGGGGCGCCTATGTGCGGGGCGCGGATGATTGTCAACCCGGCATTGCGCGGTTTATGCGAAGCGCGATGAACGACCCCGAAAAACAGGCCCGGCTGGCGCAGGCGCTGCGCGACAATCTGCGGCGGCGCAAGGCACAGGCCCGCGCGGGGGAAGGGACGCCTGCGCCCGTCGAGGAGCGCGCTGGCCGGTCGCAGGAGGATCGGGACCGCTGAAGAGGGCGGATACCCGACCCCGGTCACGCTAACGTTCGCCAGGGAGACGGGAGCATGCGTATCCCGGTCTCTCACCCGATCGGTGCGCACTTCTCCTCCAGCCAAGCGCGAGTGTCCGCATCCAGCAGCGGCGTGGCCCGACGCAGCGTCTCGGCGTGGTAGGCGTCCAGCCACGCGCGCTCGGCCGGGGTGAGGAGCGCAGGCTCGATCAGGCGCCTTTCGATCGGCACGAAGCTGGTCGTCTGGAACGCGAGCATCGTCGCATCGCCACCCGCAGGCGTGTGCTCCACCACCAGCATCAGGTTCTCGATGCGGATGCCGTACTCGCCGGCCTTGTAATAGCCGGGCTCGTTGGAGAGCAGCATGCCGGCGCGCAGCGGCTCCAGCGGGCCGGCACCGGGGTAGGTGGGCTGGGCGATGCGCTGCGGGCCTTCGTGGACCGACAGATAGGCGCCGATGCCGTGGCCGGTGCCATGCGCGAAATCGAGGCCGGCCTCCCACAGCGGGCGGCGGGCGAAGGCGTCGATCTGCGCGCCCGTCGTGCCGTCCGGAAAGATGGCGGTGGCGACGGCGATGTGGCCCTTCAACACGCGGGTGAAGCGGTCGCGCATCTCGGCCGTGGGCTCGGTCACTGGCATCACGCGGGTGATGTCGGTGGTGCCATCGGCGTACTGCCCGCCCGAATCGATCAGGAACAACTGGCCCGGCAGGATCGGCGCGTTCGATTCGTCCGTGACCTTGTAGTGCGGGCTGGCGCCGTGCGCGCCGGTGGCGGAGATCGTCTCGAACGACTCATCCTTGAGCACGCCGGTCTCGGCGCGGAAATCGTGGAGCCGTGCGACGACGTCGAGTTCGGTCAGCGTACCGGCAGGCGCGGTTTCCTCGAACCACTTCAGGAAGCGCACCAGTGCTGCAGCATCGCGCGCCTGGGCGGCATGGTGGCCGGCGATCTCGGCCGGGTTCTTGATCGCCTTGGCCAATACCACCGGATCGCGCATCGGCAGCAGCGTGGCGCCGCCCGCGTCGAGCGCGTCGAAGATCGCCGCGACCGCCCGCTCGGGATCGACGGCGACCCGCTTGCCGGCAAGGGTGCGCAAGGCGGATGCGAACTCCGCCTTGTCGCGGACGCGCACGGCGTTGCCCAGGTGGCGGTGGACGTCGTCGCCGACCTTGTCGGGCGCCACGAACAGCTCGGCGGTGCCGTCCTCGGCGACCAGCGCGTACGAGAGCGCGACCGGCGTGTGGGTCACGTCGGTGCCGCGCACGTTGAACGCCCAGGCGACCGAATCGAGCGCGGAGAGCACCAGCGCGTCGGCGCCCTGGGCGCGCAGCCAGTCGGCGATTTCCGCCCGCTTGTCGGCGGCGCTGCGGCCGGCGAGGGTGTCGGGCTGCACGGCGAGGGGGGCGTCGGACGGCTCCGGCCGGTCCGCCCAGAGCGCATCGATCGGATTCGCCGCGACCGGCACCAGCGTGCCGCCGCGCGGGGCGAGGGCGGCCGCGGTCCGCTCCACCCACTCGCGGGTGTGCAGCCACGGATCATAGCCGATCCGGCCGCCCTGCGGCGCATGGCCGGCAAGCCAGCCGGCGATGCTTTCCTGCGGCACCTGGGCATAGGTCCAGTCGGCGCCATCGACCTGCTCGCGCACCTGCAGCGTATAGCGGCCGTCGGTGAACATCGCCGCCTCGCCGGCCAGCACCACCGCGGTACCGGCCGAGCCCTGGAAGCCGGTGAGCCATGCGAGCCGCTGCGCATAGCCGCCGACATATTCGCTCATATGCTCGTCCGTCAGCGGCACGACGAAACCGTCGAGCCCTTCTTGCGCGAGCCGGGTGCGGAGGGTGGCGAGGCGTTCGGAATAAGCAGGCATCGGCAATCCATCTGGCGGTCGGGGCGGCGCCGGGGGATGCCCCACGGCTGCGGAAGGCCGTGCTGTGCCAGATTCAGCCGGTGGGCGACAGGGCCGCACCCGGACTCGGCTCACCGCTTCGGGGTTCATTCGCCCCGCCGGCTGCGATACCCCGCCCGCATGCCCGACGCGATCCAGATGCCGTCCGCCCTCCCGTCCATGCGCAGGGGGACGTGGCTGGCACTGCTCGCGGTGCCGCTCCTGGCCGCGTGCGGCGGCAAGCACTTCCGGCCGGTGAGCGACACGCCGGTCAAGATCGGCAAGCCCTATACGGTGCGAGGCATCCGCTACACGCCCGCGGAGGATCCGAGCTACGACGCGGTCGGCTATGCCAGCTGGTACGGCAATGAGTCCGGCAACCAGACGGCGAACGGTGAGCGCTTCCGGCCCAAGGGGATCACCGCCGCGCACACCACCCTGCCGCTGCCGAGCTATGTCGAGGTGACGGCGCTCGACACCGGGCGCACCATCTTGCTGCGGATCAACGATCGCGGACCCTTTTCGCGCGGGCGCATCCTGGACCTGAGCCGGGGCGCGGCCGAGCAGCTCGGCATCCGCACGCAGGGCTATGCCGCGGTGCGCGTGCGCCGGGTCGAGCCGCCGGAAAAGGACCGGGCGCGGCTGCGCGACGGCAAGCCGGCGCCGGAGCGGCCCCGTGCTTCGGCAGTGGAACTGGCGAACCTGCGCGAGCGACTGGCGCTGGAGAGCGGGCGCTAGGAACGTCCTGAATCCCAGCCAGCCGTGTACCCCGGCGAAGGCCGGGGCCCAGTCGCGATGGTCTGGCGGAGGCGCGCGAACGGTGAGGCTTTCCCAACTGAACTCCGGCGTGCGCCGGGGTACGGAAAGGGAGCGGCGTGCTGCCCTTCATCCCTGAGCTCCTGCCTGCGCAGGAGCACGATAGATGCAAGCGTTGCCTCCCCTCGACTTCGCAGGCGTCCCGGCCCACATGGGCGGGCATGAACCACCCGACGCCCCCCATCGCAGAGCAGCGCCCCCACAGCTTCGAACGCCACGGCATCACCGTAGAGGACCCCTGGGCCTGGCTGCGCGACGCCGGCTATCCGGAAGTCACCGACCCGGACGTGCTCGCCTATCTGGAGGCGGAGAACGCCTATTTCGAGACGGTGATGGCGCCGCACCAGCCGCTAACCGACCGGCTGTTCGAGGAGATGCGCGGGCGGATCAAGGAGGACGATGCCACCGTCCCGCAGAAGGACGGCGACTGGCTCTACTGGTCCGACTTCGAAACCGGTGGCGAGTACCGCCGCTGGTGGCGCAAGCCCGTGTCGGGCGGCGCGGACGAGCTGATCCTGGACGAGCCGGCGCTGGCCGCGGGCAAGGAATATTTCCGGCTGGGTGCGCTGTCGGTCAGCCCGGACGGCCGCTACCTGGCGTACGCGATCGACGACAATGGCTCCGAACGGTTCGAGGCGCGGGTCAAGGACCTGACCACCGGCGCGCTGCTGGACGACGTGATTCCGGGCACGCTGTCCGAGCTGGTCTGGGTCGCCGACTCGTCGGGCTTCCTCTATGGTCTCGCCAACGACCAGTGGCGGACCGACAATGCCCGGCTGCATCGCCTCGGCACGCCGATCGACCAGGACGTCGAGCTGTATCATGAGGCGGACGAGGGCTGGCGCGTGTCCGTGGGCGAGACCCAGTCGCGCCGCTTCCTGGTGATCTCGGCGGGCGATCACGTCACCAGCGAAGTGCGGCTGATTCCGGCCGACGACCCGACGGCCGAGCCGATCCTGGTGCGCGCCCGCCAGCCGCACGTCGAATATGACGTGGAGGAGCATGACGGCACGCTGTTCATCCACACCAACGACACCGATCCCAACTTCCGGCTGGTGACCGCACCGCTGGAGCGCCCCTCCGAATGGACCGAGCGCCTGGGGCCAAGCGACCATTTCTACATGACCGGCGTCACCACTTTCGCCGACTTCTTCGTGGTCGAGGGGCGCGAGGACGGGCTCGATCAGATCTTCCTCCATTGCTACGACGGCGGCGAGGGGACGGCGATCGCTTTCCCGGAGGCGAGCTATGTCGTGGGGCTCGGCGACAACCCCGAGTACGCCGTGGACAAGCTGCGGCTCGGCTATGAATCGATGGTCACGCCCGGCACCGTCATCGAATATGACGTCGCCACCGCCGAGCAGCGCGTGCTCAAGGTCCAGACCATCCCCAGCGGCTATGACGCGTCGAAGTACGCGACCGAGCGGCTGAAGATCACCGCCCGCGACGGTACGAAAGTGCCGGTGTCGGTGGTCTATCCCAACGGCTTCCCGCGCGACGGCACGGGCAAGCTCTACCTCTATGCCTATGGCGCCTATGGCTATGCGGTGCCGCCGGGCTTCTCGACCAGCCGCATGTCGTTCCTGGACCGCGGCGTTGCCTTCGCCATCGCGCACATTCGGGGCGGCGACGATCTCGGCCAGCAATGGTATCTCGACGGCAAGCTCGAGAAGCGCACCAACACCTTCAACGACTTCGTCGACGTGGCGCGCGGGCTGATCGCCCACGGCTTCACCCATGAAGGCGGCATCGCCATCGCCGGCGGATCGGCCGGCGGTGAGCTGATGGGCGCGGTGGTGAACTCCGACCCCGAGCTCTGGGGCGCGGTGGTCGCGAGCGTGCCGTTCGTCGACGTGCTCAACACGATGCTGGACGAGACGCTGCCGCTGACGCCGGGCGAATGGCCGGAATGGGGCAATCCGATCGAGGACAAGGCGGCGTTCGAGCTGATCCGCTCCTACAGCCCCTATGACAACGTCCGGGCGCAGGCCTATCCCCCGATCTTCATCTCGGGCGGACTGAACGATCCGCGGGTAACCTATTGGGAGCCGGCCAAATGGGCCGCGAAGCTGCGCTTCACCAAGACCGACGACAACGTGCTGCTGCTCAAGACCAACTTGGGCGCAGGTCATGGCGGCAAATCGGGCCGGTGGGAGAGCCTGAAGGAAGCCGCCGAGGAAATGGCGTTCGTCCTATGGCAGCTCGGGGTAGAGGGCTGAGCCCTCGCGGGCGGAGCCGCGGCTCCGCCCGTCGGGAGTGCGCCGCGCGGTTGCGGCGCGGGCGTCAGGCGGCCTTGGCGAACTCGGCGACGATCGCGCGGTCGTTGGCAGCAGTGGTCTTGGAGACCGGTGCGATGTGCGCGCCGACGGTCTGGTTGCGATAGGCGAAATACAGCGCGATCAGGCTGAACATGGTGGACCTCGTGGATGTTTGCTGCGGTGCAGCATCTGTCCCCCTCCATGTGGCGTTTCGGCGCGATTGCAGCAAATGCAATGAACTTGCCGGCAGTTGCGCGGCGCGCATCTGGAAATGGAGCGCGTGCGGGAGGTGCGTACCTCCGCGCGGGCCGGCCAATACGGAGACGACCGGCGCCGAAGATGGCGACGCTCCAAGTGAGGGTTACGCTTGGACTTGCAGGGGCGAGCAGCGCCCCGCGAAGCTTAGTCCCGCACGACTCGCGTGACGTGGCCCATCTTGCGACCGGCACGGACTTCGCGCTTGCCGTAGAGGTGGAGGTGCGCGCCGGGCTCAACCATCAGCTCGGGCCAGGCGTCGGCGTCCTCGCCGATCAGGTTGGTCATCACCGCCTCGCGGCCCGTCATCCGCACGGGGCCCAGCGGCAGGCCGCAGATCGCGCGTACATGGTTCTCGAACTGAGAGGTTTCGGCCCCCTCGATCGTCCAATGGCCGGAGTTGTGGACGCGCGGTGCCATCTCGTTGAACACCGGGCCTTCGGGACCGCAGAAGAATTCGAGGGTGAGCACCCCGATATGGCCGAGCGCCTCGGCGACGCGGCCGGCGAGGGCTGCCGCCTCGGTCCATTGCGCGGCGACTTCCGCCGGAGCGGGGACGGTCGAGGTATCGAGGATGCCGTCCTTGTGGACGTTGCACGCCGGCGGATAGCTGACCACCGTACCATCCGGGCTGCGCGCCAGGATGATCGAGAATTCGTGGGTGAAGGGAACGAACGCCTCGAGGATCGCAGGGCCGTCACCAATCGCCGCCCAGGCGGCGTCCGCGTCCTCGGGCCTTGCCAGCCGCGCCTGGCCCTTGCCGTCATAGCCGAAGCGCGTCGTTTTGAGCACCGCGGGGCAGCCGATGGTGGCGATCGCCGCGTCCAGCTCCGCACGGCTGGCGACCGCCGCCCAGCGGGCGGGCCGGCCCCCGAGACCCTCGACGAAGCGCTTCTCCGCGATGCGATCCTGCGCCACGCGCAGCGACTGGGAGGAGGGGTGGACCGGCACCTGTTCCTCGAGCGTCGCGATCGGTTCGGCGGCGATGTTCTCGAACTCGTAGGTGACGAGGTCGACCTCTGCCGCGAACTGCGCCAGTGCTGCGCCGTCGTCATAGGCACCGCGGGTGTGCGCGGCGGCTACGTCATTGGCGGGCCCGGTATCGGGCGCATAGACATGGATGCGATAGCCGAGCTGGGCAGCGGCCATGCCGATCATCCGCCCGAGCTGGCCCGATCCGATGATGCCGATGGTGGCGCCGGGCGCGTGGGTCATTGCGGATCGATCGCCACGCTGTCGGTCTGGGCGGCGCGCCAGGTGTCGAGGCGGGCGGCGAGCGCATCGTCGGAGACGGCCAGGATCGCCGCTGCCATCAGCCCGGCATTGACGGCGCCGGCGCGGCCGATCGCGAGGGTGCCCACCGGAATTCCGGCCGGCATCTGCACGATCGAGAGCAGGCTATCCATGCCGCTCAAGGCCTTGGATTCCACCGGCACGCCCAGCACCGGCAGCCGCGTCATCGAGGCGGCCATGCCCGGCAGGTGCGCAGCCCCGCCGGCACCGGCGATCACCACCTTCAGCCCACGTCCCGCCGCACCCTCGGCATAGTCGACCAGACGCCGCGGCGTTCGGTGCGCGGACACCACCTTGGTCTCGTGCGGGACGCCCAAGGCGTCGAGCACGTCTGCTGCATGGCGCATCGTCTCCCAATCGGAGGTGCTGCCCATGATGATGCCGACGAGAGGTTGGTCTGCCATCGCTGTCCCGAATGCGAGGAAGCCGGCTTCCTAGAGAGCGGCACGGCACCGGGCAAGGCCGGAAGCCCTGCCCGAGGTGCCACGCTGCGAAACGGCCTTACCGGTCGCGCAGATAGTAGCGGTCGGTGGCGTTGAGCGCCTCGTCCAGCTCATAGACCAGCGGCTGCCCGGTCGGGATCTCCAGGCTGGCGATATCCGCATCCGAGATGCCGGACAGGTGCTTCACCAGCGCGCGCAGCGAATTGCCATGCGCGGAGATCAGCACGCGCTTGCCGGCCTGGAGCTCGGGTACGATCCGCGCCTCCCAATAGGGCAGCACGCGCGCGATCGTGTCCTTCAGGCTCTCCGTCGCGGGTACGGCGATGCCGGCATAGCGGCGATCGTTGCTGAGGTCATAGGGGCTTCCCGCCTCCGGCAGGGGCGGCGGGATGTCGAAGCTGCGGCGCCAGATCTTGACCTGCTCCTCGCCGTGCTTGGCGGCGGTCTCGGCCTTGTCGAGGCCGGTCAGGCCGCCATAGTGCCGCTCGTTGAGCCGCCAGTCCTTCTCGACCGGCAGCCACAGGCGGCCCATCGACTCCAGTGCCAGGTTGAGCGTCTTGATCGCCCGCGTCTGAAAGCTGGTGAAGCACTGGTCGAAGTCGAGGCCCTTGGCCGCCATCAGCTCGCCGGCCGCCGTCGCCTCGGCGATGCCCTGCTCGGTCAGGTTGACGTCCCACCAGCCGGTGAAGCGGTTCTCCAAGTTCCAGGCGGACTGGCCGTGACGAATGAGGACGAGGCTGGGCATCGGGGCTCCTTGAGAAAATAGGTACGGCAGGACGGACGGATCAGAGCTCGTCGATCATCCCGGCAAGCGTGTCGAGGCAGGAATGCGCGAGCTTCTTGGAGCGCTCGGGCGACCAGCCGAACTCCGGATCGGGGTTCGCGCCATGGTCCTTGAACGGCATCTCCAGTGTCATCGACACCGCGCCGAAGCGTTCGGCGAGCTGGTTGGTCGACATCGACAGGTTCGCCTGGCCGGGTGCGGACTTCACATAGCCAAGCTCCAGCTGGAAGTCGGGCGTCGCCGCGGCGAGCCGCCGGCCATATTCGTAGAACTTCTCGCCATGCGGATCGGTCCAGGCGGGAATGCCCTCATAGCCGGCGAGGAAATTGGCGGGGATCGCCTCGTCACCATGGACGTCCATCGCGAAGACGACGCCGGTCTCATCCATGGCGTTGCGCACGCACAGCACTTCGGGGCTGCGCTCGGGCGTCGGCGTATGCCACTCGCGGTTGAGGTTCACGCCGGCCGCATTGGTGCGCAGGTGGCCACGGAACGCGCCGTCCGGGTTCATGTTGGGCACCAGGTGCAGCGTCGCCTTTTCGCGCAGCGCCTGCGCGGTCGCGTCGTTCGGGTCGACCAGCTTTTCCAGCGCGCCTTCCATGAACCATTCGGTCATCGATTCGCCGGGATGCTGGCGCGCGTAGAACCACACCTGCTTGGGGCCGGTGCCGATCGTCAGGCAATCGATCGCGCGGCCGTCGAGCGTCTGGCCCAGCTCGCGCACGGTAACGCCGGGCTCGCCAGCGATTCGCGCCACCAGCGCGTCGTGCTGCTCCATCGTGTAGGGTGCGAAATAGGCGAACCACACGAGGTCGCTGTCGATCTCCGCCGTCCAGCGCAGCACGCCATCGGCATAGTCGGTGTCGGCGACCTGCCGCCATGCCACGCGGTCGGTGCTCATCCGCGTGCGGTAGCCGGGCCAGCCGAACGCATAGGCCGAGCCGCCTGCATTGGTGATTCGGAAGGTCAGCCGGCGCCCCTTGGCGCCGGCGACCCGGAAGTGGAACCATTGATAGAAGTCGGACTGGTGATCGCGCACGATCTCCAGGTTCAGCGTGTCGCCCTCGATCCCGGTGAGGCGGATGTTGCCGCTGTCGAAGGCGGCGTTGACGGTGATGCTCATTTGACCGTGGTAGTGATCCCCGACTCTCCGGGGAAGCCCTGGAACAAGGCGCGGGCAAGCTTGTCCGCCACGGTGATCGGCTGGCTCGACGTCTTGCCCTCCAGCGACTCGGTCATCGCGCGGCCTTCCCAGACCACCGTGTTGTCCGCGCGGCGGCGGATCTGGGCGGAAAGCTCGGAGCCGATCACCGCCTGCTGGCGGCCGCCGCCGACGGGCAGGGTCACGCCGCCGCCGACGCCCACGCCCGAGCGCCGGCCGAAGCTGCCGCCGCCGGCGCCCAGGCCCACGGAAAAGGGTGCAGGCTTTTCCACATAGCCGCGGGTGGCGCGCAGGAAGGCGACCGAGACGACATAGCGCGAATCGCTGCTCACCGTGGTGCGCGTAGGCGTGAAGCCAAGGCGACTCAGTTCGCGCGAAACCGCGTCGGCATAGGTCTGGTACTCGGGGCTGATGGTCGCGTTGGTGCGGAGCGGCTCGATCGTGAAGCTGCCCGGCTCTACGGGCGAACCGAGGTGAAAGCGGGTCACATCGATCGGCGCGGCACGCTGGGTGGTCGCACAGCCCGCGGTAAGGCTTGCGATCCCTGCGGTAAGCGCCAGTACGAGCTTGTTCATGCCTTGGCTCCTGTGCGGCCCGAATCGTCGTGCCGTGTTCAACGCGCGGCTTGCCGCATCCGCTCCAATGCCGCCATCCTTGACTTGGAAGCCGTCAGCTTCTAGGCGGGCGCCTCTTTTTGTCAGCCCAAATTTCGAGAAGCGAACCCGGTCATGAAGATCGTCAACTCCCTGAAGTCGCTCAAGGATCGCCACCGGGACAACCGCGTGATCCGCCGCCGCGGCCGTATCTACGTCATCAACAAGACGAATCGCCGTTTCAAGGCACGCCAGGGCTGATCTTGCCGGTTCGGTGACGGTCGACGTGCCGAACCCGGTCAAGGCCGTCGTCTTCGACGTCGGCAACGTCCTCTACCATTGGGACCCTCGGTTCCTCTACGAGCGCCTGATCGACGACGATCAGGCGCTCGCGGCGTTTCTGCGCGACGTCGTCACGCAGGAATGGCATTTCCAGCATGATGCCGGCCGCCCCTTCGCTGAGACCTCGAACGAGCTGATCGCGCTCTATCCGGAGCATGAAGCGCTGATCGCCGCCTGGGGGCCACGCTTCAACGAAAGCATCGGCGGGCCCGTGCCCGGCATGGCCGAGATCGTCGCGGAACTGGATGCCGCGGGCGTGCCGCTCTACGCGATCACCAACTTTTCCGGCGAGTTCTGGCCGCCGTTCCGCGCGACCGCGCCCGAACTGTTCGACCGGTTCCGCGACGTGGTGGTGTCGGGCGACGAGAAGCTGGTGAAGCCGGATCCGGCGATCTACGCGCTGGCGCTGCGCCGATTCGGCTTGGCTCCGGGCGAGGCGGTGTTCGTGGACGACAACCTCGCCAACGTGGCCGCCGCCGATGCCGCGGGCCTTCGCGCGGTGCATTTCTCGGACGCTGCGGCTTTCCGCGCCGAACTGGTGCGGCTGGGGTTGCTGCCCGAATAACAGGCACGTGCTCCTGCGCAGGCAGGAGCCCAGGGCCACAGGCGCTGGCGTTCGCATACCCGGTGCTCCCGCTTTCCGGGAGCACCGGGTCGGCCTCAGGCCTTGTTCTTCTCGTAGTTCTTGAGCTCGTCGCCGATCAGCCGCACCACGTGCAGCACGTTGGTGGAGCCCGGCGTTCCGAACGGCACGCCGGCACAGACCACCACCCGGTCGGTGGCGCCGGCCATGTGATGGCGCAGCATCATGCGCTTCGCCTTGGCAATCATCTCCTCGAACGACCCTACGTCGCGGGTGTGGACCGCGTGGACGCCCCACAACAGGCCGAGTCGCCGTGCGGTCTCCAGCTTCGGAGTCAGCACCATGATCGGCACGCCCGGACGCTCACGTGCGATTCGCCGCGCGGTCGAGCCGGAAATGGTGAAGCACAGGATCGCCTTGGCATCGACCGTGCGGGCGATGTTCTTGGCAGCTTCGGCGAGCGCGTCGGCCGTGGTCGGATCGGGACGCGTGATGGTGAAGTGGACGCGGTCGCCGTGGCCGGGATCGCGCTCCACCGAATTGGCGATGGCGTCCATCATCGCGACCGACTCGGCCGGCCAGGAGCCGGCGGCGCTTTCCGCCGACAGCATGATCGCGTCGGCGCCGTCGTAGACCGCCGTCGCCACGTCCGACACTTCCGCGCGGGTCGGCGACGGCGAGGTGATCATCGATTCGAGCATCTGGGTCGCGACTACCACCGGGCGGCCCAGGCGACGCGCGGTCTCGACGATCCGCTTCTGGAGCGGCGGCACCGACTGGGGCGGCAGCTCGACGCCCAGGTCGCCGCGCGCGACCATGACGCCGTCGCACTGCTCGACGATCTCCTCCAGTCGGACGACGGCCGACGGCTTCTCGATCTTGGCGAGCAGCGCCGCGCGCCCCTGGATGAGCTTGCGGGCGTCCGCCAGATCCTCGGGCCGCTGGACGAACGAGAGCGCGATCCAGTCGACGCCCGCGTCCACCGCGAAGTGAAGGTCGCTGATGTCCTTGGGGGTCAGCGCCGCCATAGGCAGCACCACGTCCGGAACGTTCAGGCCCTTGTTGTTGGAGAGCATGCCGCCGACTTCGACCCGGGTCACGATGCGGGTGTCGTCATGCTCCACGACGCGCAGCACGAGCTTGCCGTCGTCCAGCAGCAGCCGAGCCTCCGGCGTGATCGCGGCGAAAATCTCCCGGTGGGGAAGCTCGACGCGCGTGGCGTCGCCCGGCGCGTCCGAGCGATCGAGGATGAACTGACTGCCGGTCTCCAGCATCACCTTGCCCTCGGCGAAGCGGCCGACGCGCAGCTTCGGACCCTGAAGATCGGCAAGGATCGTGGTGGGGCGGTTATATTCCTTTTCGAGCGCGCGAATCGCCGCGATCACCGGGAGCTTCGACGCCTGGTCGCCGTGGCTCATGTTGATCCGGAACGCGTCTGCACCGGCTTCGAACAGCCGGGCGATCATTTCCGGAGTGTTGCTGGCCGGGCCCAGTGTCGCGAGCACGCGGACTTTGCGCGAGCGGGGCGTAAAAGCCTTTGTCATCCTCGATCCTTGGTTTTCGAGCCACCGGCTCTACCTGTTCTTCGATCCGGATCAACCTTTGGAGGGCGTAAATGGCAGACATCGACCATCTTGATGACAGGATTGCTGCGGCCGCGTTCCGGCGGCTGGTGCGCCATCTGCGCCATCGCTCGGACGCGCAGAACATCGATCTGATGGGGCTGGCGGGGTTTTGCCGGAACTGCCTGTCGGAATGGGTGGAGGACGCGAGCATCCGCGCGGAGCAGCCGATCGACCGGGAAACCGCGCGCGAGTTGATCTATGGCATGCCCTATGCCGAGTGGAAGGCCAGCCACCAGCCGCCGGCAACCGAGGCGCAGCTCGCGCGCATGCAGGAAAGCCTGGCGCGCAATCCGACCGACCTCGCCTGAAGGCCGGACGAAGCGCGCGAGCCTCACGCACCGGTTGAGCGGTGGCGGGGGATCGCCTAGACGCCCCGGTTCACCACAGATTCCACAGGACCATCATGAGCGACAATATCTCCGCCGAGCAGCTGCGCCTTCTGATCGAGCGCATCGAGCGGCTGGAAGAGGAGAAGAAGGGCATCTCCGACGACATCAAGGATGTCTATGCCGAGGCGAAGTCGACCGGCTTCGACGTGAAAACGATGCGATCGATCATCCGCCTGCGCCGGATGGAAAAGCATCACCGCGACGAGGCGGACATGCTGCTGGAAACCTACAAGCAGGCGCTCGGCATCTGATCGACGGCGCCTGCGGGCGCCGTTCCCGCCCCGGCCGCGCGGGACAGGCACTGTGCTTGTCTCGGGGGCGGTGTTTCTTCTACCCGTCTATGCATTGACGGCCCGCTTCCCGGGGAAGCCGGCTGCCCCTGGATTCGAGAGAGCACATGGCAGGCCATTCCAAGTTCAAGAACATCATGCACCGCAAGGGCGCGCAGGATAAGAAGCGCTCGGGCATGTTCTCCAAGCTCAGCCGCGAAATCACCGTCGCGGCCAAGATGGGTCTGCCGGACCCCGACATGAACCCGCGCCTGCGCGCGGCGGTGAACGCCGCCAAGGCGCAGTCGATGCCCAAGGACAACATCCAGCGCGCGATCGACAAGGCGTCGAAGGGCGACATGGAGAATTACGAGGAGATCCGCTACGAGGGCTTTGGCCCGGGCGGCGTGTCCCTCATCATCGAGGCGCTGACCGACAACCGCAACCGCACCGCCACCAACGTGCGTACCGCGGTGTCGAAGAACGGCGGCAACCTGGGCGCGAGCGGATCGGTGAGCCACGGCTTCGACCGCGTCGGCCTCATCAACTATCCGGCAAGCGCCGGCGACGCCGAAAAGGTGTTCGAGGCGGCACTGGAAGCCGGTGCCGAGGACGTCACCTCCAGTGAGGACGGGCACGAGATCTGGACCGCGCAGGGCGACCTGCACGAAGTCGCCAAGGCGCTGGAGCCGGTGCTGGGCGAGGCCGAGGGCGCCAAGCTCGCCTGGAAGCCGCAGACCATGGTCGAAGTGACCGAGGACGACGCCGCGACGCTGTTCAAGCTGATCGACGCGCTCGACGACGACGACGACGTGCAGACCGTGTGGGGCAACTACGAAGTCTCCGACGCGGTAATGGAGAAGCTCGGCTGATGCGTCTGATCCTCCCCGGGACGGGGAGGGGGACCGCTCGCAGAGCGGTGGAGGGGGGCTTCCACCGCCGGGGCGCTGGCGGCGCCCCCCCTCCACCAGCCTGCGGCTCGTCCCCCTCCCCATGCTGGGGAGGAGCGGTCCGGTGGTGATCCTCGGTCTCGACCCCGGCCTCGGCACCACCGGCTGGGGCCTGATCCGCGCGGACGGCAATCGCCTGAGCCACGTCGCCAACGGGCAGATCCGCACCGATCCGTCGATGCAACTTCCCAGGCGTCTGTCGCACCTGTTCGGGGCGCTGGGCGAGGTGATCCGCACGGAGCGTCCCGAGAGCGCTGCGGCCGAGGAGGTGCTGGGCAACAGCAATGCGCAGTCGACGCTCAAGCTGGGGCAGGCGCGCGGCGTGGTGCTGCTCGCCGCCGCCACCGCGGGACTGGCGATCGGCGAATATCATCCGAGCGTGGTCAAAAAGGCGGTGGTCGGCACCGGCGGCGCCGACAAGCGGCAGATCCAGGCGATGGTCGGGCATCTATTGCCGGGCGTGAAGCTCGCCGGGCCCGATGCCGCCGACGCGCTGGCGGTGGCGATCACCCATGCGCATCACCTGGCGAGCGCCCATGCGCGCGCCCGACGGACGGGAGTGGGGGCATGATCGCGCATCTCAAAGGTCGGCTCGAGTCGACGGGCATCGACCACGCGGTGATCGACGTAGGCGGCGTCGGCTATCTGGTCGGCGCCTCGTCCCGCACGCTGCAGGCGCTGGGCGGGGTGGGCGAGCACGTCACCATCCACACCGAGATGCTGGTGGCCGAGGACTTCATCCGGCTGGTCGGCTTCGCCACTGCCGACGAACGTGACTGGTTCCGGCTGCTGACCGGTGTGCAGGGCGTGGGAGCGCGGGTCGCGCTCGCGATCCTCTCGGTGCTCGCCCCCGACGAGCTGCGCACCGCCATCGCCAAGGGCGACAAGGCCAGCATCGGCCGCGCCAATGGGGTGGGGCCCAAGCTCGCCCAGCGCATCGCCATGGAGCTGAAGGACAAGGTCGGCGGCATCGCGCCCGGGCTCGCGGGCGTCGCCGGCGCCACGATACCGGCAGGCGGCGCAAGCGCCGATGCGGTGTCGGCGCTGCTCAACCTCGGCTTCAAGCCGGCCGAAGCCGCGCGCGCGGTGGAGGCGGCCGCAGAGGAACTCGACGCAGGCGCGAGCCTCGATGCGCTCGTCCGCCTCGCGCTGCGCAAGGCGGCGCGATAGGCTTTCCGATCGGCGCCCGGTGTATCCCCGCGCAGGCGGATCCAGGCCAAGCAGAACCACGTCTGTCGGTGCGTGAAACCCTGGGCTCCTGCCTGCGCAGGAGCACGATTCCCGTTCCGTTCCCGTTCCCCGTACCCCGGCAGGGCCGGGGTCCAGTTGCGGTGCCACTGCGGCTCCGGGCTCCTCCGAGGCGCTTCCAACTGGACCCCGGCCGCCGCCGGGGTACGCGTTTCAGAACAGCTTCAGCTCCACGAGCCGCACCGGCTTGCCCCGTACCTGCATCCGCACCCGCACTGCGGTGGCGCGCAGCGGCGACCAGCGGGCATTGGTGATGCCGTTGGCGAGCGGCGCGTTCTGCTCAGCCTGGACCCTCTGCCAGCGGCCGTCGACCTGCGCCTCGATCGCGTAGCTTGCCGGCGCCGCGTGCTGGGCATCGGCGAAGAAGGCGAGCTCGGCCGAAGAAAGCTCGGTTGGTTTGCCGAGATCGACCTGCAACCAGGGTGCGCGTTCGCCGGCCTGGCTGCTCCAGCCGTGATCGTTTTCGGGGAAGAACACCACGCGGCCGTCCACGGCGTCGTGGATGCGCTCGGGCGTGCCGCTCGACGCGCTCGACTTGGGGAATTGGCCGCGGACCAGTTCGACGGCGTGGTCGATGCGGGTCGCGCGGGCAGGCGCGGCGCGGCGCGCGATGGGCACTTCGATCCGCTCGGCCTTGGAGCTGCGGGCGACCTCCTGCCCGTCGACCAGCACGCGCAGGCCCGCACCCTGGCGGTAGTGGCTGCCGTCGGCGTCGTAGCGGATCGTCACCAGCCGCCCATGATAGGGTACGTCCTGCAACTGGAACCACTGAAGGGTGTCCGGCCCGGATCCGGCGGGCACCAGCGGGTCGACCTCGAGCACATCGTCCTCACGCGGGCGCAGGCCGACCAGGCCGGCGATCACCAGGTCGGTGAAGCCCGAGTGGAAATAATGGTGGCTGCGCGCCAGGCCGACGATCGGCTTGCCGGTGTCGGGGTGATAATCCTCCTCCAGGTCGAGCCGGTCGCCCTGATAGTGGAGCTGCGCATATTGGCGCAGCAGGCGCAGATAGTCGGCGCGGGTGACGACGTCCTGGCGATAGTCGCGCAGCAGATTGGCCATGGCGGTCAGCGTCTGCGTCGTCTGGAATGGCCAGATGGGTCCGTTCCACTGGCATTCGGGCGCAGTGCCTTCGTAGCGATACTGCTGCATGTAATGCGGGTAGCTCGGCTCCACCGTGCGCATGCCGAACGGGCCGCCCAGGCCCTGCGGCGACAGCAGGTGCTTCCAAGCCGTGGCGAAGCGCGGGTCGTTGCTAGGCAGGCCGAAGGTCCAGGGCACATAGCCGGCGAGCTCGCGCCCGCGGATCGGCTCCCAGTATTTCACATGCTCGTTGTCGACCTTGTACCGGTCGATGAAGTGGCCGAGCTTCGGGCTCCACAGCGCTTCCTCGACGCGGGTGCGCAGCCGGTCGGCACGCGCGTCATAGTCGGCGGCGGTTTTCGCATCGCCTGAAAGCGCCGACAGGCGGGCGATCGCGCGCGCGTTGGCGAACATATAGGCGTTGATCGACGGCCGGAACGAATCGCCGCCGCGAAACCCGTCCTTGCCGCCTGAGGCGTCGATCGACGAGATGGTGTATTCGGTCGCATCGAGCAGCGGCTCGATGAAGTAGAGCCCCTTGGTGAAGTCGAACTTGTCGTCCCACAGGCCGTAGATGTGGCGCATCGCGGACAGGTGGCGGACCGCATCGGCGCGGTCGCCGTCGACCAGGAAGCGCGCGTAGGTGGCATCCGCGATCGCTTCGCTGAAATGCCGGTCGTTGCCGCCGTCCTGGTAGAGGAAGTCGATGTAATCGCCCGCATAGCGGCGATCGCGCAGCCAGCGGCCTTCGTAGAGGTGGAAGCCGGTCGCGTCGTTCAGGCTGGCATAGGGTTCGCGCTGCCAGCCCACATCGTCCATGAACTCGGTGCTGATATAGCCCTTTTCACCCAGGTCGCGCTGGTGGGCGCGGAACAGCTTCCAGCGATAGTAATAGACCGCGTCGAGCTTCGGATCGGACGATTCGAACAGTGGGATATTGTCGCGATACCAGGGCGCGTCGTTGCCGAACCGGGCGCGCATCACGGCGTCTGCATCGATCCGCAGCGCAGTCACGGCCGACTGTTGCGGCGGCTCCGCCGTCGCACCCGCGCCCAGCAAGCCGGCTGCGCCCAGCAGCGCCACCATCCGCACCGTGCGCCCGATGCGCGTTCCCTTCCGGTTGATCGCCAAGCCTGCCTCTCCGTTTTGTCTGAGCAATGCTTAGGTGAAAGGAGACCGCTTAGACCAGCGGCGTCGGCAACGGCTTCCCCGCAAAATGAGCGTCGAGGTTGGCGAGTACCAGCGCGGCCATGGCGGCGCGGCCGGCGACGGTGGCGCTCCCCTGGTGGGGGGCGAGCACGACATGGTCCATGTGACGAAGCGCGCGCGGTACGTCCGGCTCGTTCTCGAACACGTCCAGCCCGGCGCCGGCGATATGCCCCTCGGCGAGCGCCGCGATCAGCGCCGCCTCGTCCACCAGGCTGCCGCGCGCGACGTTGACGAGCACGCCGTCGGGGCCAAGCTCCGCAAGCACCTCGGCCCCGACGATGTGCTGCGTTTCCTCGCCGCCCGGGGCAGACAGGATCAGCACGTCCGAAGCGGCTGCCAGGGCGCGGATGTCGGGCAGGAACCGCCAGGGCAGGTCCGGCTTGGCATGGCGGGCGGTGTAGAGAAGTTCGGCCGCAAACGGCTCGGCGCGGCGTGCGATCGCGCGGCCGATGCGGCCGAGGCCGAAGATGCCGATGCGGCGGCCGCTCGCCTGGCGGCCGGGAGGGACCATCCAGCCGCCGTCGCGCACCATTCGGTCGTTGACGGCAATCCGCCGCTGCACCGCCAGCATGAGTGCGATCGCCTGGTCCGCGACGTCCTTGGTCAGCACGTCCGGGGTGGTCGTGACGCGAATGCCGCGGGCGCGGGCCGCCTCCAGATCGATGCCGTCATAGCCGACGCCGTTGATCGCGATGATCTCCAGCTGGGGCAGGGCCTCGATCATGGCGGCGTCGATGACGCTTGCGCCACCAGCGACGATGGCGCGGGTGTCCTCCGGACCACCGCCGCGGTGGACGGTGAAGCGCTGCTCCAGCTGCTCGATCATCTCGGATGCGAGCGGCGTCATGACGAACAGGGGCGGGCGATCGGTCATCGCGTCAGCCTAACGGCGTGCGATGTGCCTCGACAGGGGGCGGGGTGCATCGGTACGGAACGAATCATGGACATCTTCGATCCGAAGGCCGCAATCCCGTCCTCCATGGGGCCGGCAAGCCGATGAGCGATGCCGATCGCATCCTGACGCCCGCCCGGCGTGGCGAGGACGTCGACGCCGCGCTTCGCCCGCGTTCGCTGGACGAGTTCGTCGGCCAGAAAGCCGCGCGCGAGAATCTGCGCGTGTTCATCGACGCGGCGCGCTCGCGGGGCGACGCGCTCGACCATGTGCTGTTCTTCGGCCCCCCAGGGCTCGGCAAGACGACGCTGGCGCAGATCGTCGCGCGCGAGATGGGCGTCGGCTTCCGCGCTACCTCGGGTCCGGTCATCGCCAAGTCGGGCGATCTGGCCGCGCTGCTCACCAATCTCGAGGACGGCGACGTGCTGTTCATCGACGAGATCCACCGCCTCAATCCGGCGGTCGAGGAGGTGCTCTATCCGGCGATGGAGGACCGCGCGCTCGACCTGATGATCGGCGAGGGACCATCGGCGCGGAGCGTGCGGATCGACCTGCCGCGCTTCACGCTGGTGGGCGCCACCACGCGCCAGGGCCTGCTGACGACGCCATTGCGCGACCGCTTCGGCATCCCGGTGCGGCTGCAATTCTATACGGTGGACGAGCTGGAGCGGGTGGTGACGCGGGCGGCCGGGCTGCTCGACCTGCATGTCGCCTCCGATGGTGCGCGCGAGATCGCCCGGCGCGCGCGGGGTACGCCGCGCATCGCCGGGCGGCTGCTGCGCCGCGTGCGCGACTTCGCCAATGTCGCGGGCGCCGAGACGGTCGACGCGCGCACGGCCGATACCGCGCTGAACCGGCTGGAGGTCGACAACCAGGGTCTGGACGCGATGGACCGGCGCTACCTGACCATGATCGCCGACGTGTACCGCGGCGGCCCGGTCGGCGTGGAGACGCTGGCGGCGGGGCTTTCCGAGCCGCGCGACACGATCGAGGAAGTGATCGAACCCTATCTGATCCAGATCGGCATGGTGGCGCGCACGGCACGCGGGCGCTGCCTGAACTCGGCCGGGTGGAAGCACCTCGGCATCGAGCCCCCGGTGAACACGCAGGACGGCCTCTTCGACTAGGCGCGGGGGCGGCGATCGCGTCCGCAGCCGGGTTAGGGCGAGCGGAACCAGGTGCCTCCCCCGCGCGCTGGAACGATCCACCGGCTCGCAAGCGCCGGCGGCGAGGAGAGAGGCGATGGCGGACACGGAACAGGCGCCCGGCAAGACGGCGCTGCTGATCATCGACATGATCAATGCGCTCGATTTCGAGGACGCGGCCCCGTTGCAGGAGGCGGCGGAGGCGGCTGCGGAGCCGATCCTGTCGCTGCGCGCGGCGGCGGACGCGGCGGGCGTGCCCGTCATCTACGTCAACGACAACAACGGCGAATGGCATTCCGAACGCTCGCGCCTGGTCGAAAACGTGACGGAGAGCGATGCACCGGGGCGCGAACTCACCCGCAAGCTGGCGCCGCGCAAGGACGATTACTTCATCATCAAGCCGCAGTTCTCCGGCTTCTATTCGACCAACCTGCCGGTGCTGCTGCCCAAGCTGGGGGTCAGCCGGCTGATCCTGACGGGGGTGGCCGCCGACATCTGCGTGCTGTTCACCGCCGCGGACGCGCATATGCGGGCGTACGACCTGTGGGTGCCCGAGGATGCCGTCGCCAGCAGCGATCCACAGCGCACCAAATGGGCGCTGGAGATCATGCGCAACAGCATGGATGCGGAGATCGGTCCCACCCGCGAATGCTCGCTCGCAGACTGGATCGCCAAGGCCGAGTGACCAAGGAACGCGGCTGGGCTGCGCTCGTTTGAACCCGCACGCGCCGCCCGGCGTGCTGGAGTTCCCGATGCACCCATTGCCCGTGCGCGCCGGTGGCGCCGCCTGATGCCGACCGCCGATCCCATGCCCTATGGGGCGCTTGCCGCCGCCCTGGCGGACGCAGTTGCGAACCAGGACCTGTTGTTCATCGCCGCCGACGAGCAGCGCGCCGAACGCATTGCCGCGGCGCTGGCCGCCCTCGCTCCCGACGCGGCGGTGGTGCACCTGCCGTCGAGCGACGCGATCCCGGGCGACGATGCGCCGCCCTCCGCCGCCAATGTGGGGCGGCGCGTGGGGGCGCTGCGCCGGCTGCGGCTGCTGGCGGGGGACGCCAAGCGCCCGCGGCTTGCCTGCATCACCACGGCGGAGGCGACCGTGCCGCTGCTGCCGCCGGTGGAAAGCTTCGATGCGGCGCCGCCGGCGTTGACGGTCGGCGACGAACTCGATCCGGAGGCCTTCCGTGCCGAGGCGGAGGCGATCGGCTACTTCACGGACGACCGGGTGGATGAGCCCGGGGAGGTCGCGGTGCGGGGCGGCGTGGTCGACATCTTCCCCGCGGACGCCCCGCGCCCGGTCCGGATCGAGGTGGTGGAGGGACGGATCGCCGCGATCCGCGGATATGATCCCGCGACGCAGCGTTCCGAAGAGACGCTGGACACCATCGAGATCGGCCGGGCCATGGAGCCCGGCATCGGCGTGGGTGCGGCAGGCGTATCGCTCTTCGCGCACTTGCCCCCGGTCGCGATTGCCAGCGACCCCGGTGCCGAGAAGCGTCGGAAACGCTTCCTGGCGCTCGCCGAGGACGGCGCCAAGCGTCGTCGCGCAAACGCCGGCGTCGTGTCCGACAGCGATTGGAACGCGCAGTTGGCCGGGGCCGATACGCTCGCCCTGCCGAAGGGCGGGGAAGTACCGCCGCGCTTCGTCGAGCAGCGCCAGCCCTCGCGCGGCTTTGCGCGGTTCGGGCGCGCCGCACTGGAGGAGGGCGCGCTGCTGCTGGTCGGATCGCGCCGCGATCTGCGCTTCCTGGGCGCGCGGGTGAGGAAGCTGCTCAAGACCGAGCCCCAGGAGGTCGCCAGCTGGCAGGCTGCGCGGGCGCTCGGGCCTGGTACGGTCGCGACCCTGGTCGCGCCGATCGAACGCGGGTTCCGCGTCGAAGGACTCGCGGTGGTCGCCGCCTCCGACCTGCTCGGCGGACGCGCGCTGGCCGAGGACAACGCGGTTGCCGCGATCGACCCGCTGTTCGCGGGTGCCGGCGAACTGCGCATCGGTGACGTGGTGGTGCACGAGGACTTCGGCATCGGGACCGTGATGGGGCTGGAGACGCTGCCGGGTGAGCACGGCGGCGACGCGATCATGCTCGGCTATGCGCGCGAAGGCCGCCGGCTGGTGCCGGTCGCCGAGGCCGACCGCATCTGGCGCTACGGCGCCGACGCCGATTCGGTGACACTCGACTCGCTCGACGGGTCGAGCTGGGAGAAGCGGCGCGGCGCAATCGACGCCGCGGTGGCGGAGAGCGCCAAGGGCCTCGCTGCACTCGCCGCCGAGCGCGACGCGCGCACCACCGACCCGATCGAGCCCGATCCCTCCGCCTATGAGCGCTTCGCCGCCGGCTTCCCCTTTACCGAGACCCCGGACCAGGCGCGGGCGATCGCGGCCGTGCGCGACGACCTCGCCTCGGGCAAGCCGATGGACCGGCTGGTGATCGGCGACGTCGGCTACGGCAAGACCGAGGTGGCACTGCGCGCGGCCGCGATGGTCGCGCTCGCCGGCCGCCAGGTGGCGATCGCGGCACCCACAACGGTGCTGGTCCGCCAGCACCTTGAGACGTTCCAGAAACGCTTCGAAGGCACCGGCATCGCCGTCGCCGGCCTCTCCCGCCTGTCGAGCGAGGCCGAGAAGAGAGAGGTCAAGGCCGGCCTTGCCGACGGATCGATCCGGGTGGTGATCGGCACCGGCGCCGTGGCGGGTGCCGGAGTGGCGTACCACGACCTCGCGCTGGTGGTGATCGACGAGGAGCAGCGCTTCGGTGCGGCCGACAAGGCCAAGCTGCGCGACCTGGGCGCGGGGCACGTCATGGCGCTGTCGGCCACGCCGATCCCGCGCACGCTGCAGACCGCGCTGGTCGGCCTGCAGCAGCTGTCGATCCTGGCAACGCCGCCGGCACGCCGCCAGCCGATCCGTACCGCCATCGCCAGCTTCGATCCCGTGACGGTGCGCAGCGCCCTGCTGCGTGAAAAGGGTCGCGGCGGGCAGAGCTTCGTGGTGGTGCCCCGGATCGAGGACATGGCACCGCTGGAGGCGGAGCTGAAGAAGCTGGTGCCGGAGCTTCGGCTCGTCACCGGCCACGGCAAGATGCCGGCGGCCGAGATCGACGAGGCGATGGTCGCCTTTGCCAATGGCGCGGGCGACGTGCTGCTCGCCACCAACATCATCGAGGCTGGGCTGGACGTGCCGCGCGCCAACACGATGATCGTCCACCACGCAGACCGCTTCGGGCTGAGCCAGCTCCACCAGCTGCGCGGTCGGGTGGGGCGTGGCGGTCGCCGCGGGCAGGTGCTGCTGATGACCGAAGCCGGTGCCGAGATCGCCGAGTCCACGCTCAAGCGCCTGCGGACCTTGCAGGCGTTCGACCGGCTGGGTGCGGGATTTGCGATCTCCGCCCGCGACCTCGACATGCGCGGCGCTGGCGACCTGATGGGCGAGGCACAGGCCGGGCACATGAAGCTGATCGGCGTAGATCTCTACCAGCATCTGCTGGGCCTCGCGCTGCGATCGGCGCGTGGAGAGGAGGTGACGGTGTGGACGCCGGAGCTGAACCTGGGGATCGAGGGCCGCTTGCCGGAGGACTGGATCCCGGAAGCCGAGGTGCGACTGACGCTCTATGCCCGGCTTGCGCGGCTGGCCGACGAGGCGGCGCTCGACGGCTTCGAGGAGGAACTGGAGGACCGGTTCGGCGAACTGCCGGAGGACGCCCAGCAGCTGATGACGGTCGCCCGTATCCGCCAGCTGGCGCGGCTCGCCGAGGTCACGCGCGTCGATGCGGGTCCGGGCGGCATCGCGCTCACGCCCTATGGCAAGGCGAAGCTGAAGGCCGAGGGGCTGGAGGCGAAGGGCGAGCGTTACGTGCTGGCCGAGCGCATCGAGGATGCCGCGGAGCGCGCCGCCCGGGTACAGGCGCTGCTGAGCGAGGTCGGCGACTGCTGACGCCCCGTACCCCGGCGGAGGCCGGGGGCCAGGGTCACGGAACGCAGCGCGTGTGGCCCTGAGCTCCTGCCTTCGCAGGAGCACGATGGTGGCCGCGTCAGCGCGTGATGGCCAATCCGCTGCCCAGGACCAGCGCGTCCTCGACGAAGCCGCTCTTGTCCTGGCCGTAGCGGCGCAGCGCCCGCATGCGCAGCGACAAGCCCACGTACGAGGCGGCGATCGCGGTCGCCGCTGCCAGTACCGCGGCCGTCTTGCGCTGTTCGGCAGGGGCCAGGGCGGCACCGGCGAAGGCTGCGGTGGCAGTGCGCGCGATCAGGCCCGGCACGACGGTGCGGTCGGGTGCGGTGCGCATCTTGTCGCCCGCCATCTCCGCCGCCGCGAGTGCCACCGCCCCGCCCGCGACCAGCGGATGGGCGAGCAGATCGCGCGCCGGCGCATCCTTGGGCAGGCGGTCGCGCCGAGCGGCGCCCGCGACGAGCGCGAGCGGGGTCATGGCGCGCTGGCCCGCGACGAGGCCGATGAGGAGGGAGCGAAGCATGCGAGTCTCCTGGAATGGTCTGGAACGCAACGAGCGGAGGGCGCCGGGTATCCCGGGGCTCAGGCGGCGCCTTCGTCCACGTCGGGCGCGTCCTCGGCATCCACGCCGTTCTCCAGCGCGGCATCGTCAGCGGCGAGCGCGGCGGCGTCCTCGGCATGGATGCCGAACCTAGCCGCCACGTCGGGGGCATAGCGCAGCAGGTCGCCGCGCAGCTTGATGAGGGCGAGGTCCTTGGACTTGCCCTCCAGCATCACGTCGAAAGTGAGCCCCTCTGCGGTGCGCATGAAGGTCGCGAATTCGAACGGGTTGGTGAAGTCGGCATGTCCCGTCCACACCGGCGGGCGCAGCACGGTCTTCACGCGCGCGTTCGGCTTCACCGGCGCCTTGGTGACCTCGTCCTTGGCCGCCTTGCCGCGCTTGGCGGGCGTGATCTTCTGCTTCACCTCACGCATCTCGGTGCGCGGCGAGGAGAAGTGGATCTTGGGCCGCACGCCCTCGGGCCAACTCGCCATGAAGCGCTCCAGCGTCTCGCGCAGGTCGAGCCCTTCCGGGTTGAGGCACCAGAAATGCTGATAGGCAAAGATCAGCCGGACGCCGGTACGCTCGTGGATCCACAGCACGTCGGCGGCGGAGAATCGCAGGTCGTCGTTTTCGAGCACCAGCCGGCGGCGGACATGCTCCGGGCACTGCTCCCAGCCCTCGATCCAGCGGGCGCGCGCCGCCTCGCGATCGTCATACACGCCGCCGACATGGGTGATGACCACCGCCTCGTCGTCCAGCCCCATGCGGTCGAGCATTTCCGACTGGCTGGCGAGATCCTGGATGCTCTTGGCGGTAAGCTCCGGATTGGGGCTGTTGAGCAGGATGTATTGCGACGGGTGGAACGACAGCCGCATGTCCAGCGACCGCGCCTTGGCGCCGAACGCGGCGAGCTCCGCGTCGCTCTCCGCGACCATGGCGTGGAACTGCTGCATGTCCGGATGGGTGGCATAGGGCGCCAGGTCCGATGACAGCCGGTACATGGAGATGCCCTTGGCCGCGCAATAGTCGAGCACGCGGTCGACATGCTCGAGCGAGCATTTGAGGTGCGGACCCGCCTGCCAGCGGCGGGTGTCGTTGCTCTTGAGCTCGGGCTTGCCCATCACCTTGACGGGAAAGCCCAGCCGCATCGGGCGGTCGGATCGGTTCGGCATCGACCGTCCAACGGGCGGGGACGCCAGAGGGTCCGTTATTCCACCAGGGCGTCGATCGCCTGGGCCATGTCGATGTCGCGGTACGACAGTCCGCCCGCGTCGTGCGTGGTCAGGAGAATGTCCACACGGTTCCAGACGTTCGACCATTCCGGGTGATGGTTGGCCTTTTCCGCCAGCAGCGCCACCTGCGTCATGAAGGCAAAGGCCTGGCTGAAATTGTCGAAGGTGAAGCTGCGCGTGATTGCGTCCCGCGCGTCGTCATGGTCCCAGTCCGGCAGTCCGTCGAGCGCATCGGCGCGCTCCGCCTCGTTCAACAGCTCCATTCGACCCTCCTTGTGCGGCCTTGCCGGCAAGGCCTATGGACGAAGCCATGTCCGAGCAAGCGCCTTTGCAGTTCGCCCCAGACGCCGCCCGCATCGAGGCGCTGGCGCGCGCCGCGCTCGCCCGCATCCCCGAACCGTTCGCCGAGCACCTGAAGGACGTGGTGCTGCTGGTCGAGGAGTTCGCGGACGACGAGACGCTGGACGCGATGGGCATCGAGGATCCGTTCGCGCTGACCGGCCTCTACCACGGCCTGCCGGTGGGCGAGAAATCGGCCTGGACCGGCGCTGCCATGCCCGATCGCATCCACTTGTATCGCCGCGCCCTGCTCGACGAGTGGGTGGAGACCGGCGTCTCCGTGGAAGCGCTCATTACCCATGTCGTGGTGCATGAGGTGGGGCATCATTTCGGCCTGTCGGACGCCGACATGCACGCGCTGGAGGAAGCCGCGGGCGCGTGAGCACGGCGGCGCTCGTGCTGGACGACGTTGCCTGCTTACGTAGCGGGCGGCTGTTGTTCGAGAGATTCAGCCTTGCGCTTGCCGCCGGGGAGGCGGCGCTGGTGACCGGGCCCAACGGCGTCGGCAAGTCCAGCCTGATCCGCATCGCCGCCGGCCTGCTCGCCCCGGCCGCGGGCCGGGTCGACGCGAGCGGCGCGCGGGCGCTGCTGGCGGAGGCCGCCGCACTCGATCCGGAACGCACGCTTGCCGACGCCGTCGGGTTCTGGGCGGCGCTCGATGGGGCGCGCGGGCGGGTGCCGGACGCACTGGAGGCAGTGGGGCTCGGGGCGCTCGCGGAAGTACCGGTGCGGATGCTGTCGACCGGCCAGCGTAGGCGCGCGGCGCTGGCGCGGGTGGTCGCGGGCGGTGCCGCCATCTGGTTGCTGGACGAGCCGGTCAACGGCCTCGACGCCGCCTCGACCACCCTGCTGGAGGGGCTGGTGGCACGGCACCGCGCCGGCGGCGGCATCGTGCTGGTGGCGAGCCATGTGCCGGTGGCGCTGCCCGGTGCCCGCCTGCTGCCGCTGGAGCCGGCGGCATGATCGCTATCGTGCTGCGCGAGCTGCGCCGCGCGTGGAGCGGCGGCGGGCTGATGCTGACGCTCGCCTTCTTCCTGCTGGTGGCGACGCTGTTCCCGTTTGCGATCGGCCCGGACGCGAAGCTGCTCGCGCGGATCGGCGGCGGAGTGGTGTGGGCGACCGCGCTGCTCGCCGCGCTGCTGCCGGTCGAACGGCTGGTGCTGCCGGACCTCGAGGCGGGCGTGATCGACCAGTTCGCGGTGCGCGGCCTCTCCGGCGCCGGTGTCGCGCTCGCCAAGATTCTGGGCCACTGGATCGGCTTCGGACCCGGTGTGATGCTGGCGGCGGCGCTCAGCGCAGCGCTGCTGGAGATGCCGGCGGACGTGCTGTGGCGGCTGGAACTCGGGCTTCTGCTCGGCACTCCGGGCTTGGCTGCATTGGCCGTCGCAACCGCCGCGCTGGTCGCCGGCCTGCGCGGTGCGGGCGCGGTCGCCGGCATGGTGATGCTGCCCTTCGCGCTCCCCCTGCTGGTCTTCGGCGCCGGCGCGCTGGAGGGGGGCAGTTCCGGCCTCAAGCTGGTCGCGGCAACCAGCCTGCTGCTGATGGCCGGCGCCCCGTTCGTGGCTGGCGCCGCGCTGCGCTTCGCTAGAGAATAGCCGCTAGCGCCGCCACCGGGCGAAGATGGCGGTGGGGAGGGTCAGGCCGCGGGCTTCCTCGCGAACGCCGAGCTCGCCGCATTCCACCGTGCCGCCCAGATCCGCGAGCGTCTGGCGCAGCAACTCGCCGATCGCGAGGGCGGACATGCGCACCGCGTAGACGGTGAGGAACAGGAAGCGGGAGTTTTCGTCCAGCAGCTGGCGGCAGTCGGCGATGAGGCCCGGGAGATGGTCCTCCAGCTTCCACACCTCGCCATTGGGGCCGCGGCCCCATTTGGGCGGATCGAGCAGGATGCCGTCGTAGCGGCGGTTGCGACGCACCTCGCGTGCGACGAACTTGCTGGCGTCCTCCACCAGCCAGCGCACCGGCAGGTCGGTCATGCCCGAGAGCACGGCGTTGCCGCGCGCGGCCTCGACCGACTTCTTGGATGCGTCGACGTGCACCATCCGGGCGCCGGCCGAGGCGAGCGCGAGGGTGCCGACGCCGGTATAGCCGAACAGGTTGAGGCACTCCGGATCCTGCGCACCGTCCAGCTGCTCGCGCATCCAGCTCCACACCGGCGCCATGTCCGGAAAGAAGCCGAGGTGGCGGAACGGCGTGTTCTGCGCGGTGAAGCGAACCTCGTTCCAGGCGAGCGGCCAGCCCTCGCGCGGTACCGGCTTGTCGAATTGCCAGCGGCCGCCGCCTTCCTCGTCCGATCCGGGCACGAACTCGCCGTGCGCATCCCAATCCGGGGAGGCCGGTGCCCACATCGCCTGCGGCTCAGGACGGATGAAGCGATAGGGGCCGTAGCGCTCCAGCTTGCGGCCATGGCCGGAGTCCACCAGGCCATAGTCGGGCCAGGGCTCCCCGATCAGGCTGACGAGCTTCACGCGCGCGCCACCGCACGCTCGGCGATATAGCCGGTCACCGCTTCGAACGTGGCGGGCAGGCGGTCGCAGCGTTCCTCGCGCTCGAACAGGTCGCCGACGCGGGCGGGCAGGGCCGGCCGGTGGCCGGTCGCGCGCTCGACCGCGTCGGGGAACTTGGCCGGATGGGCGGTGGCGAGCGTGACGACGGGAACCTCGGGGGCAATGTCCAGCTCCCGCGCGGCGGCGAGGCCGATGGCGGTGTGCGGGTCGATCAGCTCGCCCGTGCGCTCGCACGCCCAGCGCATGGCGCCCATCATGCCGTCCGCGTCGATGCGTGCGCTGGTGAAGAGAGCAGCCGCACCGTCTCGGTGCGCGCCGCTCAGCTGCATCGCGCGGCTGGTCTCGAACCCCTGCATCTGCAGCGCGAGTGCCGCTCCGTCGCGGCCGCCGAGATCGTGCAGCAGCCGTTCGAAGTTGGAGCTCACCTGGATGTCCATCGACGGCGTGTCGGTGGCGGTGACGGTGCCGGTGGAATAATCGCCCGCCGAGAGCGCGCGGTGGAGGATGTCGTTGACGTTGGTCGCGACCACCAGCTTGGCCACCGGCAGGCCCATGCGCTGTGCGACATAGCCTGCGAACACGTCGCCGAAATTGCCGGTGGGGACAGAGAAGGCGACCGGCCGCTCGGGCGCGCCCAGGCGCACGGCGGTGTAGAAATAATAGACCACCTGCGCCATCAGCCGGGCCCAGTTGATCGAGTTCACTGCCGACAGGTGGAAGCGGCCGGCGAAATCCGGTGCGTTGAACATCGCCTTCACCAGCGCCTGCGCGTCGTCGAAGCTGCCGTCGATGGCGATGTTGTGGACGTTGGGCGCGAGCACGGTCGTCATCTGCCGCCGCTGCACGTCGGAGACGCGGCCATGCGGGTGGAGCATGAAGATGTCGACGCCGGTGCGGCCGGCAAGCGCGTCGATGGCCGCCGAGCCGGTGTCGCCCGAGGTTGCGCCGATCACCGTCACATGCTCCGACCGGCCGGTCAGGAAGCGTTCGAACAACAGGCCGAGCAGTTGGAGTGCCACGTCCTTGAACGCGAGCGTCGGCCCGTGGAACAGCTCCAGCAGCCAGTGGCGATGGTCGAGCTGCACGAGCGGGGTGACCGCGGCATGCGCGAAGCAGGTGCCATAGGCGCGCTGGCAGAGGTCGCGCAGCTCGACTTCGCTCAGGCTGTCGCCCACGAAGGGGAGCATCACGCGTACCGCCGTCTCCGCGTAGGGGAGGTCGGCGAGGTCCGCGATCTGCTCGCGCGAGAGCGTCGGCCACGCCTCCGGCACGTAGAGTCCGCCGTCGGCGGCCAGCCCTGCCAGCGTCGCGCCCTCGAAATCGAGGACCGGCGCATTCCCCCTGGTGCTCACATAGCGCATGCGGAGGCGTTAGCCCCCCGGCCGGGAGGGCACAAGCGCGTCAGCCCTTCAGGCGCCGCCGAAGTGCCAGCGCATAGATGGCAGCCGCAATCGCGGCGAAGGCGAACCACTGCACGGCATAGGCGAGATGGTTGTTGGGGACGTCGGCGGGATCGGGCTGGTGGCTGGGCGCAAGGCCGGGTGGGGGCGTCTCGGCGACGATCATCCACACCTTTGCCGCCCGCGCGCCGAAGGCCGCGGCAATGGCGGGCGTGCCGGTCGGGGCTTGTGTCAGCAGGCCCGTGACCCGGCCCCCCTGCCACCCGGGGCGCAGCTTGGGATCGTTGCCGACGCCCATGTCGGCGCGGAACGTCGCGGTGTGCAGACCGGTCTTGCAGTGGGCGATGTGGCGCCACCCGGGGGTGCCGTCTTCGGTGCGACCGGCGCTGACGCTCCAGTCTGTCACCGCGAGGCATTGCGCGGTGACGCGGCGGAACTGCAGATCGTCGGTGGGGGCGCGGGGAAGGGGGAGGACGTCCTTTCCGGCGTTGGCGGTGAAGCGGGCGATCATCGCCTCCTTCTGGTCCCCCCGGTGGAGCTGCCAGAAGCCGAAAGCGAGCATCGCGGCCACCGCCAGCAGCACCGCTGCAGTGGCGACGGCGGGAAGCCGCCTCATGGCTCGTCGCTCGTCAGCCGCGCCTCGCGCGCGGCGTTGCGATACTCCAGCGCGAGCAGCAGCGCCTTGGTGAAGCGCAGCGACACCGCCACGCCGCCCAGGGTGAGCGGCAGCCACAGCACCACGTGCAGCCACGTCGGCGGCGAGAAGAGCAGCTCGACCACGACGGCGAGCACCGTCACCAGCGTGCCGATGCCCATCGTCAGGAACACCGTGGGGCCATCGCCCACGTTGAACTGGAGGAAGTCGAGGCCGCAGTTGGTGCAGCTGGGGGCAAAGGCGATGAAGCCGGCAAACAGCGTCTTCGCCCCGCAGCGCGGGCAAAGCCCGCCGGTCGCGGCCGCCAGGGGTTCCGGCGGCGTGCCGGCGGGGCCGGTCACGTCAGCCTGCGTGGACCGGCGCGCCCCATCCGCCCCAGACATAGACGGTGACGAACAGGAACAGCCAGACCACGTCGACGAAGTGCCAGTACCAGGCCGCCGCTTCGAAGCCGAAATGCTGCCGCGGCGTGAAGTCGCCCTGGTACACCCGCACCAGGTTCACGATCAGGAAGATCGTGCCGACGATGACGTGAAAGCCGTGGAAGCCCGTCGCCATGTAGAAGGCGGAGGTGTAGTTGATCGTCCCGAACGGGAAGGGCGCGTGGGCATATTCATACGCCTGGATGCACGAGAACAGCAGCCCGAGCACGATCGTCAGCCACAGGCCCTTCTTGACGCCATCGTCCTCGCCGACGCCGAGCAGGCCCCACAGGCCAACGCGGCGGCCACCGCGCTGCCCGTGGATCAGCGCATGATGGGCCCAGGTGATCGTCGTGCCCGAGAGCAGCAGCAGGAAGGTGTTGAGGAGCGGAAGCTGGAACGCGTCGAGGACCTCGATCCCGGCCGGCGGCCACTGCGCCGCGAGTTGCGACGCGGAGTCGATCAGCGAGACGCCGTCCTCATGGTTGAACTGGACGGCTGCCGGGAACAGCGCGAAATCGAACCAGGCCCAGAACCAGCCCAGGAAGAACATCACCTCGGAGGCGATGAAGAGCACCATGCCGTAGCGCAGGTGAAGCTGCACGACGGGGGTATGATCGCCGGCGCGCGCTTCGCGGATCACGTCGGCCCACCACAGGCCCATGCAGGCCAGAACCGCGATCAGGCCGGCGCCGAATACCAGGCCGCCATAGGCCGCATCGCGCATGTACATGATGCCGCCCACGGCCAGCACCAGCGCGGCGAAGCTGCTCAGCATCGGCCACGGGCTCGGCGGCAGGATGTGATAATCGTGGTTCTTGGTTCCGGCCATCGTCGTCCCCATCCTCTCTTGTCCGCAAAGGTCTAGCTTGGCGTTCGGGGGGAATCCACCGGGTAAAACGTATAGGACAGGGTGATCACGCGCACGTCGCGGGTGTCGGGATCGCTCGCGAGCTTGGGATCGACGTAGAAGATCACGGGCATCCGCACCTCCTCGCCCGGCTGGAGCGTCTGCTCGGTGAAGCAGAAGCACTGGATCTTGGTGAAATACTTGCCCGCCTGGGCGGGGGTCACGTTGAAGGTGGCCGTGCCGGTGATCGGGCGGTCGGTCAGGTTCTTGGCGGTGAAGAACGCCATGTCGCGCGCGCCGATGTCGATCGTCTCGGCCGGTCGCTCGGGTCGAAAGCGCCACTTGAGGTTGGGCGCCACGTTGCTGTCGAAGCGCACGGTGACCTTGTCGCCGATGCCGCCGGGCGCCAGCTCGCCGCGCTGCGTGGTGCCGTTCAGCCCCGTCACCTGGCAGAAGACGCGGTAGAGGGGCACGCTCGCCCAGCCGAGACCCGTCATCGACACGGCGGCAAGGCCGGCGAACAGTGCGGTGCGGCCGTTGCGGGTCACATCATCCCCGCCTGGATCTTGACGATGCTGATCGCGAACACGAGCACCACCAGCGCGCCGAGCAGCCAGGCCATCACCTTCGCACGCGATCGCTGGCGGGCGCGAACCAGGGCTTCCTCCTCCGGCGTCACGGCAGCAGCCACCGGTCGACGACCAGCGCGCCGAAGACGACGAAGAGGTAGAGGATCGAATAGCCGAACAGCCGCTTTTCCGGCTGCATCGTATCGCCCTCGGGTGCCGTCGTGCGCCGAGCCACGCCCAGCGCGAACCAGCCGAACACTGCGGTCATCGCAACCGACACCACGCCATAGATCGGGCCGGCGAGGCCAAGCGGCCAGGGGGCGATCGCGGCCAGCGCCATGGGGATGGTGTAGAGGCCGATCTGGGTACGGGTCGTGCGTTCGCCGGCCACCACCGGCAGCATCGGCACGCCGGCCGCCGCATAGTCCATGCGGACGAACAGCGCGAGGGCCCAGAAGTGCGGGGGCGTCCACAGAAACACCAGCGCGAACAGCAGCAGCGGCAGCAGCGCGATCTCGCCAGTCGCCGCCGCCCAGCCGATCAGCGGCGGGAAAGCACCGGCCGCGCCGCCGATGACGATGTTCTGCGGCGTGCGGCGCTTCAGCCAGACGGTGTAGATCAGCACATAGAAGAGGATCGAGACGGTCAGGATCGCGGCGGCGGCCAGGTTGATCGCCAGCCCCATCAGCGCGACCGAGAACACCGCAAGCCCGACACCGAAATGCAGCGCCGACTGCCGGTCCATGCGCCCGGCGGGGAGCGGACGGCCGCGGGTGCGCTTCATGTGCGCATCCAGATCCGCCTCGTACCACTGGTTGAGCGCGCCTGCCGCACCGGCACCGAGCGCAATGCACAGGATCGCGGTGAAGCCGAGCACGGGATGGATGCCGACGGGGGCGGCGAGCATGCCGCACAGGCCGGTGAAGACCACCAGGGTCATCACGCGCGGCTTGGTGAGGGCGAGGAAGTCCCGCCAATCGGCGGGCATCGTCAGGGAAACTGCGGTCGTCATGGGCTGCGTCCGTGTATAGTCCGGCGGACGCCGCCGCGAAAGGGTTGCCGCCACCCCCTGCGGCGATACAGGAGGCGGCATGCGAACTCTTCTAGCCTGCGCGGCCCTCGCTGCCGCCATCTCCCCGACCCCGGCGCTCGCCCGGACGACGCAGGACGAGCAGGTCTGGATCAACGTTACCGTCACCGGATCGGCCAAGGACGACCTCCTCTACTTCGTCGAGGCACAGCCGCGGCTGATGGAAGGATTGTCGGAGATGCGGCAGGCCCTCTTGCGGGGGGCGATCGGCTGGCGATTGAACGATCAGGTCAGCGTCTACCAGGGCTATGCCTATGTGGTGCAGCCGGTGGAGGGGCCCGCGCCCGACCGTGACGAGCACCGCAGCTTCCAGCAGCTGTCATGGACGCTGGTGCCGGGCGCGACCGAGCTGTCCTCGCGCACGCGATTCGAGCAGCGCTGGGTGGACGGCTTCAGCGACACCGGGCTGCGCGTGCGCCAGATGGCCCGCCTGGAGACGCCGATCGCCAGCGGGACGAAGCCGCTCAAGGCGCTCCTCTCCGCGGAAGCCATGTTCGCGCTCAACGACACCGACTGGGGCGCCCGCGGCGGCTTCGACCAGCTGCGCAGCTTCGTCGGCGTCGAGGTGCCGCTGAAGGGCAAGTCGACCATCGAGGCGGGATACCTCAATCAGTTGGTGAACCGCACCGGGGGCGAGACCGCGGTCAACCACGTGGCTTCGGTTAGCCTGTTCGTCCGCCCCTGACCTCCGGCGGCAGCGGATAAAGAAAACGCCCCGGGGAGGATGCTCCCCGGGGCGTTTTTGCTTGCGGAGGTGCTGGACGGTCAGTCGACCTTCGGCAGCGTCTCGAACTGGTGGTAGGGCGGCGGAGACGACAGCGTCCACTCCAGCGTGGTCGCGCCTTCCCCCCAGGGATTGTCGCCGGCGCGGCGGCCGCTTGCCAGCGACACGACCAGGTTGATCAGGAAGATCACGATCCCGACTGCCATGATCACATAGCCAATCGAGGCGATGTGGTTCCAGTACGCGAATGCGTCCGGATAGTCCGGGATACGGCGCGGCATGCCGTTGGCGCCCAGGAAGTGCATCGGGAAGAACAGCACGTTCACGCCGACGAAGAACACCCAGAAATGCAGCTTGCCGAGCAGCTCGTTGTACATCTTCCCCGACATCTTCGGGAACCAGTAGTAGAAGCCGGCGAACAGCGCGAACACCGCGCCCAGCGACAGAACATAGTGGAAGTGCGCCACGACATAGTAGGTGTCGTGCATGTAATCGTCGACACCGCCGTTGGCGAGGATGACGCCGGTCACGCCACCGACCGTGAACATGAAGATGAAGCCCAGCGCCCACAGCATCGGGGTCGGGAAGCGCAGCGAGCCGCCCCACATGGTCGCGATCCACGAGAAGATCTTGATGCCGGTCGGCACCGCGATGATCATCGTCGCGGCGGTGAAGTACATCTTGGTGTTCACGCTCAGGCCGGTCGTGAACATGTGGTGCGCCCACACGATGAAGCCGACGGCGCCGATCGCGACCATGGCATAGGCCATGCCGAGGTAACCGAACACCGGCTTGCGGCTGAAGGTCGCGACCACATGGCTGATCATGCCGAAGCCCGGCAGGATCATGATGTAGACCTCCGGATGGCCGAAGAACCAGAACAGGTGCTGGTAGAGCACCGGATCGCCGCCGCCGGCCGGATCGAAGAAGGTGGTGCCGAAATTGCGGTCGGTCAGCAGCATGGTGATCGCCGCGGCCAGCACCGGCAGCGACAAGAGCAGCAGGAAGGCCGTGACCAGCACCGACCAGGCGAACAGCGGCATCTTGTGCAGCGTCATGCCCGGCGCGCGCATGTTGAAGATGGTGGTGATGAAGTTGATCGCGCCCAGGATCGAGCTGGCGCCCGAGAGGTGCAGTGACAGGATCGCCATGTCGACGGAGGCCGAGGGCTCGCCATAGGTCGACAGCGGCGCATAGACCGTCCAGCCGGTACCCGCGCCGCCGAAGAAGGGCGAGGCGAGCAGCAGGATGCCCGAGGGCACCAGCAGCCAGAAGGACACGTTGTTCATGCGCGGGAACGCCATGTCGGGCGCCCCGATCATGATCGGCACGAACCAGTTGCCGAATCCGCCGATCATCGCCGGCATCACCATGAAGAACACCATGATCAGCCCGTGGGCGGTGATCATCACGTTCCAGAGGTGGAGCGACTCGTCGAGGCTCTGTTCCGACCCGGCGAGCCAAGTCGCCCAGCTGCCGAGATGCTGGATGCCGGGCTCCGCCAGCTCCCAGCGCATCAGGCCGGAGATGGCGCCGCCGACCACGCCCATGAAGATCGCGAAGATCAGGTAGAGGGTGCCGATGTCCTTGTGGTTCGTGGACAGGAACCAGCGCGCGAAGAAACCAGGGCGGTGGTCCGCATGATGGTCGTGCGAATCATGGGAGTGCGCCTCGAACGCAGACGGCTGCAGGGCGGTGTCGGTCATGGCTTACTGATCCACGTTGCCGGCGCCGGCCGGGTTGCCGGTTGCGCCCTGGGTGACGGGAGTGGCGGTTTCGGTCGCGTTGACGGTCGGACCGTCGCCGCCCGTGGGCGGGGTCGCGGTGTCGTCGACATGGTCGGCCGAAGGCTGCGCCGGCGCGGCGGTGGAGGGCTGGGCGGCGCCCGGCATGGTGCCGCCCTTGGCGCGGATCCAGGCTGCGAACTCGGCCGGGGAGACCGCGTCGATGGCGATCGGCATATAGGCGTGGCGCGCGCCGCACAGTTCGGAGCACTGGCCGAAATAGACGCCCGGCTCCTTGATGGTGAAGCTGGTCTCGTTCAACCGGCCGGGGATCGCATCGAGCTTCACCCAGAAGGACGGAATCGCCCAGCTGTGGATCACGTCGTTGGCGGTGGTGATCAGCCGGATCGGCACGCCGACCGGCAGCACGATGCGGTTGTCGGTGGCGAGCAGGCGCGGGCCGTCGGCATCGGTGCGGTAACGCTGGCCGGGCGCGACCTGGTCACGCTCCTTGAGCATGTTCGCAGTCACCGACACGCCGCCGTTGTCGGGATATTCGTAGGTCCAGAACCATTGGTTGCCGATCGCCTTCAGCGTGACGGCATTGTCGGGCGCAGGCTTGAACTGATGGGCGAGCAGCCGGATCGAGGGGACGGCGAACACGGCCAGGATCAGCACCGGCACCGCGGTCCACAGGATCTCGATCGTGGTGTTGTGCGAGGTGCGCGACGGGTTGGGGTGGGCGGCCGCGCGATAGCGGATCACCACCCACACGAGCAGCGCGAGCACCAGCAGGACGATGAGCGTGACGACCGGCATCAGCAGGTTGTTGTGGAAGCGGGCCGCCTCCTCGCCGTTGGGCGTCACCTGGTTCTGGATGCCGAGCACGCGCGGGCTCGGCTGGCCCTTGTTCTCGGTCGGGCGCAGCTTCGGGCTGCCGTCGGCGTTGAGCGTGGGATCGGCCACGGCTCCGGCCGGCTGGGCCGCACCGGCAGTGGCTGGAGGCGTGACGCTGCCGTCGGGCTGGGCTTCTGCGGATCCGGGAGGCGGCGCCCCCACCTGCGGTGTCGCTGCCTGCGTGCCCGTGCTCGCCGGCACCGCGGGCGTCGTCGCATGGCCGCCCGCTGCCAGCGCCAGACTGGCACCCAGCAAGGCCAGCTTCAGTCCGGAAAGCCCCATTCCAGCCATTCGCATCCCCATCCACCCGTTTTTGTCGCGCGGGCTTGCGCATCCGGAACCCCGAAAAAAGGCCCAGTTGAGGGGTATAGGCAGCGTTTTGCCGTGCCTCAAGCGCGTACCGGCTCTTTTTGCCGCGCCGATTGCCGCGCCGCACGGCTGCGCCTAGAGAGAGCCTCGACCATGACAGACGACGACATCCTGGCGGAATTCCGCGCGGCCGAGGCCCTGTTGGAAGGGCATTTCATTCTTTCTTCCGGGCGCCACAGCGCACGCTATCTCCAGTGCGCGCGGGTGCTGATGGATCCCAGGCGGGGCGCACGGCTGGCGGACGAACTCGTTGCCCGCTTGCCGAGCGACGTGCGCAGCGCGATCGACGCGGTGGTTTCGCCCGCCATGGGCGGCGTCATCGCGGGGCACGAGATGGGTCGGTCGCTGGGCCGCCCGGCGATGTTCCTGGAGCGGCCGACCGGCACGTTCGAACTGCGCCGCGGCTTCCGCCTCGATCCGGGTACGCGCGTTTTGATGATGGAGGACGTCGTCACCACCGGTCTCTCCTCGCGCGAAGCGATCGCGTCGATTCGGGCCGCTGGCGGGCAGGTCGTCGCGGCTGCGGCGCTGGTGGACCGCTCCAACGGCCAGGCGGACCTGGGCGTGCCCTTCTATCCGCTGATCCGGCTCGAGGTTCCGAGCTACGAGGCGGACGCCCTGCCGCCGGAACTGGCGGCGATCCCCGCGATCAAGCCCGGGAGCAGGGCTGCGGCGTGACGGGGCCGATCCGCCTAGGCGTCAACATCGACCATGTCGCGACCGTCCGGAACGCGCGCGGCAGCGGCTATCCCGATCCCGTGCGCGCGGCGCTGCTGGCGGCAGAAGCCGGTGCCCAGGGCATCACCGCGCACCTGCGGGAGGATCGCCGCCACATCACCGATGCCGACATCGCGCGCCTCTCTGCCGAGCTGCCGGTGCCGCTGAACCTGGAAATGGCGGCGACCCAGGAGATGCTCGGCATTGCGCTGCGCCATCGTCCCCATGCCGCATGCATCGTGCCCGAGAAGCGCGAGGAGCGCACCACCGAGGGTGGGCTGGATGCGGCCGGCCAGTTCGACGCCCTGGCGCCCATGGTGGCGTCGCTGCGGGATGCGGGTATCCGCGTGTCGCTGTTCATCGAGCCCGAGGCGGCGCAGATCGACGCCGCGGTCCGGCTGGGGGCGCCGGTGGTCGAGCTCCACACCGGCCGCTATGCGGAGCTGGACGAGGCCGCCCGGGAAGTCGAGCTCAAGCGGCTTGCTGACGCCGCGGCGCTGGCCGCCAAGAACGGCATCGAGGTGCACGCCGGCCACGGCCTGACCTTCGACAATGTCGTGCCGATCGCCGCCATCCCCCAGGTTCGCGAGCTCAACATCGGACATTTCCTGATCGGCGAGGCGATCTTCGACGGTCTGGCCCCCGTGGTCGCGCGGATGCGCGCGCTGATGGACGCGGCGCGGTGATCGTCGGGCTCGGCTCCGACCTCTGCAACATCGAGCGCATCCAGAATTCGCTCGACCGGTTCGGTGATCGGTTCATCCAGCGCGTCTTCACCGAGGTGGAGCAGGCCAAGGCCGCACGCCGGCCGTTCACCCGCGCCGGGACCTTCGCCAAGCGCTTCGCCGCCAAGGAGGCCTTTTCGAAGGCGGTCGGCACCGGCTTCAACCGCGGCGTGTTCATGCGCGACATTGGCGTGGTTAACGCGCCCTCGGGCGCACCGACCCTGGCGCTTTCGGGCGGAGCCAAGGCGGCGCTCGATGCGTTGATCCCGCCGGGGCACGTCCCCAAGATTCACCTGACGCTCACCGACGACCATCCCTGGGCGCAGGCGTTCGTTATCATCGAGGCGCTGCCCGGCGCCCAGCAGGAAGTCCGATGACCGGAGAGGACCTGGCGCTGCCGTCCGAAACCCACCAGCCGTCCAAAACGACGCGTCGACCCACAGACTGGGGGGCGGAGATCCGCAACCTGCTGGTGCTGGTCCTGGCCGTGCTCGGCTTTCACAGCCTGGTAGCCAAGCCCTTCTACATCCCGTCGGAATCGATGATGCCGGGGCTGCTGGTCGGCGATCGCCTGGTGGTGACCAAATACCCCTATGGCTATTCGTTCGTCACCCCCGCCTTCCACCTGCTGCCCTTTTTCCACGGCCGGCTGTTCGGCAGCCTGCCGGAACGTGGCGACGTCGTGATCGTGACGCCGCCGGGCACCAAGACCGACTATATCAAGCGTGTGATCGGCCTGCCGGGGGACCGGGTGCAGGTGTCGGGCGGCATGCTCTACCTCAACGGCAAGCCGGTCGAGCGGCATGCGGCCGGCGACCGGATGATCCCGGTCGACGCCAACACCCACTGCCCCGCCGGTCAGTATCCCGATGCGCAGGTGCGCAATGCAGCGGGCGAAGCATTCTGCCGCCTGCCGATCTATCGCGAGACGCTGCCCAACGGGCGATCCTATGACACGATCGATGCGGTACAGGGCTCGATCGGCGACAATTTTGGGCCGATCACCGTGCCTGCCGACCACGTCTTCCTGATGGGGGACAATCGCGACAACAGCGCCGACAGCCGCTTCTCGCTGGCGGACCAGGGGCTGGGCGGTCCCGTGCCCTGGGAGAACATCGGCGGTCGCGCCGAATTCATCACCTTCTCGCTCGACGGGACGACGAGCCTGAATCCGTTGACCTGGTGGTCCTCACTGCGCAGTGGCCGTGCGGGAACCTCGCTGCATCCGGAACGCGCCCAATGAGCAAGCACGACGGGGTGGAGGTCGAGCGCGCGCCCGGCCCGAACGAGCTGCGCGATCCGCTGGTGCGAGCGGAGCTGCGCCGCGCCTCCGTCTGGTTCGGCCTGGCCATCGCCGCCGGCCTGGTGGTGTTGCTGATCCAGCCGCTGCTCATCATCTTCGGCGGGCTGGTGTTCGCCGCGATGCTGGACGGCGGCGTGCGGCTGCTCGGGCGCGTGCTGCCGATCGGGCGCGGGCTGCGGCTGATGATCGTGGTGCTGCTGGCCCTCGCCTTCATCCTCGGCACCTTCTACCTCACCGGAGTCCAGATCGCCGCCCAGGCCGAGCAGTTGCGCTCCACCCTGGAAGTCCAGGGCAACCGCCTGATCGCCTGGGCGAACGGCATGGGCCTGATGCCCGGGCGATCCGACCTGAGCGGGATCGTCCAGCAGGCGATGGGATCGGTGGGTCGGCTGACCTCCGCGGTCGGCACGGTGTTCGGCGCGTTCACCAGCCTGTTCATGATCATGGTCATCGGGCTGTTCGTCGCGATGGAGCCGCGCATCTACGACCGCGGCCTTCAGTGGATGGTGCCGGTCGGCAATCGCGCCGAGTTCGCCGTCACCATCAACCGCATGGCCACGACCATGCGCCGGCTGCTCGCAGGCCGGCTGGCCGGAATGCTGTTCGAAGGCGTGCTCACCTGGCTGCTGCTGTGGATCGCCGGCGTGCCCATGGCGCTGCTGCTGGGCATCATCACGGGCTTGCTCGCCTTCATCCCCAACATCGGCGCGTTCATCAGCGGCGTGCTGATGGTGGCGGTGGGCTTCAGCGCCGGCGTCGACACCGGCCTGTGGGCGATCGTCATCTATTTCGTGGTGCAGACCTTCGACGGCTATGTGCTGCTGCCGATCGTGGCCCGTCGCACGGTGGACCTGCCGCCGGCGCTGACGCTGTCCTCGCAGATTCTGGCATCGACGCTGTTCGGCATCCTGGGTCTGGCGCTCGCCGATCCGATGGTGGCGATGATCAAGGTCGCGCTGGAGCGGGAGTCGGAGCGTGCCGCCAAGGCGGGCATCCGGATGAACGAAGAAGACGAAGCGCAGGCACAGGCTTGAGGCGGAAGAGGGGAGGCGACGGATACGCCTCCCCATCCGGTCAGATGCTGGTCGGGTAGATCGGCTGGATGTCGACGGGGATCGCGGTCATCGTGCCGACGACCTTCTGCGCATCGGCATCGAGTTGCTGCCAGCGCGACAGCATCGCCTTGGCGCCGGCATAGTCGCCATTGCCCTGCACCACGATCATGTCGCGGAGCAGGTCGCGCAGCCCGGCTTCCATCTTGGCGTCGTCGATGCGGAAGCGGCCGGCACCCGCGTCCCAGGCGAAGGCGCCCTTGTCGCGCAGGTAGCCGTATTGCATCGCAGCCCCGCGGCCATGCGCCTCTGCCGTGCCGAAGCGCATCGCGCGGAACACGCCCGCCAGATAGGTCGAGAACAGCTGCGGCTTCTCCGCGACCGGCAGCTCGCCCTTGTTCATCATGAACAGGATGTTCCACACGCCCATCACGTCGGCCTTGGCCTCTTCCAACGCCGAGGCCTGTTCCTTCAGCTCCTCGTTCACGCTGGTCTTGCGGCCGTTCACCGTGATGTTGCCCGGCCCCAGGCTGTGCGACAGCTCGTGGAACAGGGTCTCGAGCTGCATGTACTTCTTGGCGACCAGCCCGGCCTGATCCGGCACCAGCACGAGCGGCGCCATAGGGGCCAGGATGCGGTCGTACTTGGCGCCCAGCACGTTGGAGAGGATTACCTTCTTCGCGCCCTTGGCCTCGCGCACCCGCTCGTCATTCGGCAGGTTGAAGGCGATGGTGCGGCCGCCATGCTCGTTGTCGCCGCCGCCGCGCACCTGCTCGGCGACTGCGATCGGAGATTCGAAGCCGCGCGTGAAGTTCTTGTAGCGCGCGTCGACCGGCAGGTTCGCTTCCATGTCGCGCAAGTGATGCTTGTACTTGTCGAGCGCGGCGGACTCCTCAGGGTCCTTGATCGTCACGAAGCTCTCGAACGCTGCCTTCGCGCCATAGAGCCGATCGGTATAGACCTCGTACGGCCCGATCGCGACCTCGATCGGCGTGTCCTTCAGGTCCATCCAGGCAAGCTCCGACTCGAAATAGTCATCGGTGCGGAACGCCTTCGCGCGCAGCGTCAGGAACCGCTTGAGGCTGGGGTTCGTGGTGACGGCCGCCGCCTGCTCGAGCAGCTTGGCCGCCGGCTCCAGCCATTCGCGATACTCCACCGAATAGGGCACCGCCTTCAGCTTGGTGCCGTCGCGCCGCACCACCGTGTAGAGGCTGGTGAGCGCTGCCTTCTCCGCCGGGTTCCGGGCGACATAGGCGTCGAACTCCTCGCGGGTCAGGTCCTCGGGATAGAAGCCGGCCCCCTCCGGCATCGGCTGGTCCCCCCAGAAGGGGCGCAGCTCGGCAAAGTCGTCCCACGGGCCCAGGTTGGCGTCGAACCAGTCGAGGACCAGCGGCTGATCCGCCCGGCGCATGCGCGAAATCACGAGCCGCGTCTCCGGATTGTGGACCGAGCGCTGGCGCAGGTAGATCGGCGTCATCAGGTCGGATGCCTGTATGAGCAGGTTCACCACCTGGCGCTCCTCGGCCGAGAGGAAGCCGGTGTCGGGCGCAATGTCGACCCGCGCGATCTTGGCGCGTTGCGCCTCCACCGAATAGCCATCGTCCTCGGTCGTGGACGGGATGGGTTTTAACGCGGTCGCGGACTGCGGGGAAACGCTCTGGGCCTGCGTGCAGGCGGTGGTGGCAAGCAGCGCAACGAGAAGCGGAAGACGCATAACAAACAACCTTGGTCGTGGAGTCCAGGAGATCAGGCGGCGAGGCTCTTGCTCACCTGCTCGAGCATGTCCTTCGACAGGCCGGGCGAGGCGAGGATTTGCTCCAGCGCGGCGCGCATCGCCTGCTGTCGGGCGGGATCGAAACGGCGCCAGCGGCCGAGCGGCGGCATCATCTTGGCCGCCGTCTGCGGGTTCAGCCGATCGAGCGCGATCAGCTGCTGCACGAAGAAGCGATAGCCGCGGCCGTCGGCTGCGTGGAAGGCGCGCTGGTTGACCCCGAACGCACCCACCAGCGCGCGCGCGCGGTTGGGGTTGGCCAGAGTGAAGTCGCGGTGGCCGGCGAGTTCCTCCACCCGCTCGGGCGTGTCGTCGCGGGTCGACAGCGCCTGGGTCGAGAACCACTTGTCCAGCACCAGCGGATTGTCGCGGTAGCGATTGTAGAAGATGTCGAGCGCGGCGACCCGCTGGTCCCAGGGGCCGTTCACCAGCGTCATCAGCGCGCCCTGCCGGTCCGTCATGTTGTCCGCCTGCTCGAACTGGGCGAAGGCGAGCTCGCCGATGTCGGGCGCGCCCGAGGCGGCGAGATAGCCGAGCGCCACCGTCTTCAGGCGGCGTTTGCCCTTGGCGTCCGGCGAATATTCGAACGCACCGCCGCGCGTATCCTCATAGGCCTGGCGCCAGTCGCGTTCGAGGGCGCGGCCGATGTCGCGGCGCAGGGCCTCCCGCGCGCGGAAGATTGCGTCCGGGTCCACGATCGGGAGCTGGTCGCCGATGAAGTTGTCGGAAGGGAGCAGCACCGCCTCCGCGACAAAGGCGCGGTCGAGCTCCGGGTTGCGCAGCGTCTCGCGCACGGCATCCACCACCGCGCCATGGTCGCCGCGCCCGCTCGCCACCGACGCGACAAGCGTGTCGAGCATCAGCTGCTGCATCGCCTCGTAGCGCGCGAAGGGATCGTCGTCGTGGCCCGAGAGGAAGGCCAGGTCTGCAGGCGTCCGGTTCGTGTCCACGATTACCGGTGCGGAAAAGCCGCGGTTGATCGAAAGCACCGGCCGCTCGGTGACGGCCTCGAAGCGCAGCGTCGCCTCCGCGTCCGACAGCAAGACGAGTTGCTCGTCGCCGAGCGGCCGGCCGGTGTTTCCGCCGAACAGCCGCAGCTTGAGCGGCAGCACCATCGGCAGCTTGTGCGGCTGGCCGGGCGTGGGCGGAACCGCCTGGGCGAGGTGCAGCGTCGCGGTGCCGCCGCCCGGCTCGTGCTCCAGCGTGGCGGTGACCCGCGGGGTCCCCGCCTGCGAGTACCAGCGGCGGAATTGCGCGAGGTCGACCCCGTTCGCCTCCTCCATGGAGGCGACGAAGTCCTCGCAGGTGGCGGCGGTGCCGTCGAAGCGCTCGAAGTAGAGATCGGTGCCGGCGCGGAAGCGCTGCGGGCCCAGGATGGTGTGGAGCATCCGCACCACTTCCGCGCCCTTGTTGTAGATGGTGGCGGTGTAGAAGTTGGAGATTTCCAGATAGCTGTCCGGGCGGATCGGATGCGCGAGCGGACCCGCGTCCTCCGGGAACTGAGCTGCGCGCAGGGAGCGCACGTCCTCGATCCGCTTGACGGCGGCCGATCCCTGGTCGGCGGAGAAGCCCTGGTCGCGGAACACGGTGAAGCCCTCCTTCAGGGAAAGCTGGAACCAGTCGCGGCAGGTGACGCGATTGCCCGACCAGTTGTGGAAATACTCGTGCGCCACGACGGCCGCGATCGCGTCATAGTCGTGGTCCGTCGCGGTATCCGGGTCCGCCAGGATGTAGCGCGAATTGAAGATGTTGAGGCCCTTGTTCTCCATCGCGCCGAAGTTGAAGTCGTCAACGGCGACGATGTTGAACACGTCCAGGTCGTACTCGCGGCCATAGACGCGCTCGTCCCAGGCCATCGACGTCTTGAGCGCGTCGAGCGCGTGATCGGTCTTGGCGAGGTCCTTTTCGCGCACCCAGATGGCGAGCTGCACCTCGCGACCGCTTGCCGTGACGAAGGTGGCGCGGTTGGCGACCAGATCGCCCGCGACCAGCGCAAAGAGATAGGACGGCTTGGGGAAGGGGTCGTGCCATTCGGCCCAGTGGCGGCCGTCTTCCAGGTCGCCGTGCGCGATCGGGTCGCCGTTGGCGAGCAGCACCGGGAAGCGCGCCTTGTCCGCGGTCATGCGCACCGAATAGCGCGCGAGCACGTCGGGCCGGTCGGGGAAGAAGGTGATGCGGCGGAAGCCCTCCGCCTCGCACTGGGTGCACAGGTTCCCACCCGAGGCATAGAGCCCCATCAGCTGGGTGTTGCGCTCCGGCGCGATCGCGACCTCCGTCTCCACGACATGGGCATCGCCGTCGAGGTCGACCACCAGCGCGTCGCCGTCCATGCGCCAGCGGTCGTTGCTGCCGGCCACCCCGTCGATCCCCACCGACAGCGGCTGGAGCCCGTCGCCGTCGAGGCGGAGCGGCCGGTCGTGGTCGCCGTTGCGCGTCACGTGCAGCTTCGCGCGCACCACCGTGCGTGCCGGATCGAGGTCAAACTCCAGCGCGATCTCCGACACCTGCCAGTCCGGCGCGCGATAGTCGCTGCGCAGGATCGGCGCGGGAGGCTGGTCGGGGGAACGGAGTGCGTCGGCCATCGGAAAACCCTTGCGGAGGCGGTCGGGGCCTGAGTGCGCGCGTGATTGCGTCGCACCGCGGCCCGCTGCATAGCCGACCCATATGCCCTCGACGCCAAGGATTCCAATGCTCCGTACCGTCCTGCCGCTCGTCGCCCTCGTCGCCACCGCTCCGATCGCATCCCCGGTTCTGGCCCAGAAGGCCAAGCCTGCGCCGGCCGCGCAGCCCGCCGCCGATGTTGCCCAGCGCAATGCCGCCGCGAACGCGCCGCTGCCCGCCGACCAAGCGGCGATGAAGGCGCATGTGCTGTTCCTCGCCTCCGACGCGTTGCGCGGGCGCGAGGCGGGTTCGCCGGAATATGACATCGCCGCCAACTATGTGGCGTCGCAATTCTATGCGGCCGGGCTGCGGCCGGCGGGCGACCAGGGCAGCTATCTCCAGAAGGTGCCGCTGCTGAGCTACAAGCCGGCCGACAAGGGTGGCGTCGCGATCGGCGGCGAGCCGCTCGTGTTCGGGGAGGACTATATCCCCGCCGGCAACCCTGCGACGCCGCAGCTGGCGGTGGACGCGCCGGTCGTGTTCGTCGGCTACGGCCTGGTCGCGCCGAGCATCGGCCGCGACGACTATTCGGGCGTGGACGTGAAGGGCAAGATCGTGGCGATCGTGCCGGGAACGCCCGACGGCCTGAACGGAGAGGAGCGCGCCCACTTCGGCAGCCCTGCCACCAAGGCCGCGATCGCCATGTCCAAGGGTGCGGTGGGCATCGTCACGCTGGAGACGCCGGAGGCGGCCAAGCAGCGGCCCTTCGCCAAGCTGGCCGAGAGCTGGAACCAGCCCCGCGTCACCTGGGTGAACCGCAACGGCATCGCCAACGTCCCCGCACCCTCCACGCCGACGCTGGGCATGCTCAGCCAGGCCGCGACCACCAAGCTGTTCGCGGGCGCCTCGACCAGCTGGGAACAGGTCGCGGCCGCGCTCAAGGGCCCGGAGCGGTTCGAGGCAATCCCGCTGCACAAGAACCTGTCCGTGCGGATGACCACCACCAGCACGCCCTTCACCAGCTACAATGTCGCTGGGCTGTTGGTCGGCAGCGATCCCGCAGTGGGGAGCGAGGTGGTCGTGCTGAGCGCGCACCTGGATCACGTCGGTGTCGGCACCGCGGTGAAGGGCGACAGCATCTACAACGGGGCGATGGACAATGCGGTCGGCGTCGCCTCGCTGATCGAGGAAGCGAAACGGTTCCAGGCCTCCGGGCAGCCGCCGCGGCGCAGCGTCCTGTTCCTGGCCGTCACCGCCGAGGAGAAGGGGCTGGTCGGCTCCGACTATTTCGCGAACAATCCCACGATCGCGAAGTCGGCACTGGTCGCCAACGTCAACCTCGACATGCCGATCATCACCTACAAGTTCACCGACGTGATCGCGTTCGGCGCGGACCGTTCGACGCTGGGGCCGATCGTGCGCCGCGCGGCCGCGATGGCGGGGGCGAGCTTCTCGCCCGATCCCATGCCGGAGCAGGGCCTGTTCGTGCGCTCCGACCACTACCGCTTCGTGCAGCAGGGCATCCCCTCGGTCTTCCTGTGGCCGGGTGAGGCCGGCGCGGGCAAGGCTGCGGTCGAGAAGTTCTTTGCCGAACATTACCACCAGCCCTCCGACGAGGTGGTGCAGGACCCGGCGATCGACTGGGAATCCGGCGTCCGCTTCATCAAGGTGAACTATCAGATCGCCCGCGACATCGCCGATGCGCCCGAACGGCCGGTCTGGAACCGGGGCGACTTCTTTGGGACCCTCTACGGCGGCATCGGGGCGGTCGAGCCCGTCGAAACGCCCAAGGAAGAAGCGCCGAAGGGGCGCGCTAACCTGCGACAATCGGTTACAAAGTAGCGATTGCCAGCCCGCGGAGGCGACGGCTAACAAGGCCCCGTCCTTGCCCAGCGCCTCGGCGGGCGGCCAGCGATGCCCAGAGCGCCAGCTCCGGGTCTGCGTCCGGCTGCTCCGTGCGGAGCCGCCCGTATCCCCGGCGCGTAGCCGCGGCCTCGGCCGTGGTGTCGTGCAACGACCAGGCTTTCGCTATGCACCCGGCTTTTCCTCGCGCGACCCTTCCCATGTTTGCGGCGGCTCTGCTGCTTGCCGGCTGCTCGCATGAGGAAGAGCAGGAAAAGGGTGGGGGACGCGGCGGCGCACGCGGGCCGGCACAGGTCGGCTTCGTGGTGGTCCAGCCGACCAGCGTCGCCCAGACCGTCGAACTGAACGCACGCGTCACCGCCTATGAGCAGTCGGAGGTGCGGCCCCAGGTCGCGGGCGTGATCCGCCGCCGGTTCTTCACCGAAGGTTCGATCGTCCGGCGGGGCCAGACGCTCTACGAGATCGACCCCCGCATCTACAGCGCCGCGGTTTCGGAAGCGCAGGCAAACCTCCAGAGTGCCCGTGCCAACGCCGAGGCGACCCGGGTGAATGCGGAGCGGCTGCGCCCGCTGGCGCGGATGGAAGCGGTCTCGCAGCAGGAATATACCAACGCCGCCGCCGCATCGCGCCAGGCCCAGGCTTCGGTCGCGCAGACGCAGGCGCAGCTGGAAACGGCGCGGATCAACCTGCGCTTCACCAGCGTCCCGGCTCCAATCACCGGACGCATCGGCCGTTCGCTCGCGACCGTCGGCGCCCTCGTGACGGCCAACCAGGCGGACCCGCTTGCGGTGATCCAGCGTCTGGACCCCATCTTCGTCGACATCCAGCAGTCCAGTGCAGAGCTGCTCGCGCTGCGGCGCGCGCTGTCGCGCGACGGCGTCGCTCCGGGCCGTGCCACGGTACGGCTCAAGCTGGAGGACGGCAGCGACTATGAACAGACCGGCACGGTCGAGTTCGCGGAATCGCTGGTCGATCCCAGCACCGGCACGGTGACGCTGCGCGCCCGCTTCCCCAACCCGAACGGCTTGCTGCTGCCGGGGATGTTCGCACGCGCGGTGTTCGCCCAGTCGATCAACAGCCGGGCCTTCCTGGTGCCGCAGCCCGCCATCAGCCGCAGCCCGGCCGGCGACGCGACGCTGTTTGTGGTGGGGCCCAACAATACCGCCGTTCAGCGCAAGGTGGTCACCAGCCTGACCCAGGGGACCAACTGGGTGGTGACCCAGGGGCTGCAGCCCGGCGACAAGGTGATCGTGCAGGGGACCGGCAACTTGCGTCCCAACGCCCAGATCCGCCCGGTTCCCGCGGACAGCCCGCAACGGGTCGCCCCGCCGCAGGGGAGCCCCTCCGGCCAGGGCAAGCAGGGCAACCAGTCGGGCGCAGCCACCTCCGCCAAGGGGGGCTGAGCCAGCATGTCCCGGATCTTCATCGATCGCCCGATCTTCGCCTGGGTGATCGCGATCATCACCATGCTTGCGGGCATCGGCGCGATCTTCAGCCTGCCGATCGCGCAGTATCCCGACGTCGCGCCGCCCCAGGTCAACATCCGCGCGACCTATCCGGGCGCGAATGCCCAGACGATCCAGAACAGCGTCACCCAGATCATCGAGCAGCAGCTGACCGGCATCGACGGGCTGCTCTATTTCAGCTCGCAGTCCAGCTCGCGCGGGCAGGTGACGATCAGCGCGACCTTCGCCAAGGGCACCGATCCCGACATCGCGCAGGTGCAGGTCCAGAACCAGGTCCAGCAAGCGCTGTCGCGCCTGCCCCAGCAGGTGCAGCAGCAGGGGCTGCGCGTCACCAAGTCGAACCCCGACTTCCTGATGATCGTCGGCGTCTATGACGAGACCGACCGCAGCACCAACGGCGACGTTTCCGACTATCTCGAATCCAACCTCGTCGAGCCGCTGGGCCGCATCGAGGGCGTGGGCGAAACCAACGTCTTCGGCTCGCAATATGCCATGCGCATCTGGCTCGATCCGGCCAAGCTCGCGAGCTACAGCCTGATCCCCGGCGACGTCATCACCGCCATCCAGAACCAGAACACCGAGGTGGCCGCGGGCGAACTGGGCGGGCAGCCGCAGCCGAACACCCAGCTGCTGAACGCAACCGTGACCGCGCAGGCGCGTCTCCAGACCCCCGAGCAGTTCCGCGCCATCATCCTGAAGACCCAGAGCAGCGGTGCGAGCGTCCGGCTCGGCGACGTCGCCCGCGTCGAACTGGGCCAGGAGAACTACAGCTCGCTCAGCCGCGTGAACGCGCATCCCGGCGCCGGCGTCGCCATCTCGCTGGCGCCGGGGGCGGACGCGCTCAAGACCGCCCGGCTGGTGAAGGCGGAAGTGGCGCGCCGCGCCAAGGACTTCCCGCAGGGCTACACCTACGACTACGCCAACGACACGACCGCCTTCATCCAGCTGTCGATCAAGGAAGTGATCAAGACGCTGATCGAAGCGGTGATCCTGGTCGTCATCGTCATGTTCGTGTTCCTGCAGAGCTGGCGTGCGACGCTGATCCCGACGATCGCGGTGCCGGTCGTGCTGCTGGGCACCTTTGCCGTCTTCTATCTTGCAGGCTTCTCGATCAACACGCTGACCCTGTTCGGGCTGGTGCTGGCGATCGGTCTGCTGGTCGACGACGCGATCGTGGTGGTCGAGAACGTCGAGCGTCTGCTCGAAGAGAATCCCGACATGACGCCGCGCGAGGCGACCATCGAGTCGATGAAGGAGATCCAGGTCGCCCTGATCGCGATCGGCATCGTCCTTTCCGCGGTGTTCCTGCCGATGGCCTTCTTCGGCGGGTCGACCGGCGTGATCTATCGCCAGTTCTCGGTGACGATCGTGGCGGCCATGGTGCTGTCGGTTCTGGTGGCGCTGATCCTCTCGCCCGCGCTCACCGCGACGCTGCTCAAGCAGAACCCGCGCGACGAGAATGGCGAACACCTGCGCGACAGCCGGTTCGCGCGCCGCTTCCCGGGCGTCGTCCGCCTGGCGGATCGCGCCCGCCACGGCTTCAACCACGGCTTCGAACGGATGGTCGCGCGCTACGAGGGCGGCGTGCAGCGGGTCATCAACCGCAAGTGGCTGTTCCTGCTGATCTATGCAGGGGTTCTCGCGCTGCTGGTGCTGCTGTTCGTGCGGCTGCCGACGAGCTTCCTGCCGACCGAGGACCAGGGCGCGGCGCTGGTACGCTATCAGCTGCCGGCCGGCGCCACGCGCGGGCGTACCGAGGCGGTGCAGCGGGCGGTCGAGGACTACCTGCTCAAGCACGAAGGCAAGAACGTTCGCACCATCCTGACGGTCAGCGGCGGCGGCAGCGGAGCGGCCGGCCAGAACACCGGCCAGGGCTTCATGAACTTCGTCGACTGGTCGGAGCGCGAGGGTAAGGAAAACAGCGCCGACGCGATCGTCGCCCGTGCCGGTGCCGCCTTCCGCGGCTTGCGCGACGCGCAGGTCTACGCGCTGATCCCGCCGGCTATCCGGGGTCTCGGTCAATCGAGCGGCTTCACCATGGAGTTGCAGAACACCAGCGGCATGTCCGCCGAGGCGTTCGCAGAAGCGCGCGACAAGCTGCTCGCGGCCGCAACCGCCGATCCGAAGCTGACGGGCGTGCGCCTGACCGAACTGCCCGACGTCGCGACGCTGCAGGTCGATCTCGACCAGACCAAGCTTTCCGCGCTGGGTCTCTCGCAAAGCGACGTCAACGCCACCCTGTCGACCGCGTGGGGCGGCCGCTACGTCAACGACTTCATCGACCGTGGCCGCGTGAAGCGGGTGTACGTCCAGGGGGATGCGCCTTACCGCGCCGCGCCCTCCGATCTCGACCAGTGGTTCGTCCGCACCGGGGACGGCTCGATGGCACCCTTCTCTTCCTTTGCGCAGACCTCCTGGGGCGTGGCACCGACGACGCTGTCGCGCTTCCAGGGCCTGCCGTCCTACGAGTTCCAGGGCGATGCCACCCCGGGCACCAGCTCGGGCGAGGCGATGGAGCGGATCGCCGCGCTTGCGGCCGAGATCCCGGGTGTCGGCGTCGCCTGGGCCGGGCTGTCGTTCCAGGAGCGGCTGTCCTCCGGCCAGGCGCCGCTGCTCTACGGATTGTCGCTGCTGGTCGTCTTCCTGTGCCTCGCTGCGCTTTATGAAAGCTGGTCGATCCCGATTGCGGTGCTGCTGGTGATCCCGCTCGGCCTGATCGGCGCCGTGTTCTTCGTGACGCTGCGCGGGCTGGAGAACGACGTGTATCTCCAGATCGGCCTGCTCACGACCATGGGGCTGGCGGCCAAGAACGCGATCCTGATGATCGAGTTCGCCGAACAGGCAGAGCGCAAGGGCGCGCGCGTCATCGACGCCGCGCTGGAGGCGGCCCGCATCCGTCTGCGTCCGATCCTGATGACCAGCCTTGCGTTCATCTTCGGCGTGCTGCCGCTCGCGCTGTCCACGGGCGCCGGTGCCAACAGCCGCATCGCGATCGGCACGTCGGTGATCGGCGGCATGGTGACGGCCACGATCCTCGCCATCTTCTACATCCCGCTGTTCTTCGTGCTGGTGCGCCGCGGCGTGCGCGACGGTCTTGCCAAGCTCCGCGGCAAGCCGACCGGTCACCAGCCCAAGGACCTGCCGAAGGAGGAACCCGCGGCATGAACGCCCGGCTGACCGCGCTCTTGCCGCTGCTGCTGGCAGGCTGTTCGATGGCCCCGGAGGACGTCCGTCCGCCGTCGCCGGTGCCCGCGTCCTGGCCGGTGGGCGATGCCTATCTGCGCCAGAGCGAGGCGAGCCTGCCGGTGGTGAGCTATCGCGACGTGTTCGTGGACCCGCGTCTCCAGACGCTGATCGGCCAGGCGCTGGTCAACAACCGCGACCTGCGCATCGCCGCTGCGAACATCGTGGCGGCACGGGCGCAGTACCGCATCCAGCGTTCGGAGCTGTTCCCGCAAGTCGATGCCTCGGCCGGCTACACCCGGTCGCGCAGTGCCGGGCAATCGTCCGGCAGCGGCACCGACGGTGGAAGCTCGGGGGACCAAGGCGGCAGCGGGGCGAGGACGAGCGACCGCTTCGGCGCGGACCTGGGCGTCACCTCGTTCGAGCTCGACCTGTTCGGCCGGATCCGCTCGCTCACGCGCGCGCAGCAGAACCAGTATTTCGCAACCGAAGCGGCGGCGCGCGCGACGCGGCTGACGCTCGTCGCCGACATCGCGGACGCCTGGCTCACCTATGCCGCGGACACGAGCCTGCTGCGCATTGCCGAGCAGACGGCGGCCAGTGCGGAGCGCAGCGTCACGCTCACGCGCGCACGGCTCCGGGGCGGGGTCGCGCCCCGCACCGATCTGCGCCAGGCCGAACAGATCCTAACCGCCGCCCAGGCGGACGTCGCGGAGCAGCGTACCCAGCTGGCGCAGGACGTGAATGCGCTGCAACTGCTGGTCGGTGCGCCGTTCGACCGTGCCTTGTTGCCGGAGACCATCGAGCAGGCGGCGCCTGCCATCCGGGCGCTTCCCGCAGGCGTCGACTCCGGCGTGCTGCTGCGCCGGCCCGACGTGGTGCAGGCGGAGTACCAGCTGCGTGCCGCCAACGCCGAGATCGGCGCTGCCCGTGCCGCGCTGTTCCCGCGCATCTCGCTGACGGCGGTGCTGGGGCTCGCCAGCAATGCGCTGGGTTCGCTGTTCGACAACGGCGCCTTCACCTATTCGGCCGGGCCCTCGGTGGCCTATTCGATCTTCCAGGCGGGTGCCGCACGCGCAAACGTCCGGCTGACTGAGGCGCAGCGCGAGGGCTTGCTCGCCGAGTATGAGCGGACCATCCAGATCGCCTTCCGCGAAGTGTCCGACGCCCTCGCCCGGCAAGGGACGATCGGCGAACAGCTGCGCGCCACCGAGGCGCAGACCGCGGCCGCCGAGGACACCTTCACCCTGACCGAGGCGCGCTATCGGGGCGGGATCGACACCTTCCTCGCGAGCCTCGACGCGCAGCGATCGCTCTACCAGTCGCAGCGCACCCTGGTGCAGACCCGGCTGGTGGCCGCGAGCAACCGCGTCACCCTCTACCGCACCCTCGGGGGCGACACGCTGCTGGAGGCGACGGAGCAGGGGCCGATCCCGGCCACGCCCGCCGACTGAACGGAACCCTCGCCGCCGGCACTGGTTCGGAAAGGAGAGATTCCGAGGAGACGGACCATGAGCGACAAGCAACCGATGCAGGCAGCCGGCAAGGGCGTGGCAGAGGGCCAGGACGGCGTCGACCAGGAGCGGGTGAACGGCCGCAATGCCGGCGGCGAGAGCGGCGGCGGCGCCTATCCCAACCCCCACACGGGGAAGGAAGAGAAGCAGAGCGGCTTCCTGGGCCATGGCGGCCAGACGGATATCGACTATCGCGGTCTGGGCCAAGGCAGCGAAGGCGAGGGCAAGACTGGCGCCAACGCCAATGCCGGGACGGGGTCGAACACGGACTGAGGCCGCGCTTCGGCCGGCCGGAGCGGTGAGCCGGCATCGGCATCCACTTGAAGGCCGAGCCAACACTTTCCCGTTTGTCTCGAGTAGGGATCGAGCTTGTCGAGAGCCCATATCGAGAGATGCCCCGCAACCGGCCTCTCGATACGCGGTCTCGACGGGCTCCAAGGCTAGCCGAGACAAACGGAAGAGGGGAAAGGGAGTGCCTGACCTATCCCCGTACGATCGGATGCCGCTCGCGCAGGTCGTCGGCGACCCGCTCCACCGCCTCGACCGCGGCGGCGTTGCCCGACGGGTGGATCGACCAGTTGCAGTGCGCGTGCGTGTCCAGGCTGTGAACGGTGACCTGGCCGATCACCAGCCGCCAGTGCCGGCGCGTGCCGCCCGCATCCCGCACCAGGGTCGTGACGAACAGGTCCAGCAGGTCGGCAGCGGTCATCCCTGCGCTCATAGCCGCAGGTAGCGGAAGTACCAGACCTCATGCCCCTGGCGCCGCGCCTTGCGCTCGTAGCGCGTCTCCGGCCAGTCGGCCGGGCGGGTGAGAAAGTCCTGCGCCGTCTCCGCCTGCCACGCGAAGTCGCGGCGCCCGCGCATCACCATCATCGACCACCGGCAATAGGTCGGGTCGTCGGTGCCGAGGCGGAACTCGCCGCCGGGCTTCAGCTTGGCGGCGATCATGTCGAGCGGGCCGTCGTTGACCATGCGGCGCTTGGCATGGCGCGCCTTGCGCCAGGGATCGGGGTGGAGGAGGTAGACGCGCTCCAGGCTGGCGTCGGGCAGCCGCTCCAGGGCCTCCAGCGCGTCACCCATGTGCAGGCGGACGTTCTCCAACTCCCCGTCGCGGATGTGGTTGAGCGCGCCGACGACGCCGTTCAGGAAAGGCTCGCAGCCGATGAAGCCATGGTCCGGGCGCATCGCCGCCTGGCCTGCGAGGTGCTCGCCGCCGCCGAAGCCGATCTCGAACTCCAGCGGACGTGTGTCGCCGAACAGCGCCTGTGCGTCCAGCGGACCTTCGTCGGGGATGCTGACGACGGGGAGCAGGCCTTCCACCAGCGCGGCCTGGCCCTGGCGCAGCTTGTGTCCCTGGCGACGGCCGTAGAGGCGGCGGATCGAGGTCGGATCGGTCATGGCGCGGGGCTGTAGCCGCCCCGTGCCCGGGCTCCAAGCGCCGATGGAGCCTGCCATGCTCCGAAGGGTTGTTCGTGCGCACCCATGGAAGGCGACGAATGAGCAAGGGCAGGACGGGCAAGGCGCTGGCGCACGAGTTGGAGCGCGTCGACATCAAGGCAGGGCACGCCGCTGCCGAATGGCACGACCACGTCGTGGTGCGTGCGCTGAAGCTGGTGCGCGAGCTTGCCGACCAGCCGCCGCTGATCGCGCTGTCGATCAGCACGGCGGTTGTGGGTGCGGCACGGGGCGATCGCCGCCTCGCACGCACGGGCGCGCGCATGCTGGCCAGCCATCTCGCGGCCACGGCGATTAAGGCCGCGATCAAGCGCAGGGTCGATCGCGCACGGCCGCGGTTGTTCAGCAGCGACCATGATCACCGGCTCACGCGGGGCGACCGCAACGAGGGGCCGCACAATTCCTTCCCCTCCGGCCACACGGCGGGGGCGATGGCGGTAAGCCGCGCGATCATGCGGGAATATCCAGGCGCGAGCGGTCCCGCCTATGCGGCGGCGGTGGCTACCGGCGCGCTCCAATTGCCGACCGGCTCGCATTTTCCGATCGACGTCCTCGCAGGAGCAGCGATCGGCGTCGGTTCGGAAGCGCTGGTCGCGCGGATCTTCCCCGACGCGGCGCCCGAGCGGGTGCCGTCGGCGTGAAGACGGAGATGTAGGAAAATGGCGCGCCCGGAACGATTCGAACGTCCGACCCTCAGATTCGTAGTCTGATGCTCTATCCAGCTGAGCTACGGGCGCTTGGGAGGCGGTCCCCTATCCGCCCCCGGACTCGGGCGCAAGCCCCTCGGTGTCGAACGGCCCAAATTTTCGCCATCGGAATGCGAGGAACCGGCGCGCTGGCCTTAACAAGCCTGTCCCTGTGCTCCCGCGAAGGCGGGAGTCCGGGGTTCCAAGCGCGACGCTCCTTGAGCCTGTCAGACCCTGGATCCATGCCTACGCGGGGGATGGACTACCCGCAGTGATGCTCGCGAAGCCTTCTACTTCGCCTCGCTGAAGGCGCCGGGACTGATGTTGATGCTCCGATCCTTGCCCCAGGTGTTGACGCGCGAGTTGATCGGGCCGCGGATGATGTGCTCCACTACCTGCTCGGGCGGGGGAAGTCGGTCCTGCGCCTGAAAATTGGTGATGGTGCCCAGGTCGATCAAAGCGACGGACCAACTGGGCTCGGCGCGCTTGCTCTCTGCCAGCAATGCGCTGGCGGCATCGGGCTGGACGAAGATGCCGCGGCCAGCGTCCGACAGGGCGATGAGGTAGCGGTCGGTGGCTGCGTCTGGCCGATACACGCCGCCTGCCTTCAGGATCGTGGCGTCCCGGCACCAGGAGACGGCAGGCTGCGGAGTCGGCGCGTCCTGCTTCTTTGTGTCGGCATGCACCGCGAGTCCCATGAAGGCAGCCATCAAAGCCGCGGGGCCATTGGCCGGCGCAGGCTTCGCTTCACCGGACAGGGCCAGCGGCGTGGGGCATTCCGCAACCGGGCTGGTCGCAGGCGCTGGCGCGACCCCCCGCGGCCATTCGAGTTCGGCCAACGCCTCGCGCATCGCGGTGGCGAGGCTCGCCGATTCCAGGGTCTTGGACGAGTAGCGCAGCTTCACCAGCCATTCGCTGAAGGGGAGGATGGCGACGCCGGTGCTCCGATACGGAGGCTTATTGAGGGTGTAGGCGGCGATCAGGCCGCTTTCCGTCTGCTGGCCGGGCGGCACGAAGCTGGGGCTTCCTACTGCGGCGACGGGCTTACCGTAGACGTCCGGTCGGTTCTCGATTGCCCAGCGGGCGCGATCGAACCACACCGGTAGCGCACCGCTTGCCTGGCGGTAGACGTAAAGGCTCAGCAACTCGGCGCCGTCGGAGCTCTCGTAGCTGGCCGAGACGTCGAGCAGATCTTCGCCGATCGCGATCGCCTTGATGCGGGGCGCGCCTGCCAGGGTGGCCGGCAAGCGAAGCCCGCTGAGCTTGTGCTTATACGGTTTGCCGGCAGAGACCTTGAGGTCTGTGGCCTGCTGGGCTGCGGCAGGCGTGCCCGATATCATTGCGGCCGCGGCGAATGCCAGCGTGGCCGCCAAAACGCGCTTCATCGTCCCTCTCCCCCTGGTGCCGGCAAAGCTGCCACCGCTGGGGGAGGGGCACAAGCGCGAAGACGGGGCAGCCTTGCGCCGCCCCGCCTTCCGGTAACTCAGGCCAGCTCGGCCTTGAGCGCGTCGACCAGGTCGGTCTTTTCCCAGGTGAAGAGGTTACCCTCCGCCTTGCGTCCGAAGTGGCCATAGGCGGCGGTCGGCAGGTAGATCGCCTTGTTCATGCCCAGGTGGGTGCGGATGCCCTTGGGGGTCAGGCGCACCAGCTTGGGCAGAACTGCCTCGATCTTCGACTCCTCGACGGTGCCGGTGCCGTGCGTGTCGACATAGAGCGACAGCGGCTCGGCGACGCCGATCGCATAGGACAGCTGGATCGTGCAGCGCTTGGCGAGGCCTGCCGCGACGATGTTCTTGGCGAGGTAGCGGCTGATATAGGCCGCCGAACGGTCCACCTTGGTCGGATCCTTGCCCGAGAACGCGCCGCCGCCATGCGGGGCCGCACCGCCATAGGTGTCGACGATGATCTTGCGGCCGGTGAGCCCTGCGTCCCCATCGGGGCCGCCGATCTCGAACAGGCCGGTCGGGTTCACGTAGATCTGCGACTGATCGGCCGGCATCCAGCCCTGCGGCAGGACGTCCTCGAATACCGTCATCACATAGTCGCGCAGCTGCTTCTGGCCGGCATCGCTGGACAGCGCCTTGCTGTGTTGGGTCGACACGACGAGCGCGGTCGCGCCGGTCGGGCGGCCGTTCTCATACTTGAGCGTCACCTGGCTCTTGGCGTCCGGCTCCAGGAAGTCGACGACGTTGGCGTGGCGGTCCTGTGCCAGCTTCTCCAGGATGCGGTGCGAGTAATAGAGCGTCGCCGGCATCAGATCGGGCGTCTCGTCGCAGGCGAAGCCGAACATGATGCCCTGGTCGCCGGCACCCTCGTCCTTGTTGCCGCTCTCGTCCACCCCCTGCGCGATGTGCGCGGACTGGCCGTGGAGGTGGCAGGCGAACTCGGCGGTCTGCCAGTGGAAGCCGTGCTGCTCGTAGCCGATCTTCTTCACCGTATCCCGTGCGACCTTCTCGATCTCGTCGAGGGTCGGGAACACGTCCTGGCTGCAGCGCACCTCGCCGGCCAGCACGATCCGCTGAGTCGTGACCATGGTCTCGCAGGCGACGCGGGCGACGGGGTCGCGCGACAGGAACAGGTCGACGACGGCGTCGGAAATCTGGTCCGCGACCTTGTCCGGATGGCCTTCGGAGACGGATTCGGAGGTGAAGAGATAGTTGGAACGCATGGATTTCCCTTTTCTATGGGAAAGCGCGGCCGTTGCCATGCCGATATAAAGCTTTCCTTATATACCGCGCCCTAGCGGTTGCGCCGACGGATGGCAACGGCCGGGAGGGAAAGGAAAAGGGCCACTATCGCGGCGATGCCGTTGCCGAAGCGGGCGAACAGCGTTGGCGGATGCGCGGGCGGCAACGGCAGTTCGATCGCGCCGGCGCGACCCTGCGGGATCGTCGCCAGCAGCCGCCCGTCGGCGTCGATGATTGCGGAGATGCCGGTGGGCGTGGAGCGCAGGATGGGCAGCCCCTCCTCGATCGCACGCATGCGCGCCTGCGCCAGATGCTGGGGCGGCCCCCAGGCGCCGAACCAGGCATCGTTGGACGGGTTGAACAGCAGCCGCGGGCGATGGGCGCGATCCACCACCTGGCCGGAAAAGATGATCTCGTAGCAGATCTGCATGCCGACGGAGCCGAAGCCCGGCACGGCCACGGACCGCGGTCCGGGACCCGGCGCAAAGTCGATGTCGCCCATCACCAGGCGGGAGAGGCCGAGCGGCTGGAGAAGGGGCCGCATCGGCAGATATTCGCCATAGGGCACCAGATGCGCCTTGTCGTAGCGGCCGCCGAGGCGACCGTCCGGCAGCACCGAGAACACCGAGTTGCCTGCCGAGCCGACCTGCCCGCGCGGATCGAAGAACAGCGCGGTACCGCCGACCAGGGCGGCGTCGCGCGGCCCGAGCAGGCGGGCGATCTGCGCGCGGACGAGCGCGGGATTGGCGTCGTACCAGTACGGCGGATACCCGTCCTCGACATAATAGTTGAGCGTCCCTTCCGGCCAGACGACCAGCCGCGGGGCGGGCCCGGGGCGTCCGCTCAGCCGCAGCAAGCGATCGAACACCTCGGCAGCATAGCCGTCGTCGGCGACATGCTCCTGACCGATGTTGGGCTGGACCACGCGCACGCGCGGTGTATCGTCCGGAAGGGGCGGATCGGCGGCATGCAGCAGGGGCCACCCGACCGCGAGCGCAAGTCCCGCAACGGCGATCCCGGCCGGGAACTGCCAGCGGCGGTGCCATGCCAGCAGCAATGCCCCGGCTGCCACCACGGTCAACCCGGACAAGGCATAGGTCCCTACCCAGGCCGCCAGCTGCGCGAGGCCCGGCACCGGCAGCCAGACGACGCCGATCGGGTTCCAGGCATAGCCGGTGAACATCACCGCGCGCAGCCACTCGGTCGCGATCCAGGCGGCGCCCGCGATCAGCGCGAACCCGACGTCCGGCCGTGCCTCCCGGCGTCCCAGCCGCCAGACGAGGCCGCCGGCGAGCATCGGATACACCGCGAGATAGAGCGCAAGCCCGACGACCGCGAAATAGCCGAGCGCGGGCGGCATCCGATCCTGATAATCAAAGGCGTGCTGGATCCAGTTGTTGCCGATGGTGAAATGCGCCACGCCGAACAGCCAGGAACTCCACAGCGCGGATTTCAGGCTGGGCGCGGCATGGACGCAGTGCAGCCACAGCGCGAAGGCGGCGAGCGTCAGCGGCCACCACTGGAGGGGCGCGAAGCCGAGTGCGGAGACGGCACCGGCGAGGAGGACGAGCAGGGCAGGGGGGAAACGCACGGCGCGGATATCGTTCGCTTTGGCGGTGCGGGCAAGCAGTTCGCGCGTGTACGCCCGCACTCGATCCGCTAGGCTCGCGCCATGGCCGAGCTTCGCCCCTTCCACCTCGCCTTTCCAGTCCATGACCTGGCGGCGGCGCGCACCTTCTATCGCGACGTGCTGGGCTGCGGCGAGGGGCGCAGCAGCGACCACTGGATCGACTTCGATCTTGGCGGGCACCAGATCGTCGCGCACCTCGACCTCGCTGCCCGGCCGCAGGCGACCAGCAATGCGATCGACGATCATCAGGTGCCGGTACCGCACTTCGGCGTCGTGCTGCGCATGGCCGATTGGGAGGCGCTGGCCGCCCGGGTGGAAGCGGCCGGTGTTGCGTTCGGCATCGCGCCGCACGTCCGCTTCAAGGGGCAGCCGGGCGAGCAGGCCACGATGTTCTTCCGCGACCCGTCCGGAAACGCTTTGGAGTTCAAGGCGTTCGCCCATGATTCAATGCTGTTCGCAAGTTAAAGGATTTACACGTGGCTGAACCCGTTACCGTCGACATTCCCCACAAGCTCGGCCGGGAGGGGGCGCGTACCCGCATCGAAGCGGGGATCGGCAAGCTCGCCGGCATGTTCCCGGGCGGCACGGTGACGGAACAGCATTGGGAGGGTGACGCCCTTTCCTTCACGGTGCAGGCGATGGGGCAGCGCGTGGCAAGCCGGCTCGAGCTGTTCGAGGATCGGGTCCGCGCCGAACTCGACCTGCCGCCTTTTCTGCGCCTGTTCGCCGACAAGATCCGCGCCAAGCTCCAGAAGGACGGGCCTGCCCTGCTCAAATAGGGATCGGGCGCCGCACGGAACCGCCACGGGCTCGTTTCGGTTGAGCAAGGGTTAGGAGAGGCTCATGAAGGCACCGCTTTTCGTGCTGGCTGCGGCATCGGCGCTGGCAGGCTGTTCGGACAGGGATTCGACCGAGAACCAGGTCGCGCTCCCGGTCGGGACCCAGATCGCCGACAATGGCGTGGTCGAGGCGCCGCCGACCGGCAGTGCCCCGACGATCCCGACCGCGAGCGGTCCCGGGACCGCCTTTGGCATGACCAAGGAGCAGCTGGAGGATGCGGACCTGCTCGGCGCCGGCAATGCCAAGCTCGGCGAGGTGGACCGGGTGACCACCGACGCGCAGGGCAGCGTCAACGGCCTGGTGGTGGAGATCGAATCTCAGCCGGACGATCGCGAGGTGTTGTTGCCCCTCAAGGGGATCGAGCCGGTCGCGGTGGGCGACCAGTGGCATCTGCGCGCCCCTGCGCTGACGCGCGAGCAGCTGTTGACCCTGCCCGAGGTGAAGCGCGCCGGCCGCTAGGCTGCGGCACGGGCGCTCGGCCTCCGGGGGTTCAGCGCCCCGCGGCGGCGCTCACCCGCCAGATCACGTTCCCGACGTCATCGGCCACGAGCAATCCGCCGCTGCGATCGGTGATCACCCCCACGGGACGGCCGCGCGCCTTGCCGTCCTGGTCCAGGAAGCCGGTCAGGACATCGATCGGCTTGGCGCCCTTCACCGGGAAGCCGTTGGCGGCGAACGGTACGAACACGACCTTGTAGCCGGATGGCGGTACGCGGTTCCAGGATCCGTGCTGGCCGATGAACGCGCCGCTTGCGAAGCGCGACCCCAGCTTCGCATCGCCGGCGAAGGCGAGGCCGAGCGAGGCAGTATGGGCGCCCAGCGCATAGTCGGGCCGCGCGGTATATTCGCGCAGGTCGGGCCGCTGCGGCTGGACGCGGTCGTCGACATAGCCGCCCCAATAATGCCAGGGCCAGCCGTAGAAGCCGCCGAACTCCACCCGCGTCATATAGTCGGGCGGCATGTCCGAGCCGATCATGTCGCGCTCGTTGACGACGGTCCACAGCGCCCGGCTGTTGGGCTCGAACGCCATGCCGTTCGGGTTCCGCAGCCCGCTGGCATAGATGCGGAACTTCTTCACCAGCGGGTCGACCTCCAGGATCGCTGCGCGGTTCTTCTCGATCTCCAGCCCGTTCTCGGCGATGTTGGAGGCCGAGCCGACCGTCACGAACAGCGTCTTGCCCTCGGGGTTCGCCACGACGTTGCGCGTCCAGTGATTGCCGCCGCCCGGCAGGTCGACGACCTTCTCCGCGTTCGCGGTGATGCGCGTCTGGCCCACGCGGAACGGGAAGCGCACCAGCGCATCGGTATTGGCGACGTAGAGCCAGTCGCCCAGCACCGCCATGCCGAAGGGCGAGTTGAGCCCGGTCAGCAGCGCCGAGCGCTGTTCGGCGACGCCGTCGCCGTCCGCGTCGCGCAGCAGCGTGATCCGGTTGGCGGAAGGCACGCCTGCGCCCGCCCGGCCCATGAACAGCTTCATCACCCAGCCCTTGAGCCCGCCGCCCTCGCGCGGGGGCGAGTTGCTCTCCGCCACGAGCACGTCGCCGTTGGCCAGGCGATAGAGCCAGCGCGGATGGTCGAGCCCGCGTGCGAACGGCTGGACGCGCAGCCCCTGCGCCGGGGTCGGCATCGCGTCGCCGGTCCAGCCGATCGGCTTGGCGATGCGGACGGTGGGGATGGTCTGCTCGCGTGCGCGGCTCAAGCGCGGCTGGGCACCCGTCACCGCGTCCTCGGGCAGCTCCGCGCGATCGGGGCTGAACAGCCACCACCCCAGCGCGAGCAGCAGGACAAGGAGAATGGCGGCAAGGCGGAGCAGGTGTTTGCGCATGGCCGGAGGATTAGGGGCTGCGGACCTGCACGCAACATGAAAAGCGCCGCCGCTGACGGATGGGAGAGTTCCGTCGGCGGCGGCGCCTCACGCTGTCGCACGGGATCGGTGCGACAGCGCAGGCGGGGCGGCAGGAATGGGGGGAGAGCCGCCCCGCGATCCGGTGTGGGTTAGCGCGGCCCCGCGTCGGACAGGGCCATGCGGTCCATGTCCTTCTGGGTTTCGCGGTCCTCCTCCGACTTGCTCATCGTGGCGAGGCGCTCGCGCACCCGCTCGGCGAGATTCGCATCGACGGCCTCGAAATGGCCCATCTGGCGATCGATGATGAACTGCGGGATGCCGTGCATCGCCTCGGCGATGTTGCTGGCGGTCCGTGCCTTCTGGTCCTCGTCGAACAGGTTCCACAGGTCGCGCGGCTGGCGGAAGTCGTCATTGCCCTCGCTGTGGTCCCAATGCCAGGCGGTGCCCTCCACCTTCAGCGGCGGCTCCTTGTAGCGCGGGTCCTCGACCGGGCCGCCGAACGAGTTGGGCTCGTAATAGGCGTCCGGATAGTCCTGGTTCACGTCCTCCATGAACCGCAGCAGCCCGTCCTTGTGATAGGTGTGGACCGGGCAGTGCGGCCGGTTGACCGGCAGCGCCTCGTAATGCGTGCCCAGCCGATGGCGATGGGCGTCGGCATAGGAGAAGATGCGCGCCTGCAGCATCTTGTCCGGCGAGAAGCTGATCCCGCGCACGACGTTGGACGGGCTGAACGCCGCCTGCTCGATCTGCGCGAAATAATTGTCCGGGTTGCGGTTCAGCTCGACCTCGCCGACCTCGATCAGCGGATAGTCGCCGTGCGGCCAGACCTTGGTCAGGTCGAACGGGTTGTACCAGTGCTTGCCCACGTCCTCCTCGGGCATGATCTGGACGAACATCTTCCACTTCGGGAACTCGCCGCGATGGATCGTGCCGTAGATCTCCTCCTGGAAGCTCTCACGGCTCTTGGCGATGACCTCGGCCGCCTCGGCATTGGTGTAGAACTTGTGGCCCTGCTGGGTCTTGAAGTGGAACTTCACCCAGTAGCGCTCACCCGCGTCGTTCCAGAAGGAATAGGTGTGGCTGCCATAGCCGTTCATGTACTGCGGACCCTGCGGCAGGCCGCGGTCCGACATCAGGATCAGCAGCTGGTGCATCGACTGGGGCTCGAGGCTCCAGAAGTCCCACATGGCGGTCGGCGAACGCATGTTGGTGCGCGGGTGACGCTTCTGCGTGCGGATGAAGTCCGGGAACTTGCGCGGATCGCGCACGAAGAACACCGGCGTGTTGTTGCCGACGAGGTCCCAATTGCCCTCCTCGGTGTAGAATTTGAAGCTGAAGCCGCGCACGTCGCGCTCGGCATCGGCAGCACCCTGCTCGCCGGCGACGGTCGAGAAGCGCAGCAGCATCTCGGTCTGTTTGCCGACTTCCGAGAAGATCTTGGCGTTGGTGTACTTGCTGATGTCGTGGGTGACGGTGAAGGTGCCGAACGCGCCCCAGCCCTTGGCGTGCACCACCCGCTCGGGGATGCGCTCGCGGTTCTGGTGGGTCAGCTTTTCGATCAGCTGATAATCCTGCAGCAGCAACGGGCCGAACCGGCCCACGGTGAGAGAATGCTGGTTGTCGCCGACCGGGGCACCCGCGGAGGTGGTGAGCGTCGGTCGCTTCTTTTCGGCATCTGCCATGGCATGTCTCCTGATCGTCCGGGCACGTTGGTGCCGCAGCCGATGGAATGACTCAAACGCATAGAAGTGCCCAGCGTGATCGAAAACATCGATGCTAGTGGGAATAGCCGCGGCAGACGGAGTTTTGCGAGGGTGTAATCGGGTCGGCACCCCGGCCAGGCCAGGGTGCCGAGTCCGCCTGCAACGCAGCAGACGGAGCTATTCCTCGACCGGCGCTTCGGCGAGCGGGGGGTGGAGGCGCAGGCGCGTGACCCGTCGATCATCGCCGTCGATGATCTCCAGCGTCCAGCCGCTGGAGTGCAACAGTCGTTCGCCGGGCTTGGGAACGTGACCCGCGAGCACGAAGGCGAGGCCGCCCAGCGTCTCGACGTCCTCCTCGACCTCGCCCAACCGCGGGTCGATCAGCTCTGCTGCATCCTCCAGCTCCGCGCGGGCGTCCGCATCCCAGCCGCCGCCGTCGATCGGCACCAGCAGCGCTGCCGGCGCCTCGTCGTGCTCGTCCTCGATCTCGCCGACGATCTCCTCGATCAAATCCTCGATCGTGATGAGCCCGTCGGTGCCCGAATATTCGTCCAGCACCACCGCCAGGTGCGTGCGGCTGGCGCGCATCTGCGCGAGCAGGTCGAGCGTCCCCATCGACTGGGGAACGTAGAGCGGCTGGCGCATCAGGTCGGTGATGCTCGCAGGCGGCGCCCCTTCGCGCGCCAGGATTGCGAACACGTCCTTCACATGGATCATGCCGATCACATGGTCGAGCCGCTCGCGATAGACGGGAAGCCGGCTGTGCCCGGCCTCTGCGAAGATCTGGACCAGTTCGGAAAAGGGTGTCGATTCTTCCACCGCGACGATGTCCGCGCGCGGCACGCCCATGTCGCCCGCGTCGCGCTCGCCGAAGTGGAGGATGTTGCGGACCATCTGCCGCTCGATCGGGGAAAGGTCGCCGGCGACCGGCCGGGCCTCTTCCTCCTCATGCTCCGTGATGACTTCCTCGATCCGCCCGCGCAGCGTCTCGTTGTGTTCCTCGCCGAACAGCAGGGCGCGGATGCCCCGCCATACGCCGCCCTCTCCGGCGGCCTGGCTACTGTCGCCCCCCGGGGCGGCGCTACTGGAACCTTCTGGCATCGAAGTCTCGTCAATCCTCGCGAACGTGATAGGGATCATGCAGGCCGAGCTGGCGCAGCGTGAGGCGCTCGATATCCTCCATCGCCTCCGCCTCGGCGTCGTCCTGATGGTCGTAGCCTAGCAGGTGCAGGCAACCATGGACAATCAAGTGGGTTGCGTGATCCGCGACCGAAATCCCGCGCTCCGCCGCTTCCGCCACGCACACGCCATGCGCGAGCACGATGTCGCCCAGCAGCACCTCGCCGTCGTCGGAGTTCTGCGTGACGGTGTCGAGCAGGTCCGGCTGGATCATCGGGAAGGACAGCACGTTGGTCGGCTTGTCCTTGCCGCGATACTGGCGGTTGAGGCCGTGCACCTCCTCATCGGAGGTGAGGCGGATCGCCACCTCGATCACCGCCGGGTCCGTGGACCAGCCGGCGTAAGGCGTGCGCGCGAACGCCGCTTCCGCGGCGCGGGTGGCCAACGCCTCCCAATCCACGTCGGCGGGCCAGTCGCCCTCTGGTAGAACGGCGATATCAAGCATGCATCGTCTTCCGGTTGTCGGCAGCAGCGACGGGTAGCCGGGCGGTGCCGCCGGTCAAGCGTCCTTCCCTTCGTACGCCTCGACGATGCGCCCGACGATCGGGTGGCGGACCACGTCGGCTGCGCCGAAACGGGCGAAGGCGATCCCCTCCACCGCCTCCAGCCGTGCGGTCGCGTCGGCCAGGCCGGAGGCGGAAACGCCCCCGGGCAGATCGGTCTGGTTCGGATCGCCGCACACCACCATCCGGCTGTTCTGGCCGAAGCGGGTCAGGAACATCTTCATCTGGGCGGGCGTGGTGTTCTGCGCCTCGTCCAGGATCACGAAGGCATCGGCGAGGGTGCGGCCGCGCATGAACGCGATCGGCGCGATCTCGATCTCTCCGCTCGCGATCCGCCGCTCGACCTGCTCGGCGGGCAGGCAGTCGTGCAGCGCGTCGTAGAGCGGGCGGAGATAGGGATCGACCTTCTCCTTCATGTCGCCGGGAAGGAAGCCCAGCTTCTCGCCAGCCTCCACCGCCGGGCGCGACAGGATGAGGCGCTGGACCGAACCGGTGATGAGCTGCGCGACCGCCTGGGCGACCGCGAGATAGGTCTTGCCGGTACCCGCCGGCCCGAGCGCGAAGATGATGTCGTGGCCGACGAGCTGGCGCATGTAGGACGCCTGCGCCGCGGTGCGCGGCACGATCGTCTTCTTGCGCGTCCGGATCATGATCGACGACGCTGCGCCGCCCCCGTCCGCACGCACGATCCCGTCGAGCGTGGGCTGGTCGGCCATCGCGATCACCGCGTCGATCAGGCCGGTGTCCACGTCCTCGCCACGCAGGATGCGGTGGTGCAGCTCCTGGAGCACCTCCCGTGCGCGGGCGACCGAATCGGCCGATCCCTCGATCCCCACGCGATCGCCGCGCGCGGTGATGTAGACGCCCAGCCGCTCTTCGAGCGCGAGCAGGTTGCTGTCGAACTCGCCGAACAGGCGGGGCAACAACTGGGGCTTGTCGAAGCTGACCTCGACCCGGCTGCGATCGCCGGAGCGGGCGGGAACGGGCTTGCGACTCATGCGATCCTTTCGTGGCGGATGCGGCAGGGGGCGGACATTACCCCCGGAACAGACATGCGAGCGTCAGCCGCCACGAACGTGCGCGGCCCTCGGTTGGTTGCGCCGAAGCGGAGCGGGCGAAGAATGCCGGGCTGCATGCCGGGGGAATGTGGCAGAGGCCGGCACGGACGGACAGGGGGAATATGGGAAGCGTGATCCCCGGCGCCAAGCTTTGCCGTGCGAAAGCCTGGGGGCAGACGCGCAGGCCGCTCAGGCGGCTTGCGCGACCCGCTCCGCCCCCGAAAGCGACACCGGGCCGGCGGCGACCAGATCGACTTCGACCAGATCGCCGATCCGTGCCTCCGTGAGGAGATGGACCGACTGGAGCCAGGGCGACTTGCCGAGCATCTGGCCCGGCAGCTTGCCGCGGCGCTCGATCAGCACCTGGGTGGCGCGGCCGACTGCCGCCGCGTTGAACGCCTGCTGGTCGCGCAGCAGCGCCGCCTGCAACTGCTGCAGCCGCTCGTCCATCACCTCGGCGGGCACCGGGCCCGCATAGTCTGCCGCGGGGGTGCCGGGCCGCGGGCTGTATTTGAAGCTGAACGCCTGCGCATAGCCGACCGCATCGACCAGCCGCAGCGTGTCGGCGAATTCTGCGTCGGTCTCGCCGGGGAAGCCCACGATGAAATCACCCGACAGCGCGATGTCGGGGCGCACCGCACGCACCCGATCGAGCAGCCGCAGATAGCTGTCGCGCGTGTGGCTGCGGTTCATCGCCTTCAGCACGCGGTCGCTGCCCGACTGCACCGGCAGGTGGAGATAGGGCATCAGCTTCTCGACATCGCCGTGCGCGTCGATCAGCCCCTGGGTCATGTCGTTGGGGTGGCTCGTCGTGTAGCGGATCCGCGCGAGGCCGGGCAGCCGGTCGAGCGCGCGGATGAGGCCGTCCAGGCCCTGCATCCGGCCGGTGTCGTCCTCGCCGCTCCAGGCATTCACGTTCTGCCCGAGCAGCGTGATCTCCCGCGCGCCCGCATCCACCAGCGCGCGTGCCTCGTCCAGCAGGGCGCCCCAGGGGCGGCTGACTTCGGCACCGCGGGTGTAGGGAACGACGCAGTAGGTGCAGAACTTGTCGCAACCCTCCTGCACGGTCAGGAAGGCCGTGGGCCCGGAACGTCGGCGCGGCGCGAGCGCGCCGAACTTGGACTCGGGCGGCATGTCCGTGTCGATCGCCAGCCGGCCGCTGGCTGCCTCGGCAACCAGGGAGGGCAGGTTGTGATAGGCCTGGGGGCCCACCACCACGTCCACCTTTGCCCGGCGGGCGATCTCGGCGCCCTCGGCCTGCGCGACGCAGCCCGCGACCGCGATCATCGGGCGGGATCCGTCCTCACGGCGCAGCCGGCCGATATCCGAATAGACCTTCTCGGTCGCCCGCTCGCGGATGTGGCAGGTGTTGAGCACGACCAGGTCGGCAGCCGCCGCATCCGTCGCCGCGGTCATGCCTTGCGCGGCCATCAACTCGGCCATGCGCTCGCCGTCATAGACGTTCATCTGGCAGCCGAAGGATTTGACGTGAAAGCTTTTTGGGGGCGTGCTCATGGGGGCGGGCCTATACGCCGCTTTGGCCTGCGCTGCCAGCTTGCGCCGCCTCCATCCGCCGCCGCGCCTCGGCCGCGACCCCCTTGCGACCGAGTCCCGCGGGATCAAAGGGTTCGAGGAAGCGGATCGTGAGCGGAATGGTACCGGCGCGCGAGACCAGCCGGACGGCGTTGTGGATGCCGGATTCGCCGCCGATCCAGCCCACGTCGGGAGTCGCGATTCCATAGTCCAGGACGACCGGCTGGATGCGAAGTCCGGGCGGGGCAGGGTCGGCGACCGCCAGCAGCGATGCCTTGAAGGGCAGCATCGCCGTGCCGTCCCCGGTGGTGCCTTCGGGGAAGATGGTGACGGGGCGACCGCCGAGGGCACGGCGGAGGGAGGCCACCTGCGCGGCGACTCCCAGGCGGTCGCCCCGCTCCACGAACAGCGTGTCGTTGAGGCGGCACAGCCAGCCGACCAGCGGCGCCGACTGGAGCTCGCCCTTGGCGACGAAGGTGCTGCCGGACGCGCCCGCAATGGCGAGGATGTCGAGCCAGCTCTGGTGGTTTGCGAGCAGCAGGACGTTCTGCTCCAGCGGACGGCCGAGGACGCGTACGCGCGCCCCCGCAAGCCAGGCGACGGCACCGAGGAAGCGGGGCGGCCAAGGGGAGGGGCGGCGGAACAGCCGCCACAGTCCATGCAGCGCCAGCGCGCCGAGCAGGCAGCCGAGGATCGCCGCCAGGCGCCCGGCGAAGCGGACGTGCCCGGCCAGGCCGGGCACCGGATCAGCCCTTGCGGTCGAGGCTGACGCCATAGAGCTCCATGCGGTGATCGACGAGGCGGAAGCCCAGCCGTTCGGCGATCTGCTTTTGGAGGAGTTCGAGTTCGGGATCGACGAATTCGATGACCTTGCCGGTCTCGACGTCGATCAGGTGATCATGATGGGATTCGGGGGAGGGCTCATAGCGAGCGCGTCCGTCGCCGAAGTCGTGGCGGTCGAGGATCCCTGCCTCTTCGAACAGCCGTACCGTGCGATAGACGGTAGCGATCGAGATGCCGGGGTCGATGGCAGAGGCCCGCTCATAGACCTTCTCGACGTCCGGATGGTCTTCCGCTTCCGACAGCACGCGCGCGATCACGCGGCGCTGCTCGGTGATGCGCAGCCCCTTTTCCTGACACAGCGCCTCGAGGTCGATCCTGCGCGGCATTCCTTCTCCGTTTTTCAGTGCGGCCCGACATTTAGCGGATGGTGGCCGCTTCGGGAAGCGGGCTTGGCCGCCCCTTCGCCCTCACGGCGAACGGACGGCACAAAACCGGTGGAGGGGGGATCAGCGCTTGCGATTGGTGCCGAGACCGATCGCCTTGGCGAGGCTGCGGCGCTGCTCGGCATAGTTGGGGGCGACCATCGGATAGTCGGCCGGAAGACCCCACTTGGCGCGATACTGGTCGGGCGTCATCTGATAGTGCGTCATCAGGTGACGCTTGAGCATCTTGAGCTTCTTGCCGTCTTCGAGGCAGACGATGAAGTCCGGCTTCACCGATGCGCGGATCGGCACCGCCGGCTCCTGCTTCGCCTCGGGTGCGGTGTTCGCGCCACCCAGGGTGGTGAGCGCGCCGTGAACATTCTGGATCAGCGACGGCAGGTCGGCGAGCGACACGCTGTTGTTGCTGACATGGGCTGCCACGATATCGGCCGTGTACGCGATCAACGCGTCGGCCGGCGGCTGCTGGACTTCCATTCTACTACCCTTTCAACAAGAACGGCAAAACACCGCCGTCCCCGTTCGGACCTATTCACCCCGTGCGACTGAATCGCAACAGCGGTGAGGATGAAATTTTTGCAACGAATTGTTTCGTTACAGTTCAGGGAATGGTGCGCGCATAGCTGTGCGCATCAAAAGCCTCTCCGGCCCGGCCCCGATAGTATCGCGGCCGCTCGCCTACTTTGGCGAAACCTTCGCGCTTGTAGAGCTCTACGGCGGCATTGCCCGCGCGGACCTCAAGATGCAAGCGCGAGAGCGTCCGGCGTCGCGCTTCGTCGATCACGGAGCGCAGCAGCATGCCGCCCACGCCGCGCCCCTGCGCTGCCGGGTGGGTCGCGATCAGCAGGAGCTCGCCCTCGTCCATCACCGCCCGGGAAAGCGCGAAGCCGGCGATACCCTCGTCCTGCTCCGCCAGGGTCAGCCAGACGCCGGGCAGCGACAACATGCCCAGGCACTGGGCAGGCGTCCATGCCTCTCCGAAGCGGGCGTCGAACGCCTCGCGCATCACGATCGAGACCGCATCGAGATCGGCGACCGAGCCGACGCGCAGGGTGACGGGGCCCGGCGTCCGGCTCACGGCTGCGGCAGCTTCGCGTCCGGCGCGCGGCCGTAGAGGGGGCGGGGCGCCAGGCTGGCGAGCGCCGCCGGTAGAAGACGCGCATCGCGCGCGTCGGGCAGCGCTTCCGCAGCGGCGATCCCGGCGTCGAGCGCCTGGAGTCGATGCACGCCGTTACCCACGGCCAGCCGTCCGGCCAGCCGCTCCAGCGCAGCCTCCGGACGCAGCGACGCGAACGGCGCGGCTTCGGTCAGCGGATCGGCGGTGAATTCCTGCACGAACACCTCGCCATGGCCGCCCTCCAGCACCGCCGCGAGGGTGTCAGTCGAAAGCCGCCGGTCGAACGCACCTGCCGCGACGAGTGCCAGGGAAGAGAAGCCGAAGACCTGCGCGCCCCATCCAATCGCGAGGCCTCGTGCGGCGGCCAGCCCGACCCGGACGCCGGTAAAGCTGCCAGGGCCGCAATCCACCAGGATGCGTTCGGCGCGTCCGGCGTCGGGAAGTTCGGCGATCATCGGCACCAGCCGTTCGGCATGGCCGCGGCCGACCACCTCATGCCGGAAGTCCAGGATGCGATCGTCTTCCATCACCGCCACCGAGCAGGCGGCGGTCGCGGTCTCGATTACCAGCGTGCGCAAGGGATCAGGCGATCGTGTTGAACCGGTCGAACGCCGGTCGCGGCAGGCGCTCATGCAGCCGCGACGGGTCGCCATGGCCGAGCACTGCAATGAAGTTCGAACGGACGGCCGGCGTTCCACTGAAGAACGCCTTGTCCACCGCGCCATTGTCGAAGCCCGACATGGGCCCCACGTCCAGGCCGAGCGCGCGCGCGGCGACGATCAGATAGGCACCCTGCAGCGTCGAGTTCCGCATGGCCGACACCTGGCGCAGCTCTGCGTTGCCGTCGAACCACGCCTTGGCATCCGTGTGCGGGAACAGCTCGGGCAGATGCTCGTGGAACTCGGTGTCCATGCCCACGATCACCGCGACCGGTGCCTGGCGAACCTTGTCCGCGTTGCTGTCGCTGCAACAGACGGCGAGCCGCTCACGCGCCTCCGGCGACACGCACCACACCAGCCGCGCCGGCAGCTGGTTGGCCGAGGTGGGACCCATCTTCATCAGGTCCCAGATCGCCTCCAGTTCCGCCTGCGTGACGGGCTGGTCGGTGAAATGGGTGTGGCTGCGGGCGGTGCGAAAGATCGTGTCGAGCGCGGCGTCGTCCAGCATCGCCATCAGACGGCCCGCACTTCGGTCACTTCGGGGACGTAATACTTCAGGAGCTGCTCGATGCCGTTCTTGAGCGTTGCGCTCGAGGAGGGGCAGCCGGAGCAAGCGCCCTGCATCTGCAGGTAGACCTTGCCCTTGTCGAAGCCGCGATAGACGATGTCACCGCCGTCGTTGGCCACCGCCGGACGCACCCGCGTCTCGATCAGTTCGCGGATCTGCGCGACGATGTCGGCATCTTCGGGATTGTCAACGATGTCGCTTTCGGCCGGCGGCACCGAGAAACCGGCGCTGCCCTGACGGAACAGCGGCATCGCGGCCGAGAAATGATCGAGCAGGATCGCGACCACGTCCGGCTTCAGGCTCGGCCACTCGACGCCGGGTGCGGCGGTGACGGAGACGAAGTCGCGCCCGAAGAACACGCCGGTCACGTCGCCCAGCGCGAAGATCGCCTCGGCAAGCGGCGAAACTTCCGCTTCCTCGGGCGTCGCGAAGTCGCGGGTGCCGGTTTCCATCACGACCCGACCCGGAAGGAACTTCAGGGTTGCGGGATTGGGCGTCGGTTCGGTCTCGATCAACATGACCGTCATTTGGCGTGCCGGGGGAGCAGGATCAAGCGGACGCCGGAAACGATCCGTTCGGGGCGGGCGACGCGCCGGCGTACGGGGCGCGGTGCCACGCGAGCAGGTTGCGCCGCGCCTCCTGGACGAAGGCGGAGCGACGGACCAGATCGAGCAGCAGGTCCGCGACCCAGCGGCCCGGCTGGCGCAGCGGACGCTTGAACTGGAGCAACAGGACCACGCGGGTGCTGCCAGTGTCGTTCCACACCTCATGCTCATATGTGTCGTCGAACACCAGGGTCTCGCCCTCGGCCCAGCGCAGCACGCGATTGTCGAGGCGCATGCGCACGTCGCCGTCGCGCGGGACTACCAGCGCCAGGTGGCAGGTGATCAGCCCCTTGGTGACGCCGCGGTGCGCGGGGATGTGGCTGCCCGGTGCCAGGATCGAGAACATCGCATTGGTGAGGCCGGGGATGGCTTGCAGCGCGCGGGCGGTGACCGGGCAGCGCGCGAGGTTCGCGTCCATGTCATAGCCATAGCCGCACAGCACGAACGACCGCCACCGATCGACGGCCGCGAGCGTGCAGGGATCGGGCGAAATGGTGGCGAGCGGGGGAGCGGCGCCCTCCGGCAGCGCCACGCGCTCCGCCTCGTCCCGGATCGCCTGCCACTGGCTGCGGAGCTCCCGGGTCCAGGGAAAGGCGCGTACGTCCAGCACCGGCGCGGTGGAGACCAGGGAGGACGCGCGGATCAGCCGATCGAAGACGTGCCGCAGCCGCTTGCCCGCGCGCAGGACGAGCGAATGCTGTGCCTGGCCGGTCGCCGGCGCAGCGCGTGCCTCGTCGTCTGCCGGTCGTGTTGCGCGGTGCATTGCCCCTCCCTTCAGCCTGCAACGCTGCGCTGCAGAAAAGGCGAAAAGGTGGCGGTCGCGTGGAAGATCGTGTCCGCCAGTTTTCCGGTGATTCCGAACACTTGGTCGCCCGCGCTGGCGGTACCGGGAAAAGCCCGCTACGCTTGGCGCATGGCATTCCCTGTACGCGTACGCCGGATCGCGCTGCCGCTTCTGGCCCTGATCGCCACCACGCCGCTCGTCGCCCAGACGGCGCCCCCGCCCGCCCCGCAGCAGCAGAGCCGGCAGCTGCCGCCGTTGCAGCCGGTGGCCCAGGGACCGGACACCCCCTGGCTGTTCAAGGGCAGCGACATCCCGCCCGACCGGTCCTGGACCTATGGGGTGTTGCCGAACGGCCTGCGCTACGCCGTCCGCCACAACGGCGTGCCGCCGGGGCAGATCGCCATCCGCGTCGCGATCGACGCGGGCTCGCTGATGGAAACGGAGCAGGAGCGCGGGTTCGCGCACCTCTTGGAGCATCTCTCGTTCCGCGGCTCGATGCATGTGCCCGATGGCGAGTCGAAGCGCGTGTGGCAGCGGCTGGGCGTGACGTTCGGCTCGGACACCAACGCTGCGACCAGCTTCACCCAGACGGTCTACAAGCTCGACCTCCCGGGGGCCACCCAGGCGGGCCTGGACGAGAGCATGAAGATCCTGGCCGGCATGATGGCCGAGCCCACGATCACCCCGGCCTCGCTCAATGCGGAGCGCCCGGTGGTGCTTGCCGAGCAGCGCGAGCAGCCGGGGCCGCAGCTCCGGCTGGGCGACGCGACGCGCGCGCTGTTCTTTGCCGGGCAGCCGCTCGCCGATCGTTCGCCGATCGGCAATGTAGAGACGCTGCAGGCGGCGACGGCCGACATGGTGAGCGCCTTTCATGATCGCTGGTACCGCCCCGACCGGGCCGTGGTGGTGATCGCAGGAGACGCCGATCCCAAGCTGCTCGAGGCGGCGGTGGTGAAGCATTTCTCCGGCTGGAAGGGGAAGGGGCCGGCCCCCCAGAACCCGGATCTCGGCAAGCCCAAGGCCGGCGGGCCGCTGAGCGCCGTCGTGAACGAGCCGGCGCTGCCGACCCTGGTGCAGATGGCGACGGTGCGGCCCTGGACCGTCGGCAACGACACCATCGTCTTCAACCAGGAGCGCATGGTCGACCAGATCGCCATCCGCATCATCAACCGTCGCCTGGAAAGCCGGGCGCGGGCAGGCGCCAGCTACATCAGCGCGGGTGCCGACCTGGAAGACGTGTCGCGTTCGGCCAACATCACGGCGATCTCGATCATGCCGGTGGGGAACGATTGGGAGGCGGCCGTGCGCGACGTACGCGCCACCGTCGCCAGTGCCCTGCGCAACCCGCCTTCGCAGCAGGAAATCGATCGCGAGGTGGGAGAGATCCGCGCGGCGATGGAGAATGCCGTCGCGACCTCGCGCGTCGATGCGGGCGCCAAGCTTGCCGACAATCTCGTGGAGGCGGTCGACATCCGCGAGACGGTCGCGGGACCCGAGATGTCGCTGCGCATCTTCGACGGTGCGGTGGCCGGCAAGTTCTTCACCCCCGCCAAGGTGCAGGCGGCGACCCGCAAGGTCTTCGAGGGCGTCGAGACCCGCGCGCTCGTCAACACGCCGACGCCGGACCCGTCCGCAGCCAACAAGCTGGCAGCGGCGATCCAGGCGGATGTGACGGCAGCCGCCGAAAAGCGCGGGCCCCAGCGCACCGTGAAGTTCGACGAGCTTCCCAAGCTCGGTGCTCCGGGCAAGGTCACCGGCCGCAGCGTGGTGCTCACCGATCCGCAGATCGAGAAGGTCAGCTTCGCCAATGGCGTCAACCTGCTGATGTTCCCGAACAACTCGGAAACCGGCAAAGTCTATGTCCAGGTCCGCTTCGGTCGCGGGCTGAGCGCGCTTCCGTCGAACAAGCAGACGCCCGCCTTTGCCGGTGATCTGGCGCTGGTGGCGAGCGGCGTCGGCAAGTTCGGGCAGGAAGAGCTCGACCAGCTGACCGGCGACCGCCAGATCGGCCTGTCCTTCGGCATGCAGGAAGACGCCTTCGTGCTGGGCGGCATCACCACGGCGGCCGACCTCAACGACCAGCTCCGGCTGATCGCGACCAAGCTCGCCGCCCCCGGCTGGGACCCCAAGCCGGTGGCGCGTGCCCGCGCGGTGATGCTGGCCAGCTACGAGAGCCAGTCCTCCTCGCCGGTGGGCGTGCTCCAGCGCGACCTGGAAGGCCTGCTCCACGCCGGCGACACGCGCTGGGCCTCGCCCGATCGCAAGGACATCGAGGGGCTGGATGCCGCTCGGTTCCGCGCGTTCTGGGAGCCGCTGCTCGCCAGTGGCCCGATCGAGGTGCAGGTCTATGGCGATACCACGGCCGATGCCACCATCGCGGCGGTGGCCGGCACCTTCGGTGCGCTGAAGCCGCGGCCGGCGGCGCCGGTGGGCAACGTCGACGTGCGGTTCCCCGACCATGTGGCGACGCCGGTCGTGCGCACCCATACCGGCCAGCCCAACCAGGCGGCGGCGGTGATCGCCTGGCCGACGGGCGGTGGCAGCGCGGGGCTGACGGAAAGCCGCAAGCTGGAACTGCTCGCCGCCATCTTCCGCGATCGGTTGCTCGACAAGCTGCGGTCGGAGGCTGGGGTGAGCTATACGCCCAACGTTTCCACCGACTGGCCCGTGGGCCTGCCGAGCGGCGGCAAGATCCTGGCGATCGGCGCGGTGCCGCCCGACAAGACGGACTTCTTCTTCCAGCTGGCGCGCGGCATCGCGGCGGACCTGGTGGCGAACCCGATCACCGAGGACGAACTGCGGCGCGCACAGGCGCCGGTGCTGCAGTTCATTGCGCGCGTGTCGAGCGGCAACATGTTTTGGATGCAGCAGACCGCGGGCGGCACGCTCGATCCCAAGCGGATCGACGCGATCAACACCATCGCCTCGGACATCGGTACGACGACCTCTGCCGACATCCAGGCGCTGGCGGTTAAGTATCTCCGCCCGGAGAAGGAATGGTCGCTGGTGGTCGTGCCGGAGAAAAAGGCGAACTGAGTCCGTAAGGGTCCGGCGCAGCGGCGGCCCGGGTCAACGAGCGACACGCTTGTGGCCCTGGGCTCCTGCCTGCGCAGGAGCACGGTACGGGGATGACCCCCGGCTCCCTCCAGCTGACGCAGCGACCCGGCAGTGCCTCACCCACTTCCGTGCTCCTGCGCAGGCAGGAGCCCAGGGTTGTCAGACTCGACGCCGATCGTTCTGCGTCGCCTTTACAGGCGTCAGCTTACCCCTTGTAGAGCGCGTCCAGCCGCTCGCCATAGACCTGGCGCAGGATGTGGCGGCGGATTTTCAGGCTGGGGGTGAGTTGCTCGTTCTCGATGGTGAACGGCCGGTCCGCCAGGATGAAGCGGCGGATGCGTTCGGTCACGGTCAGGTCCTGGTTCACGCGGTCCACGGCTGCGCTCAACGCTGCACGATAGCCGCTGTCCTCCGCCAGCCGCTTGAAGTCGCAGACCGCGCGGTTGGCCGCGCACCATTCCTGCGTCCACTCCGGATCGGGCACGATCACCGCGACCATATAGGGGCGGCGATCGCCCGCGATCATCGCCTGGGAGATCTCGGGCTGGAGGGTGAGCATCCCCTCCACCTTCTGCGGGGCGACGTTCTCGCCCTTGTCGTTGACGATGATGTCCTTCTTGCGGTCGGTGATCTTGATCCGCCCCGCCTCGTCGATCACGCCGATGTCGCCGGTGTGGAGCCAGCCGTCTTTCAGGACGCGCGCCGTCTCGACCTCGTTGCGCCAATAGCCGTGCATCACCAGCTCGCCGCGCACCAGGATTTCGCCATCCTCGGCGATGCGCACTTCGGTGTTGGCGAGCGGCGGGCCGACGCTGTCCATCCGCACGCCCGCCGAGGGGCGGTTGCACGAGATCACCGGCGCGGCCTCGGTCTGGCCATAGCCCTGGAGGAATGTGACCCCCAGCGCCTGGAAGAACAGCCCCACCTCCGGATTGAGCGGCGCGCCGCCCGAGACCATCGCCTTCATCCGCCCGCCGAAGCGCTTGGCGATCTTCGGCCGGAACAAGGCCCGCACCGCCAGCTGCGCCGGCCGGTCGGTCAGGCGCAGGCGGCCCTCGCTCTCCTTGTTGCCGAGTTCGATCGCCTTGCCGAGCAGATAGGCGGCCATGCCGCCCTGTTTCTCGACCGCCTTGGTGATCCGGGTGCGCAGCACCTCGAACAGCCGCGGCACGACGAACATGATCGTCGGGCGCACTTCCTCGATATTGGCGGCGAGCTTGTCGAGCCCTTCCGCATAATAGATCTGCCCGCCCAGGCCGATCGCGAAATGCTGGCCGCCGGTGTGCTCATAGGCGTGGCTCAGCGGCAGGAACGACAGGAACACCTCGTCGTCCCAGCCGAAATCCTCGGCGATGACGGCGGAACAGCCGGCCACGTTGTGCAGGATCGCGCCATGGTGCTGCATCACCCCCCGGGGGGCACCGCCGGTGCCGCTGGTGTAGATGATGCAGGCGAGGTCCTCCCGCTGGAAGCTTGCCTCGCCCGCGGCCGCGTCGGCGCTGGCGGGATGATCGGCGATCAGCTGATGCCAGCTGTGGAATTCGATGCTGCCGGGCTGGACCAGGCGAACGTCCTCGATCCCGATGATCTTCTGCGGGGTGGATGCGTGAAGGGCGGCCGGAATCAGCTCCCGCGCGAGCTTGGCGGTGGAGACGATCGCGGCACAGGCGCCCGAATTTTCCATGATGTGCTGGTGGTCGCGCTGGGTGTTGGTGACATAAGTCGGCACCGTGATGCAGCCTGCGGCCATGATGGCGAGATCGGAGATGCACCATTCGGGGCGGTTCTCCGACACCAGCATCACCCGGTCGCCGCGCTTGAGGCCGAGTGCCTTCAGACCGGCGGCGAGACTCGCGACCTGGCGCGCCGCCTCCGCCCAGCTGGTCGGCTGCCACTCGCCCCCGGCCTTGTGCCACAGGAACGGCTTGTCGCCGTTCTCGCGGGCGCGCGCGAAGAACATCGAGACGAGGTTCGGGAAATGCTCGAGGGTACGCATGGCCTCTCCTGCCGCCCCGGCATCCGTGCGCCGGGGACTTGCCTGTTGTTATTCCGGGGGACGGGTGCCGAAGCCGCCGACCCGCTTGATTTCGACGACGGTGCCGTCCTGCCGCATGGCGACACCCTCGCTGCGCGGATCGGCACCGCCGACCCAGCGACCGTGTACGCGCTCCACCGCATTCGCTTTCAGGCCCATGGGCGCGATCTTCACGGGCTCTCCCAGCGCCTCGAGTGCCGGCGCCATGGCGTCGAGTTGGGTACCCTGTTCGAGAGTCGCAATCCTTCCGGGTGCATAGATCAGCCCTAGGCCGATCGCGTCCTGCGCCGTCATCCGCCAGTCGATCACCGCGATCACCGCCTTGGCGACCTGAGCGATGATGGTGGACCCGCCCGCCGCACCGATCACCAGCCGGACCTTGCCGTCCGGGCCGTAGACGATGGTCGGCGACATGGAGCTGCGCGGCCGCTTGCCGCCCTCGACCCGGTTGGCGACCAGGTGACCGTTCTTTTCCGGCACGATGTCGAAGTCGGTCAGCTCGTTGTTGAGCATGGTGCCGTTCACCGAAAGGCCCGAGCCGAAATAGCCCTCCACCGTCGACGTGACCGACACCGCGTTACCGCGCGCATCGGTTGCCGAGACATGGGTCGTCCCCGGCACTTCGCTCTGCTGCACCCGGATGCGGGCAGGAGCACCGACGGGCGTGCCGGGCGCGACGCTCGCCATCGTGCGGTCGGGCGAAATCAGGGCCGAGCGCGCGGCGATGTACGTACGATCGAGCAGCCCCTTGACCGGCACCGTCACATGGTCGGGATCGGCCAGGTACATGTCGCGATCGGCATAGGCGAGCCGCTGGCTCTCGGCCATCAGATGCCAGGCGACCGGCGAGTCCTTGCCCAGCTTCGCCATGTCGAAGCGTTCGAGCTGCTTCAGGATCATCAGCACCGCGACGCCGCCGGACGAGGGCGGGCCCATGCCGCAGATGCGATAGGCGCGGTAGCTGCCGCACACCGGCGCGCGTTCCTTGGCATCGTAGCTCGCGAGGTCGCCCGCGGTCATCTTCGAAGGGTTGCGTGCGGCGGTGTTGACGGTGGCGACGAGCTTCTGCGCGTCCGGCCCCACATAGAAGCTGTCCGGACCCAGCCGTGCCAGGCGTTCAAACAAGGCGGCCTGTTCGGGGTTCTTGAGCAGCGTGCCTACCGGCAGCGCCTTGCCGTCCGGCGTCAGATATTTGGCCCGCGCCCACGCGTCGATGTGGCTGCCGAAGCGGTCGATCCCGGTGTTGAGCCGCTGGGTGATGCGGAAGCCGTCGCGGGCGAGCCGGATCGCCGGCTCGAACAGCTTCGCCCAGGGGAGCTTGCCGGCGCGGGCATGCGCCATCGCCCATTCGCGCAGGTTGCCCGGCACCCCCACGCTGCGCCCGCCGGGCACGGCCGCGGAATGACTCAGCGGATTGCCGTCGGGCGCGTAGAACCAGCGCGGATCGGCCGCCGCGGGAGCCGTCTCGCGCCCGTCGATGGTCAGGAGCTTTCCGGTCCTGGCATCATGCCCGACCCAGAAGCCGCCGCCGCCGATGCCGGAGTTCTGCGGCTCGACCACGTTGAGCGCGAGCAGGGTCGCGATCGCGGCATCGGTGGCGCTGCCGCCGGCGCGCAGCATCTCGACGCCCGCCGCCGCGGCGCGCGGGTCCGCTGCGCTGACCATGCCTTGCGCCGCCTGCTTGGCGGCGTGGGCGGGACGGGCGACCTGGGCGCTCGCAACGACGGGTACGGCGAGCAGCAATGCTGCACAGCTGAGGAAACGCTTCATGCCTGCAGGAGTAACCGCGATTGTCCCGGGTGCAAAGGCGAGGGGACACGGCCGAAGCCGTGCCCCCTCCGTCCTCAGCCGCGCCGCGTCGCCGCCGCGTAGAGCGCGATGGCCGCTGCGTTGGAGACGTTCAGGCTTTCGATCTGATCGCTGATCGGCAACCGCGCGAGCACGTCGCAATGCGCCGCGGTGTTCTGGCGCATGCCTTCGCCCTCGGCACCCAGCACCAGCGCGACCTTGTCCGAGCCCATCGCTTGATCGAGCGTTAGGTCGGTGTTGCCCGTCAGGCCGATGCGCCAATAGCCGGCCTCGGCGATCTCCTCGAGCGCACGGGCGAGGTTCACCACGCGCACCCAGGGGACGATCTCCAGCGCGCCGGACGCGGTGCGGGCGACGGTGCCGGATTCCGGCGGGGCATGCCGGTCCTGCGTCACGATGCCGAGCGCGTCGAACGCGGCTGCCGAGCGCAGGATCGCGCCGACATTGTGCGGATCGGTGACCTGATCGAGCACGAGCAGCGGGCGGGTGTCGGAACGGCCGCGCTCCAGCAGGTCGCCCAGCCAGATGTCCTCCAGCGGATCGACCTCTGCCACCATGCCCTGGTGCGGAGCGTCGTTCGGAACCAGCCGGCCGAGGTCGGCCGCCTCGGCATAGGTGACGGTCAGCGTCGACGGAAGGTCGAGCTGCGACAACGCCTCATGCGTGCCCCACAGCTTGCGCACCGTGCGCTCGGGGTTGGCGAGTGCGGCGAGTACCGCATGGCGGCCCCAGAAACGGGGGCGCTGCGGGGAGCCCTGGCTCGGGCGATGACCACGACGTGCCATGCTCAGTCCTCCGCCTTCGGCCAGGCGTACGGGTCGGTGACCTTCGGCTGGCGGGGCAGCGGCGGCTTCGGCAGCGGCTTGTCCGCGTTGGCGGCATTGAGAAGGAAGGAGGCCATGATGATCGATGCCTGACGCAGATCCTCGCCCTTCATATGGTCGAAGGTATCGGCATTGGTGTGGTGGATGCGGCTGCCATAGTCCAGCGGGTCCTGGATGAACTGGAAGCCCTGCAGTCCGATCGACTGGAAGAAATAGTGATCGGTGCTCGACGTGCGGCGCATCGCCACGGTGCCGGCGCCCATCGCCTGGAACGGCGCGAACCATTCGCGGAAGATCGGCACCGCGGCCTGGTTGTTCTCGGCATAGATGCCGCGGATCTTGCCCGAGCCGTTGTCGAGGTTGAAATAGGCGGCGAGCTGGTCGTAGCCCGGCTTCTTCGTGATCGGCCAGCGCGAGGTCCAGCCATAGAAACGGGCGAGGCCGGTCGTCGGCCCGGTTGCGGCCGGCGCGCGCGTGGCGATGTGCTGCTCGATATAGGCGAGCGAGCCGAGCAGCCCCTGTTCCTCGCCGTTCCACAGCGCGAAGCGGATCGTGCGCTTCGGCCGCACCCCCATCTGCGAAAGGATTCGCGCGGCCTCCATCACCACGGCAGAGCCCGCGGCGTTGTCGGAAGCGCCATCGCCTGCGGCCCAGCTGTCGAGATGGGCACCGGCCATCACATAACCGGCCTTGGGATCGGTGCCCGGAATGTCGGCGAGGATGTTGTAAGCCTGCACGTCGCTGTCGTCGAAACGGACGTTGCTGGTCACTTCCAGCGTCGGTGCCTGGCCGACGCGGGCAAGGCGGGCGAGGCGGCGATAGTCCTCGGCCGCGATCTCGATCCCGGGCGTCGCCGGGGTCTGATCGCGTCCGAACAGATAGCCGCTGCCGTGCAGCAGCATGCCGTCGCGGCTGGACATGGTCGCCATCGCCACCGCGCCCTCGCTCTTCAGGAACGCGTCGAGCTTGAGCGAGAAGTCGAGCCGCTTGAGCCGGCGGTCCGCCGCCTCCGGATCATTGACCGGTGCTTCGAAGAAGTCCTGGTCGGCGAGCTCCTGCTGGCTGAGCCGACGGAAGGCGGGGCGATCCGGCTCCGAGCCGGTGTCCGGCTGGGTCACCATCACGATCTTGCCCGCCAGCTGCCCGCGATAGCGTGCAAAGTCCGCTTCCTTGGACATCGGCGCCACGATGACCGGCGCGGTGACGGTGCCGTTGGTGCCGGGGGTCCAGGCGATCGGGATCGCGGTCAGCTGGATCGGGCGCGGGGTCACCATGCGTACGCTCGAGCTGACGATCGACCAGCCGCGGCCGAACTCAAACCCTTCCTTGTGGACGTTCTTCAGGCCCCATTCGCGGAACTTCGACTGGGTCCATTCCTCTGCCTGGCGCATGCCGGGCGAGTTGGTGAGGCGCGGGCCGATCACGTCGGTCAGGTGCTGCGCGATCGGCATCACTTCCGACTGGTTGGTGCCCTCGTCGATGATCCGGGTGACGGCGTCCCGATCGACCGACTGGGCGGCGAGCGGGGCGGCAAGAGGCGTGGCGGCAACGGTGGCAAGCAGGGCAAGGCTGAGCGCGCGCATCGGGTTCCGTTCATGCGAGGGAGAGAAAAGTGTCACAAACGACGCTATGCGGCCCGGGAAAGGCGCGCAAGCCGTTGACAGCGTGCGCGTCGGACGGCAATGGGCCACCTCGCTTCAGCGAAGCGGCCCCGTGGAAGGGTGGCCGAGTGGTTAAAGGCAGCAGACTGTAAATCTGCCCACGCAAGTGTACGCTGGTTCGAATCCAGCCCCTTCCACCATCCGCCCCGGCGCGGCGGATCGGTTCTCCCGGAAAAAGGGACACCTGCGCTGCCGACCCCCCTGATCTTCATCGTCGCAGCCATGCTTGAGATCGGCGGATGCTTCGCGTTCTGGAAATGGGCGCGGCTCGGCGCATCGCCCTTGTGGCTGATCCCCGGCCTGGTCGCGCTTGCCGGCTTCGCCTGGATTCTCACCTTTGCCGACGCGCCGGCGGCGGCGCGCGCCTATGCGGCTTATGGCGGCATCTATGTGGCGAGTTCGCTCGGCTGGATGTGGCTGGTCGAGGGGCTGCGGCCGGACCGCTTCGACCTGATCGGCGGCGGGCTGTGTCTCGCGGGGTGCCTTGCGATCCTGTTCGGGCCACGGTGAGGGGCGGGTCCCTACCTCCCTCTTCAGCCGATCTCGCCTCCCCCCCACACACACCGTTCGCTTCGAGTAGCCGTCGAGCTTGTCGAGACGGCGTATCGAGAAGCGGGTTGTTGTGGCTCTCTCGATACGGGCTTTCGACAAGCTCGATCCCTACTCGAGACAAACGGGGTTGGGGGTGGGGG